>NZ_LT629791.1:7387375-7716500 GCF_900105925.1 Jiangella alkaliphila | reverse complement strand
GAGCTTCTTCGCCCGGGTCTCGACGTCGGCGTCGCGGCGCTGCTCGACCTGCTTGCGCTCGACGTCGATCTGGCCCTCGAGCGAGAACAGGTCGCGGTGGCGCGACTCCTCGTCGACCCAGGTGATCATGTAGGCCGCGAAGTAGATGACCTTCTCGAGGTCCTTCGGGGCGAGGTCGAGCAGGTAGCCCAGCCGCGACGGCACACCCTTGAAGTACCAGATGTGCGTGACGGGGGCGGCCAGCTCGATGTGGCCCATCCGCTCGCGGCGCACCTTGGCGCGCGTGACCTCGACGCCACAGCGCTCACAGATGATGCCCTTGAAGCGGACGCGCTTGTACTTGCCGCAGTAGCACTCCAGTCGCGGGTGGGACCGAAGATCTTCTCGCAGAAGAGCCCGTCCTTCTCCGGCTTCAGAGTGCGGTAGTTGATCGTCTCAGGCTTCTTGACCTCGCCGTGCGACCACCCGCGAATGTGTTCGGCGGTCGCGAGGCCGATGCGTAGCTCGTCGAAGAAATTGACGTCGAGCACGTGTTCCTTCTCTCGCTCAGATGTTTCAGGTCTGTGGTGGCTGGCGGAAATGGGAGGCCGGGTCAGGAACCGGGCCTCCACCACCGTCAGACCTCTTCGACGCTGCTCGGCTCGCGCCGGGACAGGGTCGATTCCGAGTTCTTCTGCCGCGCGGAAGACGTCTTCGTCGGTCTCCCGCATCTCGATCTGGGAGCCGTCGCTGGAGAGCACTTCGACGTTGAGGCACAACGCCTGCATCTCCTTGAACAGCACCTTGAACGACTCGGGGATACCCGACTCGGGGATGTTCTCGCCCTTGACGATGGCCTCGTAGACCTTGACGCGGCCGGGAACGTCGTCGGACTTGATGGTGAGCAGTTCTGCAGCAGCGCGTACGCCGCGCCGTAGGCCTGGAGCGCCCAGACCTCCATCTCACCGAAGCGCTGACCGCCGAACTGCGCCTTGCCACCCAGCGGCTGCTGCGTGACCATCGAGTACGGACCGGTCGACCGGGCGTGGATCTTGTCGTCGACGTGGTGGTTGAGCTTCAGGATGTACATGTAGCCCACCGCCACCGGCTTCGGGAACGGCTCACCGGACCGGCCGTCGAACAGGTTGGCCTTGCCGTCGCCGCCGACCAGGCGGACGCCGTCGCGGGTCTTGAGCGTCGACCCGAGCAGGCCGGCGATCTCGTCCTCGCGCGCACCGTCGAAGACCGGCGTGGCGACCTTGGTGTCGGCCGGCGCCTCGGCGGCGCCGATGCCCCGCAGCCGGGTCTTCCACTCCTCGTCGTCGCCCTCGACCTCCCAGCCGGTCTTGGCCACCCACCCGAGGTGGGTCTCCATGACCTGGCCGAGGTTCATGCGGCTCGGGACGCCCAGCGGGTTCAGCACCATGTCGACCGCGGTGCCGTCCTCGAGGAACGGCATGTCCTCGACCGGGAGGATCTTGGCGATGACGCCCTTGTTGCCGTGGCGGCCGGCGAGCTTGTCGCCGTCCTGGATCTTGCGCATCTGAGCGATGTAGACGCGGACCAGCTGGTTGACGCCCGGCGGGAGCTCGTCGCCCTCGTCGCGGTCGAACACCCGGACGCCGATGACCTTGCCGGACTCGCCGTGCGGCACCTTCAGCGAGGTGTCGCGGACCTCACGCGCCTTCTCACCGAAGATCGCGCGGAGCAGCCGCTCCTCAGGGGTCAGCTCGGTCTCGCCCTTCGGGGTGACCTTGCCGACCAGGATGTCGCCGTTGGTGACCTCGGCGCCGATGCGGATGATGCCGCGCTCGTCGAGGTCGGCGAGGACCTCGTCGGAGACGTTCGGGATGTCGCGCGTGATCTCCTCGGGGCCCAGCTTGGTGTCGCGGGCGTCGACCTCGTGCTCCTCGATCTTGATCGAGGTGAGGACGTCGTCCTGGATGAGCCGCTGCGAGATGACGATGGCGTCCTCGTAGTTGTGGCCCTCCCACGACATGAACGCGACCAGCAGGTTCTTGCCCAGCGCCATCTCACCGAGCTCGGTGGACGGGCCGTCGGCGATGACCTGACCGGCCTCGACCCGCTGCCCCTCCTCGACGATCGGCTTCTGGTTGATGCACGACCCGGCGTTGGACCGGCGGAACTTCGCCAGCTGGTACGTCTGGTACGTGCCGTCGTCGGCCATGACGGTGACGTAGTCGGCCGACAGCTCGGTGACCACGCCGCTCTTGTCGGCCAGGATGACGTCGCCGGCGTCCTCGGCCGCGTGCGACTCCATGCCGGTGCCGACCAGCGGCGACTCGGACCGGAGCAACGGCACGGCCTGCCGCTGCATGTTCGAGCCCATGAGCGCGCGGTTGGCGTCGTCGTGCTCGAGGAACGGGATCATCGCGGTGGCCACGGAGACCATCTGCCGCGGCGAGACGTCCATGTAGTCGACCTCGCCGCCCGGGACGGTCTCGATCTCGCCGCCGCGCTTGCGCACCAGCACCTTGTCCTCGGCGAACCGGCTGTCGTCGGTCAGCGGCGCATTGGCCTGCGCGATGACGCGGCGGTCCTCCTCGTCGGCGCTCAGGTACTCGATGTCGTCGGTGACGTGGCCGTCGTTGACCCGGCGGTACGGCGTCTCGATGAAGCCGAACGGGTTGATGCGCCCGTAGGTGGCCAGCGAGCCGATCAGGCCGATGTTCGGGCCCTCAGGGGTCTCGATGGGACACATGCGGCCGTAGTGCGACGGGTGGACGTCGCGGACCTCCATGCCGGCCCGCTCGCGGGACAGACCACCCGGACCCAGCGCGTTGAGCCGGCGCTTGTGCGTCAGCCCGGCCAGCGGGTTGGTCTGGTCCATGAACTGCGACAGCTGGGAGGTCCCGAAGAACTCCTTGATCGCGGCCACGACCGGCCGGATGTTGATCAGCGTCTGCGGCGTGATGGCCTCGACGTCCTGCGTGGTCATGCGCTCGCGGACGACGCGCTCCATGCGGGACAGACCGGTGCGGACCTGGTTCTGGATGAGCTCGCCGACGGTACGGATGCGGCGGTTGCCGAAGTGGTCGATGTCGTCGACCTCGACCGGAACCGTGTTCTCGCCGGTGGTCAGCTCGTTCTCGTTGGCGTGCAGCCGCACCAGGTAGCGCAGCGTGCCGACGATGTCGTCCATGGTCAGCGTGCTCTGGTCGAGCGCGAGGTCGACGCCGAGCTTCTTGCCCAGCTTGTAGCGGCCGACCCGGGCGAGGTCGTAGCGCTTCGGGTTGAAGTAGGCGTTCTCGAGCAGCTGCTGCGCGGCCTCGCGCGTCGGCGGCTCACCCGGGCGCATCTTCCGGTAGATGTCGAGCAGCGCTTCGTCCTGGGTGGTGGTGTGGTCCTTCTCCAGGGTGGCGCGCATCGACTCGTAGTCGCCGAACTCCTCGAGGATCTGCTCGTTCGTCCAGCCCATGGCCTTGAGCAGCACCGTGACGTTCTGCTTGCGCTTGCGGTCGAGGCGGACGCCGACCATGTCGCGCTTGTCTATCTCGAACTCCAGCCAGGCACCCCGGACGGGATGACCTTGGCGGTGTAGATGTCCTTGTCCGAGGTCTTGTCGAGCGAGCGCTCGAAGTAGAGGCCCGGCGACCGCACCAGCTGCGACACGACGACGCGCTCGGTGCCGTTGACGATGAACGTCCCCTTGGGGTCATGAGCGGGAAGTCGCCCATGAAGACCGTCTGGGACTTGATCTCGCCGGTCTCGTTGTTGATGAACTCGGCGGTGACGAACAGCGGCGCGGAGTAGGTGAAGTCGCGCATCTTGCACTCGTCGATGCTGTTCTTGGGGTCCTCGAAGCGAGGGTTCGAGAACGACAGCGACATGGTCGCCGAGAAGTCCTCGATGGGACTGATCTCGTCGAGGATCTCCTGCAGGCCCGACGTGGTGTTGACGTCGGTGCGCCCCTCGGCCTCGGCAGCGGCGACTCGCGCCTGCCAGCGCTCGTTTCCGAGCAGCCAGTCGAAGCTGTCTATCTGGAGGGCGAGAAGGTTCGGAACGTCGAGAGGTTCGCGAATCTTGGCAAAAGAGATGCGACGCGAGACATTGGGGCCAGCAGTGGTGGTGGGCGTGACGGCCAACAGGGGTCCTTCCGAGGGCACACGGTCGGAATGCACGCGCAGTCCTCAACCCAAGCGGGCAGCATCGGCGAAGGGCAGCGCAAAGCTGCAGTCTAACCCAAAGGGCACACTGCTGTCGAGTGGTCAGCCACTCCGCGCTTCCTTCTGTCTCGCATTCCCCACCCCGCTGCCAGATCAGCATCTCGTCAGACCAGGCCCGCGTCAAGCACCGACGCCCCCTGTTCACCGAATTGGCACCTGAAATGCCGCATTCGTGGTGCTCAGCAGCCGATCAGTGACTCATCCGAACGTACGATCCAGTGGCGCGCCGGGGGCTTGCGGCGGGCCGGACGGCGTCCGCGCGGGCGGAGAATTTTCGCCGCAGGCGAACAGCCGCCCCCCTCACATTGAGTTGATCATGGAGAAGGGCGGCTTCCGAGCGCCTCCAGAGCCGACCTTCTCCATGATCAACTCGGGTCCGGGCAGACCAAAGGGGACGTCGGACGCGGACGGGCCGGCACCCCGCGAAGGGGGTACCGGGCCCGTGGAGCAGTGGGTCAGCGACTCACTTGACCGAGACGGTGGCGCCGGCGCCCTCGAGGGCCTCCTTGGCCTTGTCAGCGGCCTCCTTGTTGACCTTCTCGAGCAGCGGCTTCGGCGCGGCCTCGACGAGGTCCTTGGCTCCTTGAGGCCGAGCGACGTCAGCGCGCGGACCTCCTTGATGACCTGGATCTTCTTGTCGCGGCGGCCTCGAGGATGACGTCGAACTCGTCCTTCTCCTCCTCGGCCGGGGCGGCGCCACCGGGGGCAGCAGCGCCCGGAGCGGCGGCGACGGCGACCGGGGCGGCCGCGGTGACCTCGAAGGTCTCCTCGAACTTCTTCACGAACTCGGAGAGCTCGATGAGGGTCATCTCCTTGAACGCGTCCAGGAGGTCCTCGTGTTGAGCTTCGCCATGGTGGCGGTTCCTTTCTCTGTTCGGCTGACTGCCGGGTTGTCGTACGGGCTCGGGGCCGTGGGACGACCCCGGGCGTTCAGCCCTCGTTCTGCTCCGTCGCCTCGGCCGCGTCGGCGGCCTCGGTGGCGGGTGCCTCGGCGGCCTCGGCGGCGGGTGCCTCGACGGCGGGTGCCTCGGCCTCGACCTTCTGCCGCAGCGCCTCGAGGACGCGAGCGGTCTGCGCCAGCGGGGCGTTGAACAGCGACACCGCGTTCTGCAGCGACGCCTTCATCGCACCGGCCAGCTTGGCCAGCAGGACCTCGCGCGACTCGAGGTCGGCGAGCTTGTGATCTCCTCGCTGGAGAGCGGCTCGCCGTCGAGCAGGCCACCCTTCACGACGAGGACGGGGTTCGCCTTGGCGAAGTCACGCAGACCCTTGGCGGCCTCGACCGGGTCGCCCTTGACGAAGGCGATGGCCGACGGGCCGGACAGGTAGTCGTCGAGCCCCGAGATCCCGGCTTCGCGCGCCGCGATCTTGGTCAGCGTGTTCTTCACCACGGCGTAGGACGCGTTCCCACCGAGCGACCGACGCAGTTCCGTCAGCTGCTTGACGGTGAGGCCGCGGTACTCGGTCAGCACGACCGCGTTGCTGGCACGGAACTCGTCCGCGAGCTCGGCGACCGCGGCTGCCTTGTCAGGCCTCGCCATGGGGCTCCTTCTTCCGGATGGGGTGCCGGTGGAGACCCGCAGACATGAAGAACGCCCCGGCACAGGCACGGGGCGAAAGGCACCGGCAGCGGCCGGCACGACGTTCGTCTCACACCTGCGCGGGCCGCCCACATCGCTGCGGGGCCTTCGTCACGATCGGCTGGCGACCGTGAGACCGGCGGTCTTTGGCAGCGTTCATGGTACGGGCACAGGGCCGCCGTCGCCAAATCAGCCGAACGGGCCGGTCTTCTGGTCCTGGAACGAGTGCACCATGTCGCGCAGCTCCTCGGTCCGCCCCGCCCGGCCAGTCTCCGGCGGCGCGACCCCAGCCAGCGTCCACCAGCTCGGCCGGCCGTAGTTGTGCCCGCGCCGCCGGCCGGGCGGGCGGACCGAGGAGCTGCGCGACATGGTGCACTCGTTCCAGGACCAGAAGACCGGCCCGTTCGGCTGATTTGGCGACGGCGGCCCTGTGCCCGTACCATGAACGCTGCCAAAGACCGCCGGTCTCACGGTCGCCAGCCGATCGTGACGAAGGCCCCGCAGCGATGTGGGCGGCCCGCGCAGGTGTGAGACGAACGTCGTGCCGGCCGCTGCCGGTGCCCTTTCGCCCCGTGCCTGTGCCGGGGCGTTCTTCATGTCTGCGGGTCTCCACCGGCACCCCATCCGGAAGAAGGAGCCCCATGGCGAGGCCTGACAAGGCAGCCGCGGTCGCCGAGCTCGCGGACGAGTTCCGTGCCAGCAACGCGGTCGTGCTGACCGAGTACCGCGGCCTCACCGTCAAGCAGCTGACGGAACTGCGTCGGTCGCTCGGTGGGAACGCGTCCTACGCCGTGGTGAAGAACACGCTGACCAAGATCGCGGCGCGCGAAGCCGGGATCTCGGGGCTCGACGACTACCTGTCCGGCCCGTCGGCCATCGCCTTCGTCAAGGGCGACCCGGTCGAGGCCGCCAAGGGTCTGCGTGACTTCGCCAAGGCGAACCCCGTCCTCGTCGTGAAGGGTGGCCTGCTCGACGGCGAGCCGCTCTCCAGCGAGGAGATCACCAAGCTCGCCGACCTCGAGTCGCGCGAGGTCCTGCTGGCCAAGCTGGCCGGTGCGATGAAGGCGTCGCTGCAGAACGCGGTGTCGCTGTTCAACGCCCCGCTGGCGCAGACCGCTCGCGTCCTCGAGGCGCTGCGGCAGAAGGTCGAGGCCGAGGCACCCGCCGTCGAGGCACCCGCCGCCGAGGCCGCCGAGGCACCCGCCACCGAGGCCGCCGACGCGGCCGAGGCGACGGAGCAGAACGAGGGCTGAACGCCCGGGGGTCGTCCCACGGCCCCGAGCCCGTACGACAACCCGGCAGTCAGCCGAACAGAGAAAGGAACCCGCCACCATGGCGAAGCTCAACACCGAGGACCTCCTGGACGCGTTCAAGGAGATGACCCTCATCGAGCTCTCCGAGTTCGTGAAGAAGTTCGAGGAGACCTTCGAGGTCACCGCGGCCGCCCCGGTCGCCGTCGCCGCCGCTCCGGGCGCTGCTGCCCCCGGTGGCGCCGCCCCGGCCGAGGAGGAGAAGGACGAGTTCGACGTCATCCTCGAGGCCGCCGGCGACAAGAAGATCCAGGTCATCAAGGAGGTCCGCGCGCTGACGTCGCTCGGCCTCAAGGAGGCCAAGGACCTCGTCGAGGCCGCGCCGAAGCCGCTGCTCGAGAAGGTCAACAAGGAGGCCGCTGACAAGGCCAAGGAGGCCCTCGAGGGCGCCGGCGCCACCGTCTCGGTCAAGTGAGTCGCTGACCCACTGCTCCACGGGCCCGGTACCCCTTCGCGGGGTGCCGGGCCCGTCCGCGTCCGACGTCCCCTTTGGTCTGCCCGGACCCGAGTTGATCATGGAGAAGGTCGGCTCTGGAGGCGCTCGGAAGCCGCCCTTCTCCATGATCAACTCAATGTGAGGGGGGCGGGCTGTTCGCCTGCGGCGAAAATTCTCCGCCCGCGCGGACGCCGTCCGGCCCGCCGCAAGCCCCCGGCGCGCCACTGGATCGTACGTTCGGATGAGTCACTGATCGGCTGCTGAGCACCACGAATGCGGCATTTCAGGTGCCAATTCGGTGAACAGGGGGGCGTCGGTGCTTGACGCGGGCCTGGTCCTGACGAGATGCTGATCTGGCAGCGGGGTGGGGAATGCGAGACAGAAGGAAGCGCGGAGTGGCTGACCACTCGACAGCAGTGTGCCCTTTGGGTTAGACTGCAGCTTTGCGCTGCCCTTCGCCGATGCTGCCCGCTTGGGTTGAGGACTGCGCGTGCATTCCGACCGTGTGCCCTCGGAAGGACCCCTGTTGGCCGTCACGCCCACCACCACTGCTGGCCCCAATGTCTCGCGTCGCATCTCTTTTGCCAAGATTCGCGAACCTCTCGACGTTCCGAACCTTCTCGCCCTCCAGATAGACAGCTTCGACTGGCTGCTCGGAAACGAGCGCTGGCAGGCGCGAGTCGCCGCTGCCGAGGCCGAGGGGCGCACCGACGTCAACACCACGTCGGGCCTGCAGGAGATCCTCGACGAGATCAGTCCCATCGAGGACTTCTCGGCGACCATGTCGCTGTCGTTCTCGAACCCTCGCTTCGAGGACCCCAAGAACAGCATCGACGAGTGCAAGATGCGCGACTTCACCTACTCCGCGCCGCTGTTCGTCACCGCCGAGTTCATCAACAACGAGACCGGCGAGATCAAGTCCCAGACGGTCTTCATGGGCGACTTCCCGCTCATGACCCCCAAGGGGACGTTCATCGTCAACGGCACCGAGCGCGTCGTCGTGTCGCAGCTGGTGCGGTCGCCGGGCCTCTACTTCGAGCGCTCGCTCGACAAGACCTCGGACAAGGACATCTACACCGCCAAGGTCATCCCGTCCCGGGGTGCCTGGCTGGAGTTCGAGATAGACAAGCGCGACATGGTCGGCGTCCGCCTCGACCGCAAGCGCAAGCAGAACGTCACGGTGCTGCTCAAGGCCATGGGCTGGACGAACGAGCAGATCCTCGAGGAGTTCGGCGACTACGAGTCGATGCGCGCCACCCTGGAGAAGGACCACACCACCACCCAGGACGAAGCGCTGCTCGACATCTACCGGAAGATGCGCCCGGGTGAGCCGCCGACGCGCGAGGCCGCGCAGCAGCTGCTCGAGAACGCCTACTTCAACCCGAAGCGCTACGACCTCGCCCGGGTCGGCCGCTACAAGCTGGGCAAGAAGCTCGGCGTCGACCTCGCGCTCGACCAGAGCACGCTGACCATGGACGACATCGTCGGCACGCTGCGCTACCTGGTGCGGCTGCACGCCAACGAGAACGAGCTGACCACCGGCGAGAACACGGTTCCGGTCGAGGTCGACGACATCGACCACTTCGGCAACCGCCGCATCCGTACCGTCGGCGAGCTCATCCAGAACCAGGTCCGCACCGGTCTGTCCCGCATGGAGCGCGTCGTCCGCGAGCGCATGACCACGCAGGACGTCGAGGCCATCACGCCGCAGACGCTGATCAACATCCGGCCGGTCGTGGCCGCGATCAAGGAGTTCTTCGGGACCTCCCAGCTGTCGCAGTTCATGGACCAGACCAACCCGCTGGCCGGGCTGACGCACAAGCGCCGGCTCAACGCGCTGGGTCCGGGTGGTCTGTCCCGCGAGCGGGCCGGCATGGAGGTCCGCGACGTCCACCCGTCGCACTACGGCCGCATGTGTCCCATCGAGACCCCTGAGGGCCCGAACATCGGCCTGATCGGCTCGCTGGCCACCTACGGGCGCATCAACCCGTTCGGCTTCATCGAGACGCCGTACCGCCGGGTCAACGACGGCCACGTCACCGACGACATCGAGTACCTGAGCGCCGACGAGGAGGACCGCCGCGTCATCGCGCAGGCCAATGCGCCGCTGACCGACGACAGCCGGTTCGCCGAGGACAAGGTGCTGGTGCGCAAGCGCGGCGGCGAGATCGAGACCGTCCCGGGCGGCGAGGTCGACTACATGGACGTCTCGCCGCGGCAGATGGTCTCCGTGGCCACCGCGATGATCCCGTTCCTCGAGCACGACGACGCCAACCGCGCGCTCATGGGCTCGAACATGCAGCGGCAGGCCGTGCCGTTGCTCCGGTCCGAGTCGCCGCTGGTCGGCACCGGCATGGAGTCGCACGCGGCCGAGGACGCCGGCGACGTCATCCTGGCCGACAAGAGCGGCGTGGTCACCGAGCTGTCGGCCGACTACGTCACCGTCATGGCCGACGACGGCACGTACCAGACGTACCAGCTGGCGAAGTTCCGCCGGTCCAACGCCGGGTCGTGCATCAACCAGAAGCCGATCGTCGAGGAGGGGCAGCGGGTCGAGGCCGGTCAGGTCATCGCCGACGGCCCGTCCACCGAGCTCGGTGAGATGGCGCTGGGCAAGAACCTGCTGGTCGCGTTCATGTCGTGGGAGGGCCACAACTACGAGGACGCCATCGTCATCTCGCAGCGGCTCATCCAGGACGACGTCCTCACCTCGATCAAGATCGAGGAGCACGAGGTCGACGCCCGCGACACCAAGCTGGGCCCCGAGGAGATCACGCGCGACATCCCGAACGTCTCCGACGAGGTCCTCGCCGACCTCGACGAGCGCGGCATCATCCGCATCGGCGCCGAGGTCACCAACGGCGACATCCTGGTCGGCAAGGTCACCCCGAAGGGCGAGACCGAGCTGACCCCTGAGGAGCGGCTGCTCCGCGCGATCTTCGGTGAGAAGGCGCGTGAGGTCCGCGACACCTCGCTGAAGGTGCCGCACGGCGAGTCCGGCAAGGTCATCGGCGTCCGGGTGTTCGACCGCGACGAGGGCGACGAGCTCCCGCCGGGCGTCAACCAGCTGGTCCGCGTCTACATCGCTCAGATGCGCAAGATCCAGGACGGCGACAAGCTCGCCGGCCGCCACGGCAACAAGGGCGTCATCGCCAAGATCCTCCCGGTCGAGGACATGCCGTTCCTCGAGGACGGCACCGCGGTCGACATGGTGCTGAACCCGCTGGGCGTCCCGAGCCGCATGAACCTCGGCCAGGTCATGGAGACCCACCTCGGGTGGGTGGCCAAGACCGGCTGGGAGGTCGAGGGCGACGACGAGGAGTGGAAGACCCGGCTGCGGGGCATCGGCGCCGCCGAGGCGCCGGCCGACACCAAGGTCGCCACGCCGGTCTTCGACGGTGCGCGCGAGGACGAGATCGCCGGCCTGCTCGGGTCGACGCTCAAGACCCGCGACGGCGTCCGCCTGGTCGGCGGCGACGGCAAGGCCAACCTGTTCGACGGCCGGTCCGGTGAGCCGTTCCCGAAGCCGGTGGCGGTGGGCTACATGTACATCCTGAAGCTCAACCACCACGTCGACGACAAGATCCACGCCCGGTCGACCGGTCCGTACTCGATGGTCACGCAGCAGCCGCTGGGTGGCAAGGCGCAGTTCGGCGGTCAGCGCTTCGGTGAGATGGAGGTCTGGGCGCTCCAGGCCTACGGCGCGGCGTACGCGCTGCAGGAACTGCTCACCATCAAGTCCGACGACGTTCCCGGCCGCGTCAAGGTCTACGAGGCCATCGTCAAGGGCGAGAACATCCCCGAGTCGGGTATCCCCGAGTCGTTCAAGGTGCTGTTCAAGGAGATGCAGGCGTTGTGCCTCAACGTCGAAGTGCTCTCCAGCGACGGCTCCCAGATCGAGATGCGGGAGACCGACGAAGACGTCTTCCGCGCGGCAGAAGAACTCGGAATCGACCTGTCCCGGCGCGAGCCGAGCAGCGTCGAAGAGGTCTGACGGTGGTGGGAGGCCCGGTTCCTGACCCGGCCTCCCATTTCCGCCAGCCACCACAGACCTGAAACATCTGAGCGAGAGAAGGACACACGTGCTCGACGTCAATTTCTTCGACGAGCTACGCATCGGCCTCGCGACCGCCGAACACATTCGCGGGTGGTCGCACGGCGAGGTCAAGAAGCCTGAGACGATCAACTACCGCACTCTGAAGCCGGAGAAGGACGGGCTCTTCTGCGAGAAGATCTTCGGTCCCACCCGCGACTGGGAGTGCTACTGCGGCAAGTACAAGCGCGTCCGCTTCAAGGGCATCATCTGTGAGCGCTGTGGCGTCGAGGTCACGCGCGCCAAGGTGCGCCGCGAGCGGATGGGCCACATCGAGCTGGCCGCCCCCGTCACGCACATCTGGTACTTCAAGGGTGTGCCGTCGCGGCTGGGCTACCTGCTCGACCTCGCCCCGAAGGACCTCGAGAAGGTCATCTACTTCGCGGCCTACATGATCACCTGGGTCGACGAGGAGTCGCGCCACCGCGACCTGTCCTCGCTCGAGGGCCAGATCGACGTCGAGCGCAAGCAGGTCGAGCAGCGCCGCGACGCCGACGTCGAGACCCGGGCGAAGAAGCTCGAGGCCGACCTCGCCGAGCTCGAGGCCGAGGGTGCCAAGGGCGACGCGCGCCGCAAGGTCAAGGAGTCGGCCGAGCGCGAGATGAGCCAGCTGCGCAAGCGCGCCGACGCCGAGATCGACCGCCTGAACGCGGTCTGGGACCGCTTCCGCAACCTCAAGGTCCAGGACCTCGAGGGCGACGAGCTGCTGTACCGCGAGATGCGCGACCGCTTCGGTCAGTACTTCCGCGGCGGCATGGGCGCGCAGGCGATCAAGGAGCGCATCGACGGCTTCGACCTCGAGGCCGAGGCCGACAAGCTGCGCGACCTCATCCGCACCGGCAAGGGCCAGAAGAAGACCCGTGCGCTCAAGCGGCTCAAGGTCGTCTCGCCGTTCCTGACGACGAAGAACGACCCGCGCGGCATGGTGCTCGACGCCGTCCCGGTCATCCCGCCGGATCTGCGCCCGATGGTGCAGCTCGACGGTGGCCGGTTCGCGACCAGCGACCTCAACGACCTCTACCGTCGGGTCATCAACCGGAACAACCGCCTCAAGCGGCTGCTCGACCTCGGTGCGCCGGAGATCATCGTCAACAACGAGAAGCGGATGCTCCAGGAGTCCGTCGACGCGTTGTTCGACAACGGCCGCCGCGGCCGTCCCGTCACGGGTCCCGGCAACCGGCCGCTGAAGTCGATCTCCGACATGCTGAAGGGCAAGCAGGGCCGGTTCCGCCAGAACCTGCTGGGCAAGCGCGTCGACTACTCCGGCCGTTCGGTCATCGTCGTCGGCCCGCAGCTCAAGCTGCACCAGTGCGGCCTGCCGAAGGGCATGGCGATCGAGCTGTTCAAGCCGTTCGTCATGAAGCGGCTGGTCGACCTGTCGCACGCGCAGAACATCAAGAGCGCGAAGCGCATGGTCGAGCGCGCCCGCCCGGTCGTCTGGGACGTCCTCGAGGAGGTCATCGCCGAGCACCCGGTGCTGCTGAACCGGGCGCCGACGCTGCACCGTCTCGGCATCCAGGCGTTCGAGCCGCAGCTGATCGAGGGCAAGGCCATCCAGATCCACCCGCTCGTCTGCACGGCGTTCAACGCCGACTTCGACGGCGACCAGATGGCCGTGCACCTGCCGCTGTCGGCGGAGGCGCAGGCCGAGGCCCGCATCCTGATGCTGTCCAGCAACAACATCCTCAAGCCGGCCGACGGCCGGCCGGTCACCATGCCGACGCAGGACATGGTGCTGGGCATCTTCTTCCTGACCTCCGACCGTGGCGAGCAGATCGGCGAGGGCCGGGCGTTCTCGTCCATCGCCGAGGGCATCGCCGCCTTCGACCGCGGTGAGCTGTCGCTGCAGGCGCCGATCACCCTGCGGGTGAACGACGTCGTGCCGCCGGCCGGCTTCGAGACTCCGGAGGACTGGGAGCCGGGCCAGCCGTTGACGCTGCGCACGTCCCTGGGCCGGGCGCTGTTCAACGAGGCGCTGCCGCTCGACTACCCGTTCGTCGACGCCGTCGTGGACAAGAAGCGCCTCGGCAGCATCGTCAACGACCTCGCCGAGCGGTACCCGAAGATCCAGGTGGCCGCGACGCTGGACGCGCTGAAGGAGATCGGCTTCCACTGGGCCACCCGGTCCGGGGTGACGGTCTCGTTCGACGACGTCGTGGCGCCGCCGACGAAGGCCCGCATCCTCGAGGGGTTCGAGGCCAAGGCCGAGAAGGTCGAGCGCAACTTCGCCCGCGGTGTCATCTCCGACGGCGAGCGGCGCGAAGAGCTCATCGACATCTGGACCGACGCCACCAACGCGGTCGACGAGGCCATGCGCGCGTCGTTCGCGTCGGAGAACGCCATCAACATCATGGTCACCTCCGGTGCCCGTGGTAACTGGATGCAGATCCGCCAGCTGGCGGGCATGCGCGGCCTGGTCGCCAACCCGAAGGGTGAGACCATCCCGCGGCCGATCAAGGCGAGCTTCCGCGAGGGTCTGTCCGTCGTCGAGTTCTTCATCTCGACGCACGGCGCCCGCAAGGGTCTGGCCGACACCGCGCTGCGGACCGCCGACTCCGGTTACCTGACCCGGCGGCTGGTCGACGTCTCGCAGGACGTCATCATCCGCGAGGTCGACTGCGGCACCGAGCGTGGTCTGGCACTGCCGATCGCCACGACCGGCGCCGACGGCCGGCTCATCGTCGACGAGCACGTCGAGACCTCGGTCTACGCGCGCTCGCTGTCCGAGGACGTCGTGTCGCCCGACGGCACGAAGGTGGCCTCGGCCGGCGACGACCTCGGCGACGTCGAGATCGGCCGGCTGGTGGCCGCGGGCGTCGAGAACGTCCGCGTCCGCAGTGTCCTGACCTGCGAGAGCAAGACCGGCGTCTGCGCCATGTGCTACGGCCGGTCGCTGGCCTCGGGCAAGCTCGTCGACGTCGGCGAGGCGGTCGGCATCATCGCCGCCCAGTCCATCGGCGAGCCCGGCACCCAGCTGACCATGCGGACGTTCCACACCGGCGGTGTCGCCGGTGAGGACATCACGCACGGTCTGCCGCGTGTGGTCGAGCTGTTCGAGGCGCGCGCCCCGAAGGGCAAGGCTCCGCTCTCGGAGTCGGCCGGCCGGGTCCGCATCGAGGAGGACGCCAAGGGCGCCCACGCGGTCATCGTCCCCGACGACGGCGCCGAGGAGCAGTCGTTCCCGCTGTCGCGACGGGTGTTCGAGTGGACCAACCGGCGCGCGCCTGGCATCGCCCAGTGGCGCGTCCAGGACGCCGACCGCGTCGAGGTCGGCGAGCTGCTGCACTCCGGTACGGCCGACCCACACGACGTGCTGCGGGTCCAGGGCCAGCGGGCGGTCCAGGTCTTCCTGACCGACCAGGTCCAGGAGGTCTACCGGTCGCAGGGTGTGTCGATCCACGACAAGCACATCGAGATCATCGTGCGGCAGATGCTGCGCCGGATCACCGTGCTCGAGAGCGGCACCACCGACCTGCTCCCCGGCGAGCTGGTCGAGCGGTCCCGGTTCGAGGACGAGAACCGGCGAGCGGTCGCCGAGGGCGGTCAGCCGGCCTCGGGTCGTCCGCAGCTGATGGGCATCACCAAGGCGTCGCTGGCCACCGACTCGTGGCTGTCGGCGGCGTCGTTCCAGGAGACCACGCGGGTGCTCACGGAGGCGGCCATCAACGCCAAGTCCGACCCGCTGATCGGCCTGAAGGAGAACGTCATCCTCGGCAAGCTGATCCCGGCCGGTACGGGCCTGCCCCGCTACCGCAACCTGCGGGTCGAGCCGACCGAGGAGGCCAAGGCGGCCATGTACTCCATGGTCGACTACGGCGCCGACTACTCCGACTACGAGTTCGGCCAGGGGTCCGGCGAGGCCGTGCGCCTCGAGGACTACGACTTCGGCTCGTACAACTGACGAGTCCGTCGTCCCTGATCGACGGCGCCGTCACCCCTCGCGGGTGGCGGCGCCGTCGTCGTTCTCGATGACCTCGAAGCCCTCCTGGGCGTGCGCCTTCTCGGGGGCGATGCCCTCGGGCGGCGGCGGGCCTGTGTCTGCGGCGGCCTGGGTGGCCTGGACGTAGGCGGCCTTGTCCTCGTCGCTCAGCCGGTCGTAGACGGCGCGGTCGAAGCGCACGCGGCCACCTCCTCGATCAGGAAGCTCCAGCACTCGCGTCGATCGTCCCACGACCGGCCGACGACCCGGAACCGCGTGCCGGGCGGGAACAGCACTTCGGCCTCGTGCGCGAACGAGGACAGTGCCCGGATGTCGGCGCCGGTGCGGCCGACGATGGTGATGAACGCGTTACCGCCGGCGCGGAACGCCTCGGCCACCGACGCACTGGCCGACGCGCTGGCGAACCCACTGTCCGCGACGACGACGCCCGGCCGCCACCGCGGCAGCTGCGCGGCCGGCAGCGACGTGCCGCGATAGACGACGCCGGTGAACCGCGGCAGCGCCGCCAGCCCGGCCACGGCGTCGTCGACGAGCCGGCGCAGGTCCGCCCGCCGCTGTGGTGGCGTGTCGTCCGGCCGGCGCAGGAAGGCGTTCACCTCGTCGACCCCCTCGACCGTCGTGTAGTAGCGCAGCGCCCGTCGCTGTGCCCGGGTCAGCGGGTGAGCGGATGACGGCTGCCCGGTGGTGGTCCGCGCCGCGCCGCGGGCCGCGGCCGCCGGACGCAGGAGCACGCCGAGCTCGTCCGCGGCGGACTCGACCGCGAGCGTCAGCGTCGCGGCGGCGGTCGCGAGCGCCAGCCGCATCGCGACGGCGGCGTCGCCGACGGCGTCGTGCCGGTCCGGTGGCAGCGCCGGACCGGCGCACCGGCCGACGACGCGGACGCGGGACAGCACCGACGCGGCGAGGGCGCTGGTGCCGTCGTGAACCAGACCGGACAGCTCCGCCAGCCCGCGGGCGGCGGACCGGACCGGTCGCGCGGAGGACGAGAGGACCACACCTCCTGTGGGTCGTTCCCGGAGCCCGAATGTGACAGCGCCCCAGTAGATTGACTGCGACTGGCCGAGGAGGAGCCGATGACCGAGGCGACCGTCGCGCTGCTCCGCGGCGCCGGCCTGCTGAGCGGCGAGCCGGACGACCTGTACCGCGAGTGGGTCCGGTGGACGCTGGCGTCCGGGCTCACCCCCGAGCAGGTGGTCGGCCGCGCCCGCGAAGAGGGCGTCACCGCGGCGACCTTCGCGCCGCTGGCCGGCCGCACCGTCTGGCGCGGCCCCGACGAGCGCCCCTACGTCCGCGTCGACGACGCCCGCCGGGCGCGCGAGCTGGTGCGGCTGACCGAGCTGCTCAACGGCGGCCGGCCCAGCCAGACCGAGGCCCGGCGCGACCGCAACCGCTGGTCGTACGGCGGCCTGTTCGGCCTCAACCGCGGCGACGCCGGCACCGCCGTGAAGCGCGGTGCGCTGGTCGCCACCCCCGAGGGGACGATGATGGCGGCGGCCGGTCCGCGGGCGCTGCGCGCGGTGCCGAACCCGGTCGACTGGTTCGCCGCCCGCGGCGGCACGACGTGGGGTGAGCTCTACCTGGTGAACGGCTCGCATGACGATCCGGCCGAGGTGCTGCGGACGTCGGTGGAGTCGGGGAAGCGGCCGCCGGGCTCCGGCGCGCCGAGCCTGGCCCGGCTGCTGCGGCACGAGCGGGTGCACTCCGAGCAATGGGCGCGGCTCGGCTACGCCCGGTTCATCTGGGAGTACGTCATCAGGCACGACCCGCGCAAACCGTGCGACCACCCGCTCGAGCGCGAAGCCGGCCTCGCCGACGGCGGCTACCGCTGCTGATCGCCGCGTGGCCGGGGTGTGTTCCCCCCTTGACGGGGCGGTCGGGAGGGAGTCTGCCCTGCTATAGCGAGGGAAACGCCCTCCCGACAAGGTGCTAACGAGTCACGCGGTGATCGTCCGCCGCGACGGGTGCGCGGGTCCGGCGTGGGGTCGTGACGCGGGCGAGACCCGTGCGTTATCGTCTGAAGACGTCTTCCCGTCGAGCTGCGGCATCACTTTGACCTGGGTACCCTCGACCGGGTAACCTCAGTCTTCGTGCCTGGACTGCTCCGGGCAATCCGGCGCGCCCGGCGGCAGAGGCCAGCGCATACCGGACAGATCAACCGACCACATCGATCGGGAGCCTGATCGTGCGGCGTGGGATCGGGCCGACACGCCCGACCGCGGGGGTCGCCGGAAGGCGCCCACGACCTGCGCTGACGCCAGGGCGAACGAGCGGTGTGATCCCCGGAAACCAGACCAGTCGAGGCAGTTCGACGAGCAGAGGACACGGAGACGTAGTGCCTACGATCCAGCAGTTGGTCCGCAAGGGCCGCCAGGACAAGGTCGCAAAGAACAAGACCCCGGCGCTCAAGGGCAGCCCGCAGCGGCGCGGCGTGTGCACGCGCGTGTACACCACGACGCCGAAGAAGCCGAACTCGGCGCTTCGGAAGGTTGCCCGTGTCAAGCTGACCAGCCAGATCGAGGTCACCGCCTACATCCCCGGTGTCGGCCACAACCTGCAGGAGCACTCGATGGTGCTCGTGCGTGGCGGCCGGGTGAAGGACCTCCCGGGCGTCCGGTACAAGATCATCCGCGGTTCGCTCGACACCCAGGGCGTCAAGAACCGCAAGCAGGCGCGCAGCCGCTACGGCGCGAAGAAGGAGAAGAGCTGATGCCGCGCAAGGGTCCTGCACCCAAGCGACCGGTCGTCGTCGACCCGGTCTACGGGTCGCCGCTGGTCACCCAGCTGGTCAACAAGGTGCTCGAAGACGGCAAGAAGTCGATCGCCGAGGGCATCGTGCACGGTGCGCTCGAGGGCGCCCGCGAGAAGACCGGTACCGACCCCGTCGTCACGCTGAAGCGCGCGCTCGACAACGTCAAGCCGACCCTCGAGGTCCGCAGCCGCCGTGTCGGTGGCGCGACCTACCAGGTGCCGATCGAGGTGCGCGCCGGCCGCAGCACCACGCTGGCCCTGCGCTGGCTGGTCAGCTACTCCCGCGCCCGTCGTGAGAAGACCATGACGGAGCGTTTGATGAACGAGATCCTCGACGCCTCCAACGGCCTCGGTGCCAGCGTGAAGCGTCGCGAGGACACCCACAAGATGGCCGAGTCGAACAAGGCCTTCGCGCACTACCGCTGGTAGTCGCTGGCGCCGAGTCGACGAGACCGCATATAAGGAAGCGAACGCACGCACATGGCGACCGACCTCCGCAAGCTCGATCTGGCCAAGGTCCGCAACATCGGCATCATGGCTCACATCGACGCCGGCAAGACCACCACCACCGAGCGGATCCTGTACTACACCGGTATCAACTACAAGATCGGTGAGGTCCACGATGGCGCAGCCACCATGGACTGGATGGAGCAGGAGCAGGAACGCGGCATCACGATCACCTCGGCCGCGACCACCTGCGAGTGGGACGACCACACCATCAACATCATCGACACGCCCGGCCACGTCGACTTCACCGTCGAGGTCGAGCGGTCCCTGCGCGTCCTGGACGGTGCGGTGGCCGTGTTCGACGGCGTCGCCGGCGTCGAGCCGCAGTCTGAGACCGTCTGGCATCAGGCCAACAAGTACGGTGTCCCGCGCATCTGCTTCATCAACAAGCTCGACCGCACGGGCGCCGAGTTCCACCGCTGCGTCGACATGATCGTGACGCGGCTCAAGGCGACCCCGCTGGTGCTGCAGCTCCCCATCGGCGCCGAGGCGGACTTCCGCGGCCTCGTCGACCTCGTCGACATGAAGGCCCTGGTCTGGTCGGCCGAGACGCCGCTGGGCGAGATGTACGACACCGTCGAGATCCCGGACACCCACACCGAGGCTGCCCAGGAGTGGCGCGACCGCCTGCTCGAGACCATCGCCGAGAACGACGAGGCGATGATGGAGCTCTACCTCGAGGGCAAGGAGCCGGGCCGCGACGACCTCATCGCCGCGATCCGCCGCGCCACCATCGCCGGCAACCTCACCCCGGTGCTCACCGGCTCGGCGTTCAAGAACAAGGGCGTGCAGCCCATGCTCGACGCCGTCGTGCGGTACCTGCCGTCGCCGGTAGACGTCGGCGCGGTCGAGGGCCACGCGATGGACAACGAGGACGAGATCCTCTCGCGCGAGCCCGAGGAAGACGCTCCGCTGTCCTCGCTGGCGTTCAAGATCATGGCCGACCCGCACCTCGGCAAGCTCACGTTCGTCCGGGTCTACTCGGGCACGCTGACGACCGGGACCATGGTGCTCAACAGCACCAAGGGCAACAAGGAGCGCATCGGCAAGATCTACCGCATGCACGCGAACAAGCGTGAGGAGATCGAGAAGGCCAGCGCCGGCCAGATCGTCGCCGTCATGGGGCTGAAGAACACCACGACGGGCGACACCCTGTCCGACTCGAGCCAGCCGGTCATCCTGGAGTCGATGAAGTTCCCGGCCCCGGTCATCTCGGTGGCCATCGAGCCGAAGACGAAGAGCGACCAGGAGAAGCTGGGCACCGCGATCCAGCGCCTGGCCGACGAGGACCCGACCTTCCAGGTCCGCACCGACGAGGACACCGGCCAGACGATCATCTCCGGCATGGGCGAGCTCCACCTGGAGATCCTGGTCGACCGCATGAAGCGGGAGTTCAAGGTCGAGGCCAACGTCGGCAAGCCGCAGGTGGCTTACCGCGAGACCATCCGCCGCAAGGTGGAGAAGATCGAGTACACCCACAAGAAGCAGACCGGTGGCTCCGGCCAGTTCGCTCGCGTCATCATCGACATCGAGCCCACGGGCGGCGAGGGCGACGGCGGTTACGAGTTCGTGAACTCGGTCACCGGTGGGCGCATCCCGCGCGAGTACATCCCTTCGGTCGACGCGGGTGCGCAGGAGGCGATGGAGTTCGGTGTCGTCGCCGGCTACCCGCTCGTCGACGTGAAGGTGACGCTGCGAGACGGTGCCTACCACGACGTCGACTCCTCGGAGCTGGCGTTCAAGATCGCCGGTTCCATGGCGTTCAAGGAAGCTGCTCGGCGCGCCGACCCGGTGCTGCTCGAGCCGATGTTCGAGGTCGAGGTGTCCACGCCCGAGGACTACATGGGCGAGGTCATCGGCGACCTCAACTCCCGCCGTGGCCAGATCCAGGCCATGGAGGAGCGTGCCGGCCAGCGCATCGTCAAGGCGCTGGTCCCGCTGTCGGAGATGTTCGGCTACGTCGGTGACCTCCGCAGCAAGACCCAGGGCCGGGCGAGTTATTCGATGCAGTTCGACTCCTACGCCGAGGTTCCCCGGAACGTGGCGGAAGAGATCATCAAGAAGGTCCGGGGAGAGTAATCTCTCCGGGTCTTCACCCGGCCCATGCACCAATGAGCAATCCCGACCGAGAAACACACAGCCGAACACACCGCACAGGCGGGGATCGGCAACGTACGAAGTCCACAGGAGGACCCCACAGTGGCTAAGGCGAAGTTCGAGCGGACCAAGCCGCACGTCAACATCGGCACCATCGGTCACGTCGACCACGGCAAGACCACGCTCACGGCTGCCATCACCAAGGTGCTGCACGAGAAGTACCCGGAGCTGAACGAGGCCACTCCGTTCGACGACATCGACAAGGCGCCGGAGGAGAAGCAGCGCGGCATCACGATCAACATCGCGCACGTCGAGTACCAGACCGACAAGCGTCACTACGCGCATGTCGACGCTCCTGGTCACGCCGACTACATCAAGAACATGATCACCGGCGCGGCCCAGATGGACGGCGCGATCCTCGTGGTCGCCGCCACCGACGGCCCGATGCCGCAGACCAAGGAGCACGTGCTGCTGGCCCGTCAGGTCGGCGTGCCGTACATCCTGGTCGCGCTGAACAAGGCCGACATGGTCGACGACGAGGAGATCCTGGAGCTCGTCGAGCTCGAGGTGCGTGAGCTGCTCTCCGAGTACGAGTTCCCGGGCGACGACGTCCCGGTCGTCAAGGTCTCGGCGCTCAAGGCGCTCGAGGGTGACGCGGAGTGGGTCAAGACCGTCGAGGACCTCATGGAGGCCGTCGACGAGAACGTCCCGGACCCGGTCCGCGACATCGAGAAGCCCTTCCTCATGCCGATCGAGGACGTCTTCACCATCACCGGTCGTGGCACGGTCGTCACCGGCCGCGTCGAGCGCGGTGTGCTGAAGGCCAACGAGGAGGTCGAGCTCGTCGGCATCCGTCCCGGCCCGGCGCAGAAGACCACGGTCACCGCCGTCGAGATGTTCCGCAAGACGCTCGACGAGGCCCGTGCGGGCGAGAACGTCGGCCTGCTGCTGCGCGGTACCAAGCGCGAGGACGTCGAGCGCGGCATGGTCGCCGTGAAGCCCGGCACCAACACGCCGCACACCGACTTCGAGGCGCAGGTCTACATCCTGTCCAAGGACGAGGGTGGCCGGCACACGCCGTTCTTCAACAACTACCGTCCGCAGTTCTACTTCCGGACCACGGACGTCACCGGCGTCGTCACGCTGCCCGAGGGCACCGAGATGGTCATGCCGGGCGACAACACCAGCATGACCGTCGCGCTGATCCAGCCGGTGGCCATGGAAGAGGGTCTGAAGTTCGCCATCCGCGAGGGTGGCCGGACCGTTGGCGCCGGCAACGTCGTCAAGATCCTCAAGTAGTTCGACATTGCGAGGGGCGGCCGTCCGGCCGCCCCTCGCACCGCGATTGGCCTCAGCCAATCTGATCTGGCATACTGTCCAGGTTGCTCGGCGGAGGGCGACGTCTGCGCCATGCGCGCGGGACCGGTGTGAAGCCCGGGCCCGATGACGAAGAACTCCGATGGGCCGGCACTGCGCCTTCTGGGCGTGGCCGGGTCGCCGTCAAAACCCCGATGAACCAGCGAGTTCGTTGCGGCGTGCTGTGCCGAAAGGCGCGACACGCCCGACCGCGGGGGTCGGCGGAGCAGCAGCTCAGTGTTGGTTCAGATCGGGTCTTAGCAGTACGAAGAGTGAGGACGACAAGCAGCCATGGCGGGACAGAAGATCCGCATCCGGCTCAAGGCCTATGACCACGAGGTCATCGACACGTCGGCGCGCAAGATCGTCGACACGGTGACGCGCACGGGTGCGCAGGTCGCAGGCCCGGTGCCGCTGCCTACCGAGAAGAACGTGTACTGCGTCATCCGATCGCCGCACAAGTACAAGGACAGCCGCGAGCACTTCGAGATGCGTACGCACAAGCGGCTCATCGACATCATCGACCCCACGCCGAAGACCGTCGACTCGCTCATGCGTCTCGACCTGCCGGCCGGTGTCGACATCGAGATCAAGCTCTGAGGGACCTCCGACGATGAGTATTCAGTCTTCCGAGGCCGCCACCACGGTGCGCAAGGGCCTGCTGGGCGAGAAGCTCGGCATGACCCAGGTGTGGGACGAGAACAACCGCATCGTGCCGGTCACCGTCATCAAGGCCGGGCCCTGCGTCGTCACGCAGGTCCGCACGCCCGACAAGGACGGCTACGACGCGGTCCAGCTCGGCTTCGGCGCGCCGAACCCGCGCAAGGTCACCAAGCCCGCGCAGGGTCACTTCGACCGCGCCGGCGTCACGCCGCGCCGGCACGTCGCCGAGCTGCGCACCGCCGACGCCTCCGAGTACACGCTCGGCCAGGAGCTGACGGCGGAGGTGTTCGAGGCCGGCCAGGAGGTCGACGTCACGGGCACCACCAAGGGCAAGGGCTTCGCCGGTGTCATGAAGCGCCACGGCTTCCACGGCCTGCGCGCCTCGCACGGTGTGCAGCGCAAGCACCGCTCGCCGGGCTCCATCGGCGGCTGCGCCACCCCGGGCCGCGTGTTCAAGGGCATGAAGATGGCCGGCCGCATGGGCGGCGACCGCATGACCACCCAGAACATCACCGTCCAGGCCGTCGACGCCGAGCAGGGGCTGCTGCTGCTCAAGGGCGCCGTCCCCGGCCCGAACGGCAGTCTGGTCTTCGTCCGCACGGCCGCGAAGGGAGCCATCAAGTGAGCACCGTGACGGTTCTCGACGCCGCCGGCAAGAAGTCCGGCACCGTCGACCTGCCCGCCGAGATCTTCGAGGTCCAGGTCAACATCCCGCTGATCCACCAGGTCGTGGTGGCCCAGCTGGCCGCGGCCCGCCAGGGCACGCACTCCACGAAGACCCGCGCCGAGGTCTCCGGCGGTGGCGCCAAGCCGTACCGCCAGAAGGGCACCGGCCGGGCCCGCCAGGGCTCGATCCGCGCGCCGCAGTTCACCGGCGGTGGCGTCGTCCACGGCCCGCAGCCGCGCGACTACTCGCAGCGGACGCCGAAGAAGATGAAGGCCGCGGCTCTGCGCGGTGCGCTGTCCGACCGGGCGACCCACGGCCGTGTGCACGTGGTCACCGGTTTCGTCGACGGCGACGCCCCGAGCACCAAGGCCGCTCTGAAGGCACTGCAGAACCTCACCGACCGGCGCAGCGTGCTGGTCGTGCTGGAGCGCGGCGACGAGGTCACGGCCAAGAGCCTGCGCAACGCCGAGCGGGTGCACCTGCTCGTGGCCGACCAGCTGAACACGTACGACGTGCTCTGCGCCGACGACATCGTCTTCACCAAGGGCGCGCTCGACGCGTTCCTGGGTGGCGGCAAGCAGGCCGCTGAGGAGGAGTCCAAGTGACCGTCAACCGCAGGGATCCGCGCGACATCCTCATCGTGCCGGTCGTGTCCGAGAAGAGCTACGGCCTTCTCGACGAGAACAAGTACACCTTCGTGGTCGCGCCTGACGCGAACAAGACCGAGATCAAGATCGCGGTCGAGAAGGTGTTCAACGTCAAGGTCACCGGTGTCAACACCCAGAACCGCCAGGGCAAGCGCCGTCGCACCCGCTTCGGTGTGGGCAAGCGCCCCGACACCAAGCGCGCGATCGTGACGGTCGCCGAAGGCCAGCGCATCGACATCTTCTCCGGCCCGGTCGGCTGAACGCCGGCCAGGACAACGAGCTACTGAGGTAACGACGAATGGGAATCCGAAAGTACAAGCCGACGACGCCGGGCCGACGCGGCTCCAGCGTCGCCGACTTCGTCGAGGTCACCCGGTCCACGCCCGAGAAGTCGCTGGTGCGGCCGCTGCCCAAGAAGGGCGGCCGTAACAACTCCGGCAAGATCACGACGCGCCACCAGGGCGGCGGCCACAAGCGCCAGTACCGGGTCGTCGACTTCCGGCGGGCCGACAAGGACGGCGTGCCGGCGAAGGTCGCGCACATCGAGTACGACCCGAACCGGACGTCGCGCATCGCGCTGCTGCACTACGCCGACGGCGAGAAGCGCTACATCCTGGCGCCGTACCGCCTGGCGCAGGGCGCCACGGTCGAGGCCGGCCCGGGTGCCGACATCAAGCCCGGCAACAACCTGCCGCTGCGCAACATCCCGGTCGGTACGGTCGTCCACGCCATCGAGCTGCGGCCCGGTGGCGGCGCGAAGATCGCCCGCTCCGCCGGCGCCAGCGTCCAGCTGGTCGCCAAGGAGGGCACCTGGGCGCAGCTGCGCATGCCGTCCGGCGAGATCCGCAACGTCGACGTGCGCTGCCGCGCCACCGTCGGCGAGGTCGGCAACGCCGAGCAGTCGAACATCAACTGGGGCAAGGCCGGCCGCATGCGCTGGAAGGGCAAGCGCCCGACCGTCCGTGGTGTCGCCATGAACCCGGTCGACCACCCGCACGGTGGTGGTGAGGGCAAGACCTCCGGTGGTCGTCACCCGGTCAACCCGAACGGTCGTCCCGAGGGGCGCACCCGCCGGAAGAACAAGCCCAGCGACCGTCAGATCGTCCGCCGTCGCAAGACCGGCAAGAAGCGCTGAGTCGGGAGTAGGAACAGATGCCGCGCAGCCTGAAGAAGGGCCCCTTCGTCGACGAGCACTTGGCCAAGAAGGTCGATGCTCAGAACGAGAAGGGCACGAAGAACGTCATCAAGACCTGGTCCCGTCGCTCGATGATCGTGCCGGACATGATCGGCCACACCATCGCGGTGCACGACGGCCGCAAGCACGTCCCGGTGTTCGTGACGGAGGCGATGGTCGGGCACAAGCTCGGCGAGTTCGCACCGACGCGGACGTTCAAGGGCCACGAGAAGGACGACCGCCGCGCCCGGCGCCGGTGACGTCCACCACGGAATGACTGAGGAGTAACGATGGAAGCCAGGGCTCAAGCGCGGTTCGTCCGCGTCACGCCCATGAAGGCGCGCCGTGTGGTGGACCTGATCCGTGGAATGGACGCGGACGAGGCCTCGGCACTGCTGCGGTTTGCACCGCAGGCGGCCGCCGAGCCGGTGCGCAAGGTGATCGAGAGCGCCATCGCGAACGCCGACGACCTCGCCGGCACAGCACGCGAGACGCTCGTCATCGCTCAGGCGTACGTGGACGACGGCCCGACCATGAAGCGGTTCCGCCCGCGCGCCCATGGCCGCGCGAGCCGCATCAACAAGCGGACGTGCCACATCACTGTGATCGTCGACGACAAGGCGTCGATCGCTGCATCGAAGGGAGGGGCCCGCTAGTGGGTCAGAAGATCAACCCGCACGGGTTCCGGCTGGGTATCTCCACCGACCACAAGAGCCGGTGGTTCGCCGACAGCACGACCCAGGGTCAGCGCTATCGCGACTACATCGCCGAGGACGTCGCCATCCGCAAGCTGATGACCGACGGCATGGAGCGCGCCGGCATCTCGCACGTCGACATCGAGCGCACTCGTGACCGCGTGCGCGTCGACATCCACACCGCCCGGCCGGGCATCGTCATCGGCCGCCGCGGCGTGGGCGCGGACCGCCTGCGCTCCGAGCTCGAGAAGCTCACCGGCAAGCAGGTCCAGATGAACGTCCTCGAGGTGAAGCAGCCCGAGATCGACGCTCAGCTGGTCGCGCAGGGCGTGGCCGAGCAGCTCTCCGCTCGGGTGGCGTTCCGCCGCGCGATGCGCAAGGCGCTGCAGACCACCATGCGCGCCGGCGCCAAGGGCGTGCGGATCCAGTGCTCGGGTCGTCTCGGCGGCGCCGAGATGAGCCGCTCGGAGTTCTACCGCGAGGGTCGCGTCCCGCTGCACACGCTGCGCGCCGACGTCGACTACGGCTTCTACGAGGCCCGCACCACCTTCGGCCGCATCGGCGTGAAGGTGTGGATCTACAAGGGTGACGTGAGCGGCTCCCGCGCCGAGCGCGCCGCTGAGCAGGCCGCGCAGGCTCGCGCTCAGCAGTCGCGCGGTGGCGGTGGCGGCGGTGACCGCCGCGGCGGCCGTCCCGAGCGCCGCCGGCCGGGTGGCCGCGGCGACCGCGACAACGCTCCCGCCACGCAGGCCGCTCCGGCCGAGGTGACCGCGCCCGAGGCGCCGGCCACCGACGCCGCCGCGACCACGACGGGCCAGGAGGGTTGAGACCATGCTGATCCCCCGCAAGGTCAAGCACCGCAAGCAGCACCACCCGAGGCGCCGCGGCATGGCCAAGGGCGGCACGACGCTGGCCTTCGGCGAGTACGGCATCCAGGCGATCGAGGGTCACTACGTGACCAACCGCCAGATCGAGGCGGCTCGTATCGCCATCACCCGGCACATCCGCCGTGGCGGCAAGGTGTGGATCAACATCTACCCCGACCGCCCGCTGACGAAGAAGCCGGCCGAGACCCGCATGGGTTCCGGCAAGGGTTCGCCGGAGTGGTGGATCGCGAACGTCAAGCCGGGTCGCGTCATGTTCGAGCTGTCGTTCCCGAACGAGACGGTGGCTCGCGAGGCGCTGACCCGCGCGATCCACAAGCTCCCGATGAAGGCGCGCATCGTCAAGCGCGAGGCAGGTGAGTTCTGATGGCGATCGGTACGAAGAACCTCGACGCCGTTTCGCTGCGTGACCGCTCCGACGACGACCTGGTCGAGGAGCTGAAGAAGGCCAAGGAGTCGCTGTTCAACCTGCGGTTCCAGGGCGCCACCGGTCAGCTCGAGAGCCACGGCCGGCTGAAGGCCGTCCGACGCGACATCGCGCGCATCTACACGATCATGCGCGAGCGCGAGCTCGGCATCGTCGCCGTCGTGGCGGCGCCGGTCGAGCCGAAGAAGACGGACGACGCCGAGGCGAAGGCCGACAAGGCCGAGGCCAAGGCCGAGCCGAAGAAGGCCGCGGCCAAGAAGACCCCGGCGAAGAAGGCCGCGACACAGGACACTGCGCCCTCGGCGGAAAAGCGTGCCTCGGGCGGCGCCGACGACGACGCGGAGGCGCCGAAGAAGGCCGCGCCGCGCAAGCGGACGGCCAAGAAGGCCGCCGCCGCGCAGGACATTGCGCCCTCGGCTGAGAAGCGTACCTCGGACGAGGAAGGTGCCGAGTGAGCCCCGCGAACAAGGAAGACAACGTGACCGAGAGCCCGAAGACCACCGGGAACGCCCCGGGCGGCCGTGGCTACCGCAAGACCCGCCAGGGCATTGTGGTCAGCGACAAGATGGAGAAGACCGTCGTCGTCACCGTCGAGGACCGCTTCAAGCACCCGCTCTACGGCAAGGTCGTGCGTCGGTCCAGCAAGCTGAAGGCCCACGACGAGCAGAACACCGCCGGCATCGGCGACCGCGTCCTGCTCATGGAGACCCGTCCGCTGTCGGCCACGAAGCGCTGGCGCGTCGTGGAGATCATCGAGAAGGCGAAGTAGGAGCGAGATGATTCAGCAGGAGTCGCGACTGCGGGTCGCCGACAACACCGGTGCCAAGGAGCTCTTGTGCATCCGTGTGCTCGGTGGCTCCGGTCGGCGATACGCCGGCATCGGTGATGTCATCGTGGCCACCGTCAAGGACGCCATCCCCGGCGGCGCGGTCAAGAAGGGCGACGTCGTCAAGGCCGTGGTCGTGCGGACCGTGAAGGAGCGACGCCGTCCGGACGGCTCCTACATCCGCTTCGACGAGAACGCGGCGGTCATCATCAGGGACGGCGGGGACCCGCGCGGTACGCGCATCTTCGGCCCTGTCGGTCGCGAGCTGCGGGACAAGCGCTTCATGCGCATCATCTCGCTCGCTCCGGAGGTGTTGTAGACATGAAGATCAAGAAGGGTGACAAGGTCGTCGTCATCGCCGGCAAGGACAAGGGTCTGGTGGGCAAGGTCATCGCGGCCTACCCGCGCCAGGAGCGTGTCCTCGTCGAGGGCGTCAACCGCATCACCAAGCACACGAAGCCGACGCAGACGGCTCGCGGCACGCAGCAGTCGGGCGGGATCGTGCACCAGGAGGCGCCGATCCACATCTCGAACGTGCAGCTGGCCGTCGAGGCCGACGTGGACGGCAAGAAGCAGACGGTGGGCACCCGGGTCGGGTACCGCATCGACGACAACGGCAACAAGGTCCGGTTCGCGAAGCGCACCGGTGAGGACATCTGATGACCACCACCACTGAGACCCGCGCGCTGCCGCGGCTCAAGCAGCGCTACCGCGAGGAGATCATCGCGGCGCTGCTCGAGCAGTTCCAGATCGCGAA
The DNA here is from genome assembly GCF_900105925.1 of Jiangella alkaliphila. NCBI lineage: Bacteria > Bacillati > Actinomycetota > Actinomycetes > Jiangellales > Jiangellaceae > Jiangella > Jiangella alkaliphila. The sequence continues at coordinate 7,687,527 of NZ_LT629791.1, read as the reverse complement.
CGTCATGCAGGTGCCGACCGTCACCAAGGTCGTCGTCAACATGGGTGTCGGCGAGGCGGCCCGCGACGCGAAGCTGATCGAGGGCGCCATCGCCGACCTCGCGGCCATCACCGGCCAGCGGCCGTCGGTCACCAAGGCGCGCAAGTCGATCGCGCAGTTCAAGCTGCGCGAGGGCATGCCCATCGGTGCGCACGCCACGCTGCGTGGCGACCGCATGTGGGAGTTCCTGGACCGCCTGGTGACCATCGCGCTGCCGCGCATCCGGGACTTCCGCGGCCTGTCGGGCAAGCAGTTCGACGGCAACGGGAACTACACCTTCGGTCTCAACGAGCAGTCGATGTTCCACGAGATCGACCAGGACAGGATCGACCGGGTCCGCGGCATGGACATCACGGTCGTCACGACCGCGACCAACGACGACCAGGGTCGGGCGCTGCTCAAGCTGCTCGGTTTCCCGTTCAAGGAGAACTGACGTGGCGAAGAAGGCCCTTGTCATCAAGGCTGCGCGTAAGCCGAAGTTCGCCGTGCGCGCGTACACCCGGTGCCAGAAGTGCGGGCGACCGCACTCGGTGTACCGCAAGTTCGGGCTGTGCCGGGTGTGCCTGCGCGAGATGGCGCACCGCGGCGAGCTGCCGGGCATCACCAAATCCAGCTGGTAAATCGGCCAAGCTGGTAACGACCCCCAGCAGCCAGACCTTCATATCGTCGTAGGTCCGCGAAGCGGAAACCACGACGGGAAAGCGGCAACCAGACATGACCATGACCGACCCGATCGCAGACATGCTGACCCGTCTGCGTAACGCCAACACGGCGCACCACGACACCGTGGCGATGCCGCACAGCAAGATCAAGGTGCACATCGCCGAGATCCTCAAGCAGCAGGGCTACATCGGTGGGTTCTCCGTGCGTGAGCCGGCCGAGGACCAGGTGGGCAAGACGCTCGAGCTCGACCTCAAGTACGGCCCGTCCCGCGAGCGCTCGATCGCCGGCATCCGCCGCGTCAGCAAGCCGGGTCTGCGGGTCTACGCGAAGGCCACCAACATGCCGCGCGTGCTCGGCGGGCTGGGCATCGCCATCATCTCCACGTCGCAGGGACTCCTCACGGGCCAGGCGGCAGCCAAGCAGGGCGTGGGCGGGGAAGTCCTCGCCTACGTCTGGTAACGGGAAAGGAGCAGAACACTCATGTCGCGCATCGGCAAGCTCCCGATCCCCGTTCCCACGGGTGTCAAGGTCGACATCGACGGCCGCGCGGTCACCGTCACGGGTCCCAAGGGCACGCTGAACCACACGCTGCCCGAGGCCATCGGCGTCGAGAAGGGCGACGACGGCAGTCTGCAGGTCGTCCGCCCCGACGACGAGCGTGAGAGCCGGGCGCTGCACGGTCTCACCCGGACGCTCGTGGCCAACATGGTCACCGGTGTCACCGAGGGCTACGTCAAGAAGCTCGAGATCGTCGGCGTCGGCTACCGCGTCACCGCGAAGGGCCAGAACCTCGAGTTCGCGCTCGGCTTCAGCCACCCGGTCGTCGTCGAGCCGCCCCAGGGCATCACGTTCGCCGTCGAGTCGGCCACCCGCTTCTCGGTGCAGGGCATCGACAAGCAGAAGGTCGGCGAGATCGCCGCGAACATCCGCAAGATCCGCAAGCCCGAGCCGTACAAGGGCAAGGGCGTGCGGTACGAAGGCGAGCACGTCCGGCGCAAGGTCGGAAAGGCTGGGAAGTAAGACATGGGCATCGCGATCAATCGCCACATCAAGAAGGGCGACAAGCGGGTTGCCCGCGACCGCCGGCACCTGCGGGTCCGGAAGAAGGTCACCGGCACGGCCAAGCGGCCGCGCCTGGTCGTCACCCGGTCGCTGCGGCACATGGTGGTCCAGGTCGTCGACGACGCCACCGGCCGCACCCTGGCCTCGGCCACCAGCATGGAGGCCGACCTGCGCTCGCTCGACGGCGACAAGACCGCCAAGGCGCGTCGCGTCGGCGAGCTCGTCGCGGACCGCGCCAAGGCGGCCGGCGTCGAGGCCGTGGTGTTCGACCGCGGCGGCAACCAGTACCACGGCCGCGTGGCCGCGGTGGCGGAGGGCGCCCGCGAGGGCGGCCTGAAGCTCTGACGGCGATACGAATTCTCGAGAGGATAGAGGGACATCATGGCTGAACCCCAGCGCCGCGGCGGCGGTGGCCCCGCCGGTGCCGGTGGCGAGCGCCGCGATCGTCGTGACCGTCGCGATCGCGACAATCGTCGCGGCGACGGCGGCGGCGACAAGACCAACTACATCGAGACCGTGGTCGCCATCAACCGCGTCGCCAAGGTCGTGCAGGGTGGCCGGCGCTTCAGCTTCACCGCCCTGGTCGTCGTCGGCGACGGCGACGGCACAGTAGGCGTCGGCTACGGCAAGGCCAAGGAGGTGCCCTCGGCCATCGCCAAGGGCGTCGAAGAGGCCAAGAAGCAGTTCTTCAAGGTGCCGCGCATCCAGGGCACCATCCCGCACCCCGTGCAGGGTGAGAAGGCTGCCGGCGTCGTGCTGCTCCGTCCGGCCTCGCCCGGTACCGGCGTCATCGCCGGCGGCCCGGTGCGCGCCGTCCTGGAGGCCGCGGGCGTCCACGACGTGCTGAGCAAGTCGCTCGGCTCGTCCAACGCCATCAACATCGTGCACGCCACGGTGGAGGCGCTGAAGTCGCTCGAGCGTCCGGAGCAGGTGGCGGCCCGTCGCGGCCTGCCGCTGGAGGACGTCGCGCCGGCCGCGCTGCTGCGCGCCCAGGCCGCGGGAGCGTCGGCATGAGCGGTCAGCTGAAGGTCCGTCAGGTCAAGAGCCCCATCGGGGGGACGTCGTCCCAGCGCAACACCCTGCGCTCGCTCGGCCTGAAGCGGATCGGACACGAGGTCGTCAAGGAGGACCGCCCTGAGATCCGGGGCATGGTCAAGACGGTGGCGCACCTGGTCGCGGTCGAGGTACTCCCCTCCGCCGAGGACGAAAATGTGCAGCCGAGGAGGTCTGAGGCATGAGCAATTCGCCGCTGAAGCCGCACCACCTGCGGCCGGCTCCCGGCGCCAAGACCGCGAAGACCCGTGTGGGTCGCGGTGAGGCGTCGAAGGGCAAGACCGCGGGTCGCGGCACCAAGGGTACGAAGGCCCGCTACCAGGTTCCGGCCCGGTTCGAGGGCGGCCAGATGCCGCTGCACATGCGGCTGCCGAAGCTGAAGGGGTTCAAGAACCCGTTCCGCGTCGAATTCCAGGTCGTGAACCTGGACAAGCTGTCGGCCCTCTTCCCGGAGGGTGGGGACGTCACCGTCGACGACCTCGTGGCCAAGGGCGCTGTGCGGGCCGGCAAGCCGGTCAAGGTTCTGGGCACCGGTGAGATCTCCGTTGCGCTGCGAGTGAACGTCAACGCGTTCTCCTCCAGCGCCAAGGAGAAGATCACCGCTGCTGGGGGCACCGCCACCGAGGTGTAGGTGTCCCGCACCGGTGCGTTCGAACGGTTCCGAGAGCGTCCTGCCGTCTTACCAGGCGGCAGGCGCTTTCGGTCGTTCGGACCCGGCGGTGTTAACGTCTGTTCCGTCCGTACCACCGCGCCGGCTTCGACCCCGTAGTCGTCTCCGCCGTCGGCCACGCAGGAGGCCTTGAAGTGCTCAGAGTGTTCGCGCAGGCGTTCCGTACGCCTGACCTGCGCCAGAAGTTGCTGTTCACGCTGGGCATCATCGCGATCTTCCGGGTCGGTTCGGTCCTGCCCACGCCTGGCGTCGACGTCCCGGCGGTCCGGACCTGTGTGGACCTCGCCGGCAACGAGGGCATCTACGGGATGCTCAACCTGTTCTCCGGCGGCGCGATGCTGCAGCTCGCGGTGTTCGCGCTCGGCATCATCCCGTACATCACCGCCAGCATCATCCTGCAGCTGCTGACGGTCGTCATCCCGCGCATCGAGGCGTTGCGCAAGGAAGGCGCGTCGGGCCAGGCGCAGATCACGCAGTACACCCGTTACCTCACCATCGGCCTCGCGCTGCTGCAGGCGACCACCATCGTCACGCTGGCCCGTCGCGGGCAGTTCTTCCCGAACTGCCCCGAAGAGGTGCTACAGGACGACTCGCTGACCACCGCCGCCATCATGATCATGGTGATGACGGCCGGCACCGGCCTGGTCATGTGGCTGGGCGAGCTGATCACCGACCGCGGCGTCGGCAACGGCATGTCGCTGCTGATCTTCACCCAGATCGTCGCCAGCGTGCCGAGCATGTTCTGGAGCATCCAGACCAGCCGCGGCTGGGGCGTCTTCGGCCTGGTCGTCGTGGTCGCGCTGGTGGTCGTCGCGCTCATCGTCTTCGTCGAGCAGGCACAGCGGCGCATCCCGGTCCAGTACGCCAAACGCATGGTCGGACGGCGCATGTACGGCGGCTCCGCCACGTACATCCCGTTGAAGATCAACCAGGCCGGCGTCATCCCGGTCATCTTCGCCTCGTCGCTGCTCTACATCCCGCTGCTGGCCGCACAGTTCAACCAGACCTCCGGCTGGGCGCTGTGGATCCAGGACAACTTCACCCGCGGCACCCACCCCGTCTACATCGCGGCGTACTTCCTGCTGATCGTCGGGTTCGCGTTCTTCTACGTGTCCATCACGTTCAACCCGAAGGACATCTCCGACAACATGAAGCGCTACGGCGGCTTCGTGCCGGGCATCCGTGCCGGCCGCGCCACCGAGGAGTACCTGGCCTACGTGCTCAACCGCATCACGTCGGCCGGCGCCATCTACCTGGCGCTCGTGGCCCTGTTGCCACTGCTGGCCTTCAACGTGCTGAACCCCAGCGATGGCGGCCAGTCGTTCAACAACATGTTCGGCGGCACCTCCATCCTGATCATGGTCGGTGTGGGCCTGCAGACCGTGCAGCAGATCGAGAGCCAGCTGCAGCAGCGCAACTACGAGGGGTTCCTGCGGTGACGCGACTGTTGATCATGGGCCCGCCGGGCGCGGGCAAGGGCACCCAGGCCGAACTCGTCGCCAAGCGGTTCGCCGTACCGTCCATCTCGACCGGCGACATCTTCCGGTCGAACATCGCCGCCGAGACCGACCTCGGCCTGCGGGTCAAGCCCTACCTCGGACCCGGCCTCTATGTGCCGGACGAGCTGACCAACGAGGTGGTGCGCGACCGGCTCACGCAGGCCGACGTCGCCGAGGGCTTCCTGCTCGACGGCTACCCGCGCACACTCTCGCAGGTCGACTTCCTCGACAAGGTGCTGGCCGAGCAGGGCCACGAGCTCGACCACGTCATCGTGCTGAACGTCGACGTCGACGAGGTGGTCAAGCGGCTGCACGAGCGGGCGCTCAAGGAGGGTCGCGAGGACGACACCCCTGAGACCATCCGCAGCCGCCAGGAGCTCTACCTCGAGCAGACCGCGCCGCTCATCGCCGTCTACCGCGACCGCGGCCTGGTCTTCGAGGTCGAGGGCCTGGGCACCGTCGACGAGGTGCAGCAGCGGGTGGCCGACGCGATCGAGCAGCCGCCGCAGCCACGCTGAACCGACCCGGCACATGACCGAGATCAAGTCGCCGGAGCAGCTGGCCGGCATGCGCGCGGCCGGACTGGTCGTGGCCGAGATCCACGAGGTGATGCGCGCGGCCATCGTGCCGGGCGCCACGCCGCGCGACCTCGACGCGATCGCCCGGCGTGAGCTGGCCGCCCGCGGCGCCACGTCGAACTTCCTCGGCTACGGCGGCTTCCCCGCCACCGTCTGCGTCTCCGTCAACGACGTCGTCGTCCACGGCATCCCCGACGCCACCCCGTTCGCCGACGGCGACATCGTCTCCCTCGACTTCGGCGCCGTCCTGGACGGCTGGCACGGCGACGCCGCGGTGACGGTGCCGGTCGGCGCCGGCGAGCCGCCCGACGAGGTCGCCCGGCTGCTGGTCGACTGCGAGGACGCGCTGTGGTCGGGCATCGCCGCCATGAGGGCCGGCCGCCGGGTGCGCGACATCGGCACCGCCATCGAGCGGACCATCGAGGCCCGCGGCGACTACGGCATCGTCGAGGAGTACGGCGGGCACGGCATCGGCACCGCGATGCACATGGACCCGCACGTGATGAACTACCGCACCCGCCAGCGCGGCCCCAAGCTGGTGCCGGGCCTCTGCCTCGCCGTCGAGCCGATGATCACACTGGGCGGCCCCGAGACCCACGTCCTCGACGACGAGTGGACCGTCAAGACCGACGACGGCTCCTGGGCGGCGCACTTCGAGCACAGCATCGCCGTCACGCCCGACGGCCCGTGGGTCCTCACGGCGCTCGACGGCGGCGCCGCGCGGCTCGAGGCGCTCGGCGTGCCGGCCGCCGCCGCACAGCGCGGCTGACCGCGGCCGACCGCCCGGGGGTGTCCCGGGGTTGGAACTGGGGGGATACCCCGATAGGCGGACTCCGGTCAGCGGCGGATACTGGAACGCATGGGAGCCGAGCGGTTCGAGATGCGTGCCAGCGACGCCGATCGCGATCGCGTGGCCGAGATCCTGCGCGACGCGCACGGAGAGGGCCGGTTGAGCCAGGACGAGCTGCTCATCCGGGTCGACGGGACCTACACCGCGAAGACCTACCAGGACCTCGACCGGCTCATCGCCGACCTGCCGGTGCGCCGCCAGCCGGCCGGCCTGATCCCGCGGCCGTTGTCGGCGCCGCGCCCGGTGCCCAAGCGGACCGGGCGCCGCGTCGCGCGCCGTCTGCTCAACGGTGCGTGGTGGTTCTACGGCATCTGCGTGGCCATCAACCTCCTGGTCTGGCTGCTCGTCCTCATCGGCAGCGGCGACGCGCAGTACTTCTGGCCCATCTGGGTGGCCGGGCCCTGGGGCGTGCTGCTCGGCGGCCTGGAGATGGCCTACCGCGCCGGGGACGCCCCAGCGCAACGCTGACCGCGAGTCGGCTGGTGCGTACGATTGGCCTCTGGTAGGCCCTGTGCCGTACAATTCTTCGTCGGCCCCCTGTGGTCTGTTTCGTTGTGCCCTGCGGCTGGTCCGAGATCCTCTCGATCAAGGACAAGGGCGCACGTGACGGCTCGTCACCCGTCCCTTTCCGGACTCCGGTGGCGTGGTGTGGCCAGGCGGAAGACGACGACCGAAGAAGTGCGGAGGATATGCCGAAGAAGGACGGGGTCATCGAGATCGAGGGCACCGTGACCGAGGCTCTCCCGAACGCCATGTTCAGGGTTGAGCTCTCGAACGGTCACAAGGTGCTCGCACACATTTCCGGCAAGATGCGCCAGCACTACATCCGGATCCTCCCCGAGGACCGCGTGGTGGTGGAGCTGAGCCCGTACGACTTGACCCGCGGACGCATCGTCTACCGCTACAAGTAAACGACCACTGCCGCCGGCTTCGGCTCACTCGCCCGAGCTCTCGGTACACGTCAAGAAAGAGTCCCCGATGAAGGTCAAGCCGAGCGTCAAGCCGATCTGCGACAAGTGCAAGGTGATCCGCCGTCACGGCCGGGTCATGGTGATCTGCGAGAACCTGCGCCACAAGCAGCGCCAGGGCTGATCACCGGGCACCGCTCGCCCGGACACAACTGAATACTCCAGAACGCACCTGCACCCGGCGAAGAACTGCCGGGACACCCCCGGGCGGAGGCCGGGGCTCGGCGGCACAGGCCACCGAGACGCGGTGCGACAGACACCTCCGCGAACCAAGTGAGGACCACCGCATGGCACGCCTCGTCGGCGTCGACCTCCCGCGCGACAAGCGCCTGGAGGTAGCACTCACCTACATCTTCGGCATCGGGCGCACCCGATCGCTGGAGACTCTGAAGAACACGGGCGTCAGCCCCGACGTTCGCGTCAAGGACCTCGGTGACGAGGAGCTGGTCAAGCTCCGCGACTGGATCGAGGCCAACTACCAGATCGAGGGTGACCTGCGCCGCGAGGTGCAGAGCGACATCCGCCGTAAGATCGAGATCGGTAGCTATCAGGGCATCCGGCACCGCCGCGGGCTCCCCGTCCGTGGTCAGCGCACTCACACGAATGCCCGTACCCGCAAGGGTCGGAAGAAGACCGTCGCCGGCAAGAAGAAGGCCGGCAAGTGAGTGCCGCGACGGCGGCCACGTCGCCGTCGCGAGCAGCGAACCGCTGACCTCAGAAGCTTTCGGACAGGAGTACCGCACACATGCCACCCGCCAAGGGCCGCCAGACCAAGGTGCGCCGCAAGGAGAAGAAGAACGTCGCTCATGGTGTCGCGCACATCAAGAGCACGTTCAACAACACGATCGTGTCGATCACCGACCCTCAGGGCAACGTGATCGCGTGGGCCAGCGCCGGCCAGGTCGGCTTCAAGGGCTCGCGTAAGTCGACGCCGTTCGCCGCGCAGATGGCCGCCGAGGCGGCCGGCCGCCGTGCCCAGGAGCACGGCATGCGCAAGGTCGACGTGCTCGTCAAGGGCCCGGGCTCGGGCCGGGAGACCGCGATTCGCTCGCTGCAGGCCGTCGGCCTCGAGGTCGGTTCCATCTCGGACGTGACCCCGCAGGCGCACAACGGTTGCCGTCCGCCGAAGCGCCGCCGCGTCTGACCCGCCGAGACCCCGAGGAGAGCTGAACCACCATGGCCCGTTACACCGGTCCACTCACGAAGAAGTCGCGTCGTCTCGGCGTCGACCTGATCGGCGAGGACAAGGCGTACGAACGCCGTCCGTACCCGCCCGGCCAGCACGGCCGCGGCCGGCAGAAGGAGAGCGAGTACCGCCTCCAGCTGCACGAGAAGCAGAAGGCGCGCTACACCTACGGCGTCCTCGAGAAGCAGTTCCGCCGCTACTACGAAGAGGCCAACCGTCGCCAGGGTCGTACCGGTGACGTCCTCCTGCAGCTGCTGGAGTCGCGTCTCGACAACGTCGTGTACCGCTCCGGCCTGGCCCGCACCCGCCGGCACGCCCGCCAGCTGGTCGTCCACGGCCACTTCACGGTCAACGGCCGCAAGGTGAACGTGCCGTCGTACCAGGTGGCGCTGCACGACGTCATCGACGTGCGCGACAAGTCCAGGGAGACGACCCCGTTCATCATCGCCCGCGAGACCCAGGGCGACCGCCCGGTCCCCGCGTGGCTCGAAGTCATCCCCAACGCGATGCGCATCCTGGTCCACCAGCTCCCGAGCCGGCAGCAGATCGACACGCCGGTCCAGGAGCAGCTCATCGTCGAGTTCTACTCTAAGTAGCAGGCACCATCGCCGTGGCCGGCATCCGGCCGGCCACGGCGCCCTGATCGCGACCGTCATATAGCGGGCGTCGCGGAGAGGAAGTCACACGTGCTCATCACCCAGCGTCCCAGTCTCAGCGAAGAGTCGCTGAACGACTACCGGGCCAAGTTCACCATCGAACCGCTCGAGCCCGGCTTCGGCTACACGCTCGGCAACTCGCTGCGCCGGACCCTGCTCTCGTCCATCCCCGGCGCGGCCATCACGTCGATCCGCATCGACGGTGTGCTGCACGAGTTCACCACCATCCCGGGCGTGAAGGAGGACGTCACCGACGTCATCCTGAACCTCAAGGGCCTCGTCGTCTCGTCCGAGCACGACGAGCCGGTCGTGATGTACCTGCGCAAGCAGGGCCCCGGCGCCGTCACCGCCGCCGACATCGCGCCGCCCGCCGGGGTCGAGGTGCACAATCCCGACCTGCACATCGCCACGCTGAACGGCAAGGGCAAGCTGGAGATGGAGCTGACGGTCGAGCGCGGCCGCGGCTACGTGTCGGCCGTGCAGAACAAGCGCGCCGACGCCGAGATCGGCCGTATCCCGGTCGACTCCATCTACTCCCCGGTGCTGAAGGTCACGTACAAGGTCGAGGCGACCCGCGTCGAGGGCCGCACCGACTTCGACCGGCTCATCGTCGACGTCGAGACCAAGCAGTCGATCCGTCCGCGCGATGCGCTCGCGTCGGCCGGCAGCACGCTGGTCGAGCTGTTCGGTCTCGCCCGCGAGCTGAACATCGAGGCCGAGGGCATCGAGATCGGCCCGTCGCCGGTCGACGCCCAGCTGGCCGCGGACCTCGCGCTGCCGATCGAGGACCTGCAGCTCACCGTCCGTTCGTACAACTGCCTCAAGCGTGAGGGCATCCACTCCGTGGGTGAGCTCGTCTCCCGCAGCGAGGCCGACCTCCTCGACATCCGCAACTTCGGCCAGAAGTCGATCGACGAGGTCAAGGCGAAGCTGGCCACCATGGGCCTCGGCCTGAAGGACAGCGCGCCCGGGTTCGACCCGGCCGCGGCCGTCGACAGCTACGGCGACGACGACCAGTCCTACGCCGAAGACGAGCAGTACTGACCGAGCGCGGCCGGTAGCGGTCGCCACCACACAGGAGAACGATCACCATGCCCACCCCAACCAAGGGTGCTCGCCTGGGAGGCTCGCCGGCTCACCAGCGCGCGATCCTCGCCAACCTGGCGACCGCGCTGTTCGAGCACGGCCGCATCACCACTACCGAGGCCAAGGCCCGCCGGCTCCGTCCGGTCGCCGAGCGGCTGATCAGCAAGGCCAAGCGCGGTGACCTCCACGCGCGGCGCCAGGTGCTCAGCACGATCCGCGACAAGGACATCGTGCACGTGCTGTTCGCCGAGATCGGCCCGCGCTACGAGAACCGCAACGGCGGCTACACCCGGATCGTGAAGATCGGTCCGCGGAAGGGTGACAACGCTCCGATGGCGGTCATCGAGCTGGTCGAGCCGCTGGCCGAGCAGGTCGTGACCGAGGCGACCAGCGCCACCCGGCGCGCCGCTGCCGACGCTCCGGCCGCTGCCGCTCCGGCGGCGACGGAGGCTCCGGCCGACGAGACCGAGGCCGCTGCCGACGAGGCCGTCGCCGACGAGGCGAAGGCCGACGACGCCGAGGGCCCGGCCGAGAAGGCCTGACCCGCACGCAGCGCACTTCAGCAGCACCATGCAGCCCGCCGATCCCGAGTCCGGGGTCGGCGGGCTGCTGCGTGTCCGGCTCGACCTCGCCTACGACGGGACCGAGTTCTCCGGCTGGGCCGTGCAGCCCGGCCGGCGCACCGTCCAGGGCGTCCTCGAGGAGGCGCTGGGCCGGGTGCTGCGCATCGACCCGCCCCGGGTCACCGTCGCCGGGCGGACCGACGCCGGGGTGCACGCCCGCGGCCAGGTCTGCCACGTCGACGTCCCGGCGACGGCGTGGACGGCGGCGCCCGGCCGTTCGGACCGCACTCCGGCGGTCGCGCTGCTGCGGCGGCTGGCCGGCGTGCTGCCGGCCGACGTCCGGGTGCACGGCGCGGCCGAGGCGCCGGCCGGCTTCGACGCCCGCTTCTCTGCCGTCTGGCGCCGCTACCGCTACCGCGTCGCCGACGCACCGTACGGCGCCGACCCGTTGCTGCGCTCGTTCGTGCTGTGGCACGACCGCCCGCTCGACGTCGACGCGATGAACGCCGCGGCCGCCGGCCTGCTGGGCGAGCACGACTTCGCCGCGTACTGCCGGCCGCGCGAGGGCGCCACGACGATCCGTGCGCTGCGGGTGCTGACGTGGGAGCGGACGGCCGACGCCCTGGCCGTCGCGACCGTCGAGGCCGACGCGTTCTGCCACAACCAGGTCCGCGCGATGATCGGCGCCCTGCTGCTCGTCGGCGACGGCCGGCGCCCGGCCGACTGGCCGGCGACGGTGCTCGCGGCCGGCCAGCGCGACCCCGCCGTCGTCGTGATCCCGCCGCACGGCCTCACCCTGGAGGCCGTCGGCTATCCGCCCGACGCCGAGCTGGCCGCCCGCGCCCGCGCCGCCCGCAACGTCCGCACCCTGGGTTGAGGTCCCTCGCGAGGAGGGTGGGAAAGCTCGGGGAGATCCCTGAGGGAAAACGCGGCTCGAACGCGTAGCCTGGAGGGGTGTTGACCGATGCGATCGAGTTTGCCGTAGCCATCCTCGGACTGGGGCTGGTCGTACTGTCCGTGCGCCAGGCACGGGCGAAGGGCTGGGCGGCCTCGCTACAGATGGCGGCGGGCGGGTTCCTGCTCATGGGTGCCTCCGCCATCGGCATCGTCGGCTTCATCGCCGGCCTGGTGCTCTCGCCGGTCGCCTGGGTCGGTGTCGGCCTGCTGGCCGTGGCCGGCCTGCTGTTCGCGGCGGGCCAGAAGCTCGAGGTCCCGAAGGGCTCGGCCAAGTCCAGCGCCCTCGGCGAGTCCGGTCCCGCCCCCAAGGGCGCCGTCGACCCGGCCCCGAAGCGCGGCAAGAAGCAGCAGGCACCCGCCGACGACCCCGAGACCGACGACATCGAGGCCATCCTCCGCCGCCACGGCATCCAGTAACTCGCCGGCCGGCGGGCGCCGGTCCAGCTGACCCTGTCACCGCAGGTCAGTGTGAGTGCGCGGCTCCCTTTGCAATGAGCACCTATACGCACCAGCCGACGCCGATCCGCCGGTGGTGCGTATAGGTGCTCATTGCAAAGCGCGGGGCACATCGTCCCTGAGCTGCGGCGACTCGCAGCTCACGGCTCCAGGACGTCGCCCTCGCGGCCGACGGCGACGGGGAGTGGGGCGGCGGCGGCGTGCTTCGCGGCCAGCTCGTCCACGTCGTCGTCCGGGCGGGCGGGGGCGTGGTGGATCAGCACCAGGCGGCCGACCCGGGCACGGGCGGCCAGCGCGACCGCGTCGCCGACGGTCGAGTGGCCGTAGGCCTCGGCCCAGTACCGCTCGGCGTCGGAGAACTGGGCGTCGTGCAGGAGCAGATCGACGCCGCGGACGAGGTCGGCGGCGGGTCCGTCGCCGGCGCCGGCGGCGTGGTCGGGCAGGTAGGCGAACGAGGCGCCGTCGGCCTCGACCCTGATACCGAACGTGCGCCCGCCCTTGTGCGGCAGGTCGGCCAGCCGGATCCGCGCCCCGCCCGCCTCAAACCAGCCGGCGTCGCACGCGTCGAACCGCCACCGCCCGGCCAGCCCGTCCGGCCCGATCGGGAAGTGCGGCGGCGACATCGCCCGGCGCAGCAGCGCGGCCGCCGACCCGGCGACGCCCGGCTCGGCGCCGCTCTGGGCGGGCAGCCACAGCCGCACGTCGGCGCCGTCGACGTCGCCGGAGCGGAAGAACGGCAGCCCCTGCACGTGGTCCCAGTGCAGGTGGCTCAGCACCAGGTCACCGCGGTACGGCGCGCCCCCCAGCAGCGTCGTCAGGTTGGTGAGCCCGGTGCCCGCGTCCAGCACCAGCCGCGGGGCCGCCTCGCCCCGCACGGTGACCGAGACGCACGACGTGTGCCCGCCGGTCCGCACGAACGCGGCACCGGGTGCGGGCGTCGAGCCCCGGACGCCGTGCAGGACGACCTTCACGCCGGCACGTCCTCCCGGCGGTGCGACGCCGCGAGCTCGGCCAGCCGCTCGCGGTCGATGGCCGAGGCCTGCGCGACGGCGACCCGCACCGGCGTGACGGCGGTCAGCGTCGACGTCCGGCGCCCGCCCTCGAGGAGGGCCCGTTCGCCCAGCACCGCGCCGGGCCCGACGTCGGCCAGCCGCTGCCCGTCGACCTGGACCCGCAGGACGCCGTCGAGCAGCAGGTAGAGCTCGTCGCCGGGCTCGCCCTGCAGCGTGAGCAGCTCGCTCTCGGCCAGGGTGCGGATGCGCGGCTTCTGCGCGCCGGTCATCAGCAGTCGCGACAGCACCCGCTCGGCGGCGCTCTCGACCTCGACGGTCAGGGCGGGCGAGTCCTCCTCGCCCCACGGCGTCCGGGTGCCGAACGAGTGCGCCGACCACGCCGAGTAGTCCGTCAGCCCGGACTTCAGCGCCAGCGCACCGGCGGCGTCGTAGACCCAGTGCCGCGGGAACGGGCTGGCGCCGGCCAGGCCCGGCTCGGCGCGGCCGTCCGGGTGGATGGTCAGCGTCAGCGTCGTCCACACCAGCGGCGCCTGCAGCTTGACGAACGGCGGGTGCGGGACGGCGCGCGGCGCCGGCAGCGCGGTGCGGCCGCCGCAGGTCTGCGTGAGCACGACACTGCCGTCGGCCCGGAACTCCGGGTCGCGGCGCAGCACCGGCAGCGCGATCGCGGCGAACGTGGCGCCCAGCCGGCCGATGCGCACCGTCGTCGACCCCATCAGCACGCCCTCGGCGTCGCCGTAGCCGGCCCGGACGATCCGCCCGTCCTCGACGTCGGCCCAGCCGGTCAGCACGTTCGCGTACCGGAACCGGTCGTCGGCGCGCAGGCCCTCCAGGTCGTCGACGACATCGGGCGGCGGCGGGTCGTAGTGGGTGAAGCCGGTCTCGAAGGCGGCCTTGGTGAGGCCCGTGACGGCCTCGGACGGGATCCACGAGAGTGTCGTGGCGGTGGACTCGATGCGGGTGGTCATGTCTCCCCCCAGGTCAGCAGGTGGTATGCCTCAACGCTAGGGAGCGACGGCCCGGGCCGGCAGGGTGCAGCCTGGCCGGTCCGGAGGGGTGCTGGCACGCCCCCGTGTGACCTTGATCGCTTCGGGGTATTCCTTACGGTATGGGAGTCTTGACGCGGTATCGGACGACGACCGCCGCCGGCGTGATCGCGGTGTTCGTACTGGTCCTCGTGTTCGGCAGCCCGCCGTATGGCGACTGGGCCCGCGACAATGCGAACGGCACCGGCGCCCTTGACCTGTTCCTCTCCGTCCTCACCTGGCCGTCGTGGGACTTCTCGGCCGACCTACCGGTCCGCGACGTCGTCGCGGTGATGCTGCGGGCGATCCTCGTGGTCGCCTTCACCGCACTGTTCCTGGCCGCACTCACCGCGGCGCGCAGCGGCAGCGCGTTGGCGCAACTGTTCATCGGCTGGGCGGCCGTCGTCTTCGCAGGCGCCGCCGCCGGCCTCGTCACCGGCATCATCCAGAGCGACACCTCCGCGCTCGCGGTGTTCCAGCTGATCTCCTCCGGCGCCACGTACGGGATCTTCGCCGGTTGGATCGTCGGCCTCGCGACCCTGCGGGCACCAGCAAGGAGGTAGCCCGCACGCCCGCGGCGGGGATGCTGGCACCCCGCCGCATTCGGGTGGCTGCCGCACTGGTGCAAACGCGCCGGTAGGAGTGTCATGTCCGCATGACTTCCGCCGACGCGCGCATCACCGTGCTCCTCGCGGACGACAACCTGCTCGTCCGCGAGGGCGTACGGGCGCTGCTGCGTGTCGCCGGTGACGTCGACGTCGTCGCGATGGCCGAGGACTACGACGGCCTCGTGCAGCAGGCGATCGAGCACCGGCCGCAGGTCGTCGTCACGGACATCCGGATGCCGCCGCGGTTCGCCGACGAGGGGATCGAGGCGGCCAAGGAGGTCCGCAAGCGTCTTCCGGGAACGGGGGTCGTCGTGCTCTCGCAGTACGACGACCCGGAGTACGCGGTCGCACTGCTGGCCCAAGGGGCGGCCGGCTACGCATACTTGCTCAAGGAGCGGGTGGCGGACGGCGATCGGCTGGCCCGCGCGGTCCGCGAGGTCGCGGCGGGGGGTTCCATGCTCGACCCTGAGATCGTCCAGGCCCTGGTGACACCGGCGCGGGGCGGCGCCGGGCTGTCCGCCGACGAGGAACGGCTGCTCACCATGGTGGCCGAGGGGCGCGCCGTCAAGGCGATCGCCGCGAGCCTGCAGAGCACGCCGGAGGCGGTCGACCACGCCGTCCAGGAGCTGTTCCTGCACCTCGCCCGCGACGCCAGCTCCGGCGTGCGCGGCGCTCTGCAGCGGCTGCGCAAGCTGCACACCGCGATCCTGGAGCGCGAGGAGCAGGGCGAGACGCTCACCCGGCTGCTGCCGTCGGGGCTGGCCGACAAGCTGCGCGACGACCCCGGTGCGGTCGCGCGGACCGAGCGGCTGGTCGTCACCGTGCTGATGTCGGACGTGCGCGGCTACTCCGGCATCGCGGAGCGGTCCGACCCGTCGTCGCTGGCGCGACAGCTGAATTCGCACCGCCGGGCCATGAACGGTGCCATCCTCGACCAAGGGGGCACCGTGATGCAGTACGTGGGTGACGCCGTGATGGCGGTCTTCGGAGCACCGTTCCCGCAGCCGGACCACGCCGAGCGGGCGCTGCGCGCTGCCCACGACATGCATCGGCGGCAGGCCGTCGTCGACACCCAGTGGGCGGGCGAAGGGCTGGAGCCGTTCGGCATGGGCATCGGCCTGTCCACCGGCGAGGTGGCCGCGGCGCTGCTCGGCAGCGACGAGCGGCTGGAGTACACGCTGGTCGGCGACATCGTGAACCTGGCGCAACGCCTGCAGGACCTCGCCCGCCCGGCCGGAACGACGGTGGCCAGCGAGGCCACCGCGGCGGCCGCGCCCGCGTGGACGTTCCAGCGGCTGGACCCCGTGCGGGTCAAAGGCCGCGACGCTGCCGTCACGGCGTGCCGGGTGCTCGCGCCCGCCGCCGCGGACGACGAGGTGGAGGAGTACAGCCGATGACCGCATTGCTGGCTCGAGGGGTCCGCCGGACGTTCGAGGCGGAGCTGGCGCCCGTCCGCGCGCTGCGCGGGATCGATCTACAGGTGGACGGCGGCGAGTTCGTCGCGCTGATGGGGCCGTCGGGCTGCGGCAAGTCCACGCTGCTGAACATCTTCGCCGGGCTCGACCAGGCCGACGAGGGCAAGGTGGTCGTCGACGACCTCGTGGTGAGCGGCCGCGACGAGAACTGGCTGGCCCGGTTCCGCCGGCACCACGTCGGCATCGTGTTCCAGTTCTTCAACCTGCTCGAGGGCGTCTCGGCGCTGGACAACATCGCACTGCCGGCGATCCTCGGCGGGCTGCGCCGGAAGGCGGCCGAGTCGCGCGCTCGCGACCTGCTCGACCTGCTGGGCCTCGGCGACCGCACCGAGCAGTTGCCGTCGGTGCTCTCCGGCGGGCAGCGGCAGCGGCTGGCGATCGCCCGGGCGCTGGTGAACGAGCCGGCCGTGCTGCTGGCCGACGAGCCGACCGGCGCGCTGGACAGCGAGGGCGGCGCGGAGATCCTGGAGCTGTTCCGCCGGCTGCACGGCGACGGCCAGACCATCCTCATGGTCACCCACTCCGCCGACGTCGCGGCCGGCGCGTCGCGGGTGGTGCGCATGCGCGACGGCCGCATCGACAGCGACGACGGCGTGCGGGTCGGGCCGGCCGGCTCGGCGGCCGTGGTGGAGGAGCGCGCTCCGTGACCGCCGTCCGCGCCTGGCTGCGGCTGGACACCCGGCGCCGGTGGCGCTCGCTGCTGGTGATGGCGCTGCTGGTAGCGCTGGCCGCGGGCACCGTCATGACGGCGCTGTCCGGCGCCCGCCGCGGCACGACCGCCATCGACCGCCTGGTGGAGCGGACGCTGCCGGCCACCATCGCCGTGCTGCCGAACCAGGCGGGCTTCGACTGGGACGCGGTCCGCGCGCTGCCCGAGGTCGCGGGGCTGACGACGTTCGTGCTGACCGGCGCGTACGTGGTCGACGAGCTGCCGCAGGACTCGTACGCCGCCGGCTTCCCGCCCGGCGACGACGAGGTGTTCCGGACCATCGAGCGCCCGGTGGTCCTCGACGGGCGGCTGCCCGACCCGGCGCGGGCCGACGAGGTCGTCGTCAGCCGGAGGTTCGAGGAGACCTACGGGCTGGGCGTCGGCGACGCCATCACGCTGCGGCTGTTCTCGCCGGAGACGCAGGACAGCCTGCCGTTCGCCTCGACGGTGCTGCCCGAACCGGACGGCCCGGTCGTCGACGCCACGATCGTCGGGATCATCCGGTCGCCCTGGTTCAGCGACGTCGTCGGCGACTCCCAGGGCGGGCTGTCGCCGTCGCCTGGCCTGTTCGCTCAGTACCGCGACAACCTGCTCGGCGCCTCCGGTCAGGGCGAGCTCAACGCGCTGGTCCGGCTGCGCGGCGGCGAGGCGGACGTCGCGTCGTTCAAGGCCGGCCTGCAGGAGGTCAGCGGCCGTAGCGATATCGACTTCATGGACCTCGCCGAGGACGGCCGGCACCTGAACGACGTCCTCCGGTTCGAGGCCGACGCGCTGCAGGCGTTCGCGCTCGCGGCCGGCGCGGCGGCGATCTTCCTCGTCGGCCAGGCGGTGGCTCGGTACGCGGCGTCGGCGGCGGCCGAGCTGCAGGTCGCCCGGGCCCTGGGCATGACGGTGGGCCAGTCGACGGTGGCCGCCGCGGCCGGCCCGGTCGGCGCCGCTGTGGCCGGCACGCTGCTGGGCGCGGCCGGAGCGGTGGTCGCGTCGCGCTGGTTCCCGGTCGGCACCGCCGCGCTGTTCGAGCCCGACCCGGGCTTCGACGTCGACCCGCTGGTCATCGGCGGCATCGGGGCGGCGACGGTGCTGCTGGCCGCGGCCGGTGCCGGCATAGCGGCCCGGCTGGCCCTGCGCTCGGCCCGGACGACCCGCCGCGGCCGGCCGTCGGCGCTCGCGGCCGCGGCCCGGCGGGCGGGCGCCCCGGTGCCGGTGGTCGTCGGCGCCCGGTTCGCGCTGGAGCCCGGCCGCGGCCGGCAGGCGGTGCCGGTGCGTCCGGCGCTGGTGGGCGCTGTGGTCGGGGTGCTCGGCGTCATCGCGGCGTTCACCTTCTCCGACGGCGTCGAGGACGCGGCCGACCACCCGGAGCGGTTCGGGCAGGTGTACCAGCTGGCGTCGTTCGTCGGCGACGCCGGGGAGGACTTCGGCCCGGTCGACCAGGTGCTGTCCGTCTTCGCCGACGACCCGCAGGTGCGCGTCGTCAACGACACGCGGGTCGCGGTGGCCGTCGCCGAGAGCCGCCCGGTCACGCTGTTCACGCTGGACCAGGCCGGACGGGAGCCACTGCGGCCGGTGCTGGTGGAGGGCCGGGCGCCGGAGCAGCCGGGCGAGCTGGTGCTGGCACCGGGCAGCGCCGACGCGCTGGACGTCGGCGTCGGCGACGTCGTGACGATGTCCGGGACCGCGGGCGACCGCGACCTCACCGTCACCGGCCTCGCGTTCGTGCCCGAGGGCCCGCACAACAACTACGTCACCGGCGGCTGGGTCACCGGCGACGGCTTCGACACGCTGTTCGACCCGGCCAGCACGGTGTCGCCGGCGTTCAAGTACCACCTGGTGCTGCTCGGGCTGGAGCCCGGCGCCGATCCGATGGCGGTGATGCAGCGGCTGGAGGAGACGGTCGTGCCGGTGATCGCGGCGGCCACGGGGGAGCCGCCGGAGTCGATCACCGAGGTCGTCCTGCCGGTCGAGCCGCCCAGCCGGCTGGCCGAGCTGCGCCAGGTCAGGACGCTGCCGGTGTTTCTGGCCGGGTTCCTCGCCGTGCTGGCGCTGGGCGCGGTCGGGCACGCGCTGGCCACCGCCGTCCGGCGGCGCCGGCACGAGGTCGCGGTGCTGCGGGCGCTGGGCATGACGCGGTGGCAGTCGCGCTGGGTCGTCGTCACCCAGGCCAGCCTGCTCGCGCTGATCGGGCTGGCGATCGGCGTGCCGCTCGGCCTGGCCCTGGGCCGCACCGTCTGGCGCTACGTCGCCGAGACCACGCCGCTGCTCTACGTCGCTCCGCTGGCGGCGCTCGCGCTGCTGCTGGTGGTGCCGCTGGCGCTGGTGGCGGCGAACCTGCTGGCGGCCTGGCCGTCGCACCGGGCGGCGGCGCTGCGGGTCGGCAGTGTGCTGAGGGCCGAGTGATGACGGCGGCCTGGCTGCGGCTGGACCTGCGGCGCCGGTGGCGGTCGCTACTGGTGCTGGCGCTGCTGGTGGCGCTGGCCGCCGGGACGGTCATGACGGCGGTCGCGGGTGCCCGGCGCGGTGAGACCGCCGGCGACCGGCTGGCGGAACGGACGCTGCCGGCCGACGTCGCCGTCCTGCCGAACCAGCCCCTCTTCGACTGGGCCCCGGTGCGGGACCTGCCCGAGGTGGCGGCGCTGTCGACGTTCGGCGGCGCCGCCTACGTCGTCGACGAGATCCCGGCCGAGGCCGTCTCCGGCGTGGTCAGCGGCGAGGACGCGATGCGGGCGCTGGAGCGGCCGGTCGTCCTGGCCGGCCGGGCGCCGGACCCGGAGCGGGCCGACGAGGTCGTCATCACGCCGTCGTTCGAGGAGAGCTTCGGGCTGGGCGTCGGCGATGGCGTGACGATCCGGCTGTTCCAGCAGGAGTCGGCGGCCGCCTTCCGCGACGACCCGGCGGTGCCGCCCGACGGGCCGGTGGTCGAGGCTCGGATCGTCGGCATGGTCCAGTCGTTCTGGTACGGCGAGACGCTCGGGTCGCCGGGACAGCTGATCTTCTCGCCCGGCCTGGCCGCGCGGTATCCGGACGAGGTCGGCCCCAACTCGTCGAACGCCGTCCACAACGCGATCGTCCGCCTGCACGGCGGCGAGGCCGCGATCCCGGAGTTCCTGGCCGCGGTCGAGGGCATCGCCGGTCGCCCGATCGACACGTTCGACCTGGTCGAGATGTTCCGCAACCACGGCCGGGAGGTCACCGGCTTCGAGGCCGACGCGCTGATGGTGTTCGCTCTGGCCGCGGCGGCCGCCGCGGTGTTCCTGGTGGGCCAGCCGGTGGCCCGGTACGCCGCGGCCACGGTGGCCGACCTGCAGGCGCTGCGGGCCGTGGGCATGCTGCCGCGGCAGGTGGTGCTGGCGGCCGCGATCGGCCCGGTGCTGGCCGCCGCCGCCGGCGCCGTGGCCGGCGCGGCGCTCTCGGTGGTGGCGTCGCGGTGGTTCCCGATCGGTCTCGCGGCGACCGTCGAGCCCGATCCGGGGACGGACGCCGACGCGCTGGTGCTGGTCACCGGCCTGATCGCGGTGCCGGTGCTGGTGGCGGTGGCGGCCCTGGCCGCGGCCGCGCTGGCCCTGCGCGCGGCCCGGGCGGGGTCGTACCGCCGGCGCTCGGCGGTCGCGGGTGCCGTCGCCGCCGCCGGGCTGCCGGTCCCCGTCGTGGTCGGCACCCGGTTCGCGCTGGAGCCCGGCCGCGGCCGGTACGCGGTGCCGGTGCGGCCGGCCCTGCTGGGCGCCGTGACGGGCGTGGTCGGCGTGCTCGCGGCGTTCACGTTCTCCAGCGGCGTCGACGACGCGTCGGGCGACCTGCGCCGGTTCGGCCAGACGCATCAGCTGGGTGCGTGGTTCGGGGAGAACAACGAGCACTTCCTGCCGGAGGAGGAGCTGCCGGCCCTGCTGGCCGCCGTCGCCGCCGATCCCGACGTCGAGGCGGTGAACGACTCTCGCATCGGATCGGCCGACATCGACGGCGTGTCCGCGGCGGTCTACTCCTACGCCCCGGTCGGCGACGGCGCGCTGGACGTCGTCGTGCTGGAGGGCCGGATGCCGGTGCGACCGGACGAGATCGCGCTGGCCCCGGTGACCGCCGACGCCGTCGGAGCTGCCGTCGGCGACGTGGTCGACCCGGCCGGGACCGGCACGTCCACCGTCACCGGGATCGCGTTCGTGCCCGACGGCGCACACAACGACTACACGACCGGCGCCTGGGTCACGCGCGACGGCTACGACGCGCTCTTCGCCGACGCCTTCAAGTTCCACGAGACGCACGTCGCGCTGCGCCCGGGCGCCGACGCGGCCGCCGTGGCCGCGCGGCTGGCCGAGACCACCGGCCTTGAGCTGGCCCCGCCCGAACCGCCGACGCCGGTCGCGGAGATCCGGCAGATCCGGACGCTGCCGACGGTGCTCGCGGCGTTCCTCGCGGTGCTGGCGCTGGGCGCGGTCGGGCACGCGCTGGCCACCGCGGTGCGCCGGCGCCGGCACGAGCTGGCCGTGCTGCGCGCCGTCGGGCTGACCCGGCCGCAGGCCCGCGGCATCGTCGCCACACAGGCCAGTGTGCTGGCGCTGGCCGGGCTGCTGGTGGGCATCCCGCTGGGCATCGCGCTGGGCCGGGTGGTGTGGCGGTACGTCGCCGACACGACGCCGCTGTTCTACGTGCCGCCGGTGGCCGCGACGGCGCTGCTGCTGGTCGTGCCGGTGGCGCTGCTGGCCGCCAACCTGCTGGCGGCCTGGCCGTCGCAGCGGGCGGCGTCGATGCGGGTCGGCTCCGTGCTGAGGGCCGAGTGATGGCCGGGGCCTGGCTGCGGCTGGAGTGGCGGCGGCGGTGGCGGTCGCTGCTGGTGCTGGCGCTGCTCGTCGCGTTCGCGGCCGGCACAGTGCTGACGGCGGTCGCCGGCGCCCGGCGCGGTGACAGTGCCGTCGACCGGCTCACCGCGCGGACACTGCCGGCCACCGTCGAGGTGCGGCCCGAGGACCCCGGCTTCGACTGGGACGTCGTTCGCGACCTGCCCGGCGTCGAGGCCGTCGCCCTGGCAGCGCCCACGACGTGGACGATCGACGGGCTTCCGCCCGGCAGCGAGTCGTTCGAGTCGCCGGCCGATCGCGAGTTCTTCCGCTACGTCGAACGGGCCGTAGTAATCGACGGCCGGCTGCCCGACCCGGCCCGCCCCGACGAGGCCGTCGTCACGCCGGCGTTCGTCGAGCAGCACGGTCTGGGCGTCGGCGACACCGTCACGCTGCGGCTGCCCGTCGCGGGTGCCGTCGAGACCCGCATCGTCGGCATGATCCGATCGCCGCTGCTCAGCGACAGCCCGGAGCAGCCGGGCCGGCTGATGCCGTCCGCCGGGTTGTTCGCCGCCTACCCGGACGACTTCGCCGCGCCGGGAGGTGTGGCGTTCAGCGGGCTGGTGCGGCTGGCCGCGGACCGTACCGGGGAGCAGTTTCTGACCGACCTCGCCACGGCCACCGGGCGCAGCGACATCACCGTGTGGCCGCATGCGGCCACGATGGCCTATGTGCAGCGCATTGCCGGCATCGAGTCGGCCGGGCTGCTGGTGTTCGCCGCCGCCGCAGGGCTGGCCGCCGTCGCGCTGGTCGGCCAGGCACTGGCCCGCTACGCCGCGACGACGGCGGCGGACCTGCGGGTGGTCGCGGCGCTCGGACTGACGCCCGCCCAGGCCCGCCGGACCGCCGCTGCGGCGCCCGGGCTGGCGGCGGCCACCGGTGCGCTGCTCGGCGTGGCCGCTGCCGGCGTGGCGTCGCGGTGGTTCCCGTACGGCTTCGCGGCGTACGTCGAGCCGGACCCGGGCGCCGACCTCGACCTGCCGGTGCTCGGCACTGGCCTGGTGCTGATCCCGGCGCTGGCCGTCGCGGGTGCGCTGGTCGCGGCGCGGCGGGTCTGGTCCGGGACAGGCCCGGGCGGCCGTCCCGCCGCGGTGCATCGGCCGTCGGCCGTGGCGGCGCTGGCCAGCAGGTACGGGCTGCCGGTCCCGTTGGTCGTCGGTGCCCGGTACGCGCTGGAGCCAGGGCACGGGCCGGCCGCGGTCCCGGTGCGCCCGGCGCTGGCCGGAGCGACGATCGGCGTGCTGGGCGTCCTCGCCGCGGCCACGTTCGCCGCCGCCGTCGACGACGCCACCACGAACCCGGCCCGCTACGGGCAGGTGCACGACCTCGAGGCGCCGCTGGGCGCCGATCCCGCCTCGGCCGATGCCGTCCTCGCCGCCGTCGCCACCGACCCGGACGTCAGTGCGGTGAACGACAGCCGGATCGGCAGCGCGACCGCGGCGGGCGAGACCGTCGCGGTCTTCTCGCTGGACTCCGTCATGGGCCGGTTCGACCCTGTCGTGCTCGAGGGCCGGCTGCCCCACAGCGGCGACGAGATCGCGCTGGCGCCGTACACCGCCGAGGCGCTGGCCGCCGCGCCGGGTGACCGGATCGACCTGACCGGCACCACGGACGGCGCTCGCAGGCTGACCGTCACCGGACTGGCCTTCCTGCCCGAGAGCGCGGAGAACTACTACAACGTCGGGGCGTGGGCCACGCCCGCCGGTTTCGGTGATCTGTTCGACGGTCCCATGGCGCGGACGGCGCACATCGTGCTGCGCCCCGGGGCCGACGCCGCCGTCGTCGCCGAACGGCTGTCGGCGGCGCTGCCGGCCGCGGCCGACGGGGGCGCGGCGGTGCGGCCGCGGCTGGAGCGCGACAGCTCGCCGGAGCTGCTGCAGCTCCAGCGCCTGCCGCTGTTCCTGGCCGGGTTCCTGGGCGTGCTGGCGGTCGGCGCGGTGGGGCACGCACTGGCGTCGGCGGTGCGGCGGCGCCGGCACGACCTCGCCGTGCTGCGTGCGGTCGGGATGACCCGCCGGCAGTGCCGCGGCGTGGTGCTCACCCAGGCCAGCGTCGTCGCGGTGGCCGGGCTGCTGGTCGGCCTGCCGCTCGGCGTGGCGCTGGGCCGGACGGTGTGGCGCTACGTGGCCGACGCGACGATGGTCCACTACGTGCCGCCGGACGTGACGGCAGTCCTCCTGCTCGCCGTGCCGGTGGCGCTGCTGGCCGCCAACCTGCTGGCGGCCTGGCCGTCGCAGCGGGCGGCGTCGATGCGGGTCGGCTCCGTGCTGAGGGCCGAGTGATGGCCGGGGCCTGGCTGCGGCTGGAGTGGCGGCGGCGGTGGCGGTCGCTGCTGGTGCTGGCGCTGCTGCTGGCCGTCGCGGGTGGGGCTGTGCTGGCCACGATCGCCGGGGCCCGGCGCGGCGTCACCTCGATCGAGCGGCTCGACGCCGCGACGCTGCCCGCCACCGCTCAGGTCCACCCCGTCGACCCGCGCTTCGACTGGGACGCGGTGCGTGCGGTCCAGGGCGTCGCGGCCGTCGGCGAGGTGGCCTTCTGCTCCTATGAGCTCGACGGAACTCCGGTCGACGGGCCGGTCCCCGCCGACGGGAACGTCCTGCGGACCGTCGAACGGCCGGTGGTCCTCGACGGCCGGCTCGCCGACCCGGACCGGGCGGACGAGGCCGTGGTGACGCCACGGTTCGTCCGGACCTACGGGCACGGCGTCGGCGACACCGTCACCGTCGGCCTCTACCGGCCGGTGACGTTGGGGATTTCCGTGACGGACTGGCGCGGCCCGGTGGAGGAGGGCGCCCGTCCGCCGGCGGACGGGCCCGAGATCCGCGTCCACATCGTCGGTGTCGTCCGCTCGCCGCTGTTCACCGACATGCCGGGCGCGCCGGGCTGGCTGGTGCCCACCGCCGCCTTCTTCGCGGCGTACTCCGAGAACCTGCTCGACCCGCACGGCGCGACGGGTGCGATGGTGCGGCTGGACGACGGCGGCAGCGCCTACGCGGACTTCGCGGAGGCCGTGACGGACCTGACCGGCCGGACCGACCTCACCATGTGGAGTGAGGCGGCGGCGAGCGCCTTCAGCCAGCGCATCCTCGACATCGAAGCGACTGCGGTCACCGCGTTCGCGCTGGCGGCCGGCGCCGCCGCGGTGGTGCTGGTGGGTCAGGCGATCGCCCGCCACACCGCGGCGGCGATGCGCGATCTGCGGGTGCTCGGCGCGCTGGGCCTGTCGCCGCGGCAGCAGGTGGCGGCCGCCGCTGCCGGGCCGACCTTGGCCGGGATCGCCGGCATGACGGCCGGCGTCGGTGCGGCGGTCCTCGCGTCGGCGTGGTTCCCGATCGGGACGGCGGAGCAGCGCGAGCCCGCACCGGGGGTGGACGCCGACTGGACGGTGCTGGCCGTCGGCTGGTCCGTGGTCGTCGCCGCCGTCGCGGGCGGCTGCCTCCTCACGGCCGCCGTCGCGCTGCGGGCGTCGCGCTCCACGGCGGCGCCGCGTCGCTCGCCCGTCGCGGCCGCCGTCGCCCGCAGCGACCTGCCGCTGCCGCTGGTGCTCGGGACCAGGCTGGCGCTGGAGCCCGGCCGCGGCCGGCAGGCGGTCCCGGTGCGGCCGGCGCTGGTCGGCGCCGTCGCCGGAATCGCGGGGACGGTGGCCGCGCTGACCCTGGCGGCCGGTGTCGGCGACGCCGTGACCACGCCGGCCCGATACGGCCAGGTGCACGCGCTGGAGGCCACGCTGGACATCGGGGACGACAGGACCGGACGGGTGCTGGGCCTGATCGCGGCCGACCCCGACGTCGCCGCCGTCAACGACAGCCGGTCCGCGGTGGCGCAGGGCCGCGGCGCGAGCCCGAGGGTGTACACCTATCAGCCGGTCGCCGAGCCGCTGCCCGTCGTCGTGGACGAAGGACGGCTGCCCGCCACGGCCGACGAGGTCGCGCTGGGCCCGTTCACCGCCGAGACCTTCGGCGTCGGTGTCGGCGACACCGTCGAGCTGACCGGGACGCGGGCGGAGCGGCGGCTCACGGTCACCGGACTGGCCTTCCTGCCGGAGGGACAGGGGAACTACAACATCGACGGCGGCTGGGTCACCGGGGCCGGCTTCGACGCGCTGTTCGGCGCCGCCTCGATCCATGTCGCGCACATCGCGGTGCGCGACGGCGCGGACCCGGCGGTCGTGGCACAGCGGCTGGATCAGGCCGTGCGTGCGGTATCCGATGACGTGTCGGCGCACCCCGCTCTGCAGCGGGACCACTCGGTGGAGCTGCTCGTGATCCGGGGCCTTCCCCTCTACCTCGCGCTGTTCCTCGCGGTGCTCGCGGTGGCCGCCGTCGGGCACGCGCTGGCTGTGGCGGTCCGCCGGCGGCGGCGCGATCTCGCCGTCCTGCGGGCCCTCGGGCTGACCGGCGGCCAGTGCCGCGGCGCCGTCGTCACCCAGTCGTTGGTGATCGTGCTGGCCGGGCTGGTGATCGGTGCGCCGCTCGGCGTCGCGGCCGGCAGCTGGCTGTGGCGCTACATCACCGACGCGGAGGTGATCCAGTACGTGCCGCCGCCGGTGCTCCCGGCCGTGGCCGTCGTGGTCCCCGCGGCCGTGCTCGCCGCCGTCGCGCTGGCGGCGTGGCCGGCCCGGCGGGCGGGGTCGTTCCCGGTCTGGCAGACCCTGAGAGCGGAATGAGGAGGTGGGGACCATGAACGCGACTCCCGCTGCGGCCCGGGCCCGGAACCGGCGCGACGCCGCGCTGTGGGCCGGGTGGGCGGCGCTGGTCGCGGTCACCGCCGCGCTCGCGGTGTGGGCGCTGCGGACGCTGATCGACCTGCCGGGGGAGCTGCTGCCGTGGGCGCTGCTCGGGCTGGTCGCCGTCCCGGTGGCCGTCACGGCGGCGGTCCTGCCCCGGCTGCGGCGCCGCGCGGTCGCCGTCGCCGGGCCCACGCTGGTGCTCTGCGGCCTGGTGCTCATGGTGCTGGCGGTCTACCTGGTGGTGGTCATCGGGCTGGGCGGCGAGGTCGACGACGACGAGCAGGGCGTGCTGGCGTTCTCGATGCTGGCCGCGCTGACGGCGGTCGTGCTGGCCGAGCCGGTGCGCGGCCGGCTGCGAGAGCTGGCCGAGCAGTGGGCCGGCCGGCCGCAGCGGCCGGCGGCCTCGGCGCTGGAGACGTTCGGCTCGCGGATGACCCGCGCCGTCCCTATGGACGAGCTGCTGCTGCAGCTGGCCGAGACGCTGCGCTCGACGCTCGGCCCGCTCGGCGCGGAGGTGTGGACCGGCGAGGACGGTGTGCTGGAACGGACGGTCTCGGTGCCCGAGCGCGGACCCGGCCGGCTGACCCTCGCCGGCCCCGAGCTGGCCGCCGTCACCCGGGCCCGGGTGTCCGGCACCGCGTGGGCGGCGATGTGGCTGCCGTCGGTGCTGCCCGGCGAACGCCGGTCGGTGCGCGTCGCGTCGGTGACGCACCTGGGCCGGCTGCTCGGGCTGCTCGTCGTGGTGCGCTCCGCCGACGACCCGCCGTTCCGCGACGACGACGACCGCATGCTGGCCGACCTCGCCCGGCAGGTCGGGCTGGCGCTGCACAACGTCCGCCTCGACTCCGCGTTGCAGGCGTCGCTGGAGGAGCTGCGCCGCCGCAACGCCGAGCTGCAGGCGTCGCGGGCCCGCATCGTCTCCGCGGCCGACGCGTCGCGGCGGCAGATCGAGCGGAACCTGCACGACGGCGCGCAGCAGCGGCTCGTCGCGCTGGCGGTGAAGCTGGGGCTGGCCCGCCGGCTGGCCACCGGCGACTCCGCCGCGCTGCTGGAGGAGCTGCGCACCGACGTCCAGGAGACGCTGACCGAGCTGCGCGAGCTGGCGCACGGCATCTACCCGCCGCTGCTGCGCGAGCACGGCCTCGGCGAGGCGCTGCGCAACGCCGCCGGCCGGGCCGCCGTCCCGACCACCGTCGAGGCCGACGGCGCCCGCTACCTGCCCGAGGCGGAGGCGGCGGTGTACTTCTGCTGCCTGGAGGCCCTGCAGAACGCCGGCAAGCACGCCGGTCCGGGCGCGTCGGCGACGGTGCGGGTCGGCGGGTCCGCGTCGGGCGGGCTGGAGTTCGAGGTGGCCGACGACGGCGCCGGCTTCGACCCCGCGGCCACCAGCGAGAGCCACGGCTTCGTCAACATGCGCGACCGCCTCGGCGCGTTCGGCGGCGAACTGACCGTCGACAGCGCGCCCGGCGCCGGCACCGTCATCCGGGGCACGATCCCGACAGCCGCGCTGGCGCCGGCCGAGCCATGACCGCGTCCAGGCTGCGGTACGCGGCCGTCGCCGTGGCGGTGGCGATCGTGCCCACGGGGATCGCGCTGGTCCTGGTCTTCGACGAGCTGCTGCGCGACGCCGGACGCGGCGACCTCACGCAGGGCGTGACGAACGGGCTGGTCTACGTCCTCGCGATGGTGAGCGCGGCGACCGTCGGCGCCGGCCTGGCGCTGCACCGGCCGCGGCACCCCGTCGGCTGGCTGTTCCTCGGGCTCGCGGACCTGCAGGCGATCGGGCCCGCGCTGACCGGCTACGCGGCGTACGGGGCCATCGCGCGGCCGGGCGAGCTGCCGCTGGCGACCGCCGCCGGGCTGTTCGCCGACTCGGTGTTCGTGCTGTGGTTCGTCGCCATCGCGCTGGTGTTCCACCTGACGCCGGACGGGCGGCCGCTGTCGCCGCGGTGGGCGTGGGCGGCGCGGGCCACCGTCGTGGCCGGAGTGCTCGGCGTCGTGCTGGTGCAGCTCACGCCCTCGCTCGCGGAGCCGCCGCTGGATGGTCTGGACAACCCGTGGGCGCCCGGCGGCGCCGTCGGTGACGTGCTGGACGTCGGCCGGGGCGCCGTGATCATCGCGACCGGCGCCGGCCTGGTGGTGGCCGCGGTGTCGCTGCTCGTGCGGTTCCGGCGGGCGCGGGGGACGGCCCGGCAGCAGCTGCTCTGGCTGGCGCCGGCCGCCGTGCTGATCCCGGTGCTCGTGGCGGCGTCGTTCGTCGCGTCGTACGTGGGTTCGCAGGCCGTCCTGGGCGTGGTCGCCGGCCTGTTCGTCGTGCTGCTGCCGGTCGCGACGGCGCTGGCCATCACGCAGTACCACCTGTTCGAGGTCGACCGGATCCTCGGCCGGGCGTTGACGTACGCGCTGCTCACCGCGGTCCTGGCGGCGGTGTACGTCGTCGTGGTGGTCGTGGCCGGCGCCGCCGTCGGCGACTCGCAGCTGTCCGCCGTCATCGCCACCCTGGCCGCCGTGAGCGTGGCCGCGCCGCTGCGGGGACGGCTGCAGGACGCCGTCGACCGGCGGTTCAACCGGCGCCGGTTCGACGCCGTGCGCATGGTCCGCGACCACGTCCACGACCCGCGGCCCGGCGTGACCATCGAGCACGTGCTCCGCCGAGCGCTCGCGGACCCGGACCTGCGGGTGGCGTACTGGGTCGAGGGCCGGGGCGAGTGGGTCAGCGGCGACGGCCGGCCGGCGGTCCCGGGCGACGACGACGTCCTGCTTTCCGCGCCGGACCGGCCGATCGCGAGCGTCGGCGCCACGGCCGGCACCCCGCGGGACCTGCTGGAGGCCGCCGTCGGCGCGGCCCGGCCGGAGCTGGACAACGCCGGCCTGCGGGCCGCCGTCGCGCTGCAGCTGGTCGAGGTCCGCGAGTCGCGCGCCCGGATCATCACCGCGGCCGACTCGTCGCGGCGGGAGATCGAGCGCAACCTGCACGACGGCGCGCAGCAGCGCCTCGTGGCGCTGGCGGTGCGGCTGGGACTGGCCCGCCGGCTCGCGTCCGGTGACACCGCGGCGCTGCTGGACGAGCTGCGCGGCGACGTCGTGGAGACGTTGGCGGAGCTGCGCGACCTCGCGCACGGCATCTACCCGCCGCTGCTGCGCGAGCACGGGCTGGGCGAAGCGCTGCGCTCGGCCGCCGGTCACGCCGTCCGCCCGACGACCGTCGACGTCGCCACCGATCGCCGGTTCGCCCCCGGCGCGGAGGCCGCCGTGTACTTCTGCTGCCTGGAGGCCATGCAGAACGCCGGGAAGCACGCCGGGCCGGACGCGACGGTGACCGTCCACGTCGGGCTGAACGGCACCGGGCTGGCGTTCGAGGTGTGCGACGACGGCGCCGGCTTCGACCCGGCCACGGCCGGGCGCAGCCACGGGTTCGTCAACATGCGCGACCGGCTCGGCGCGCTGGGCGGCCGGCTGACCGTCGTCAGCGGGCCGGGCCGGGGCACCGTCGTGCGCGGGACGCTGCCGGTATGACGTCGTCCGTGACAGCGGCACCCGGTACGATCCCGCCCGTGACCACAGCCGCCAGGGTCCGCATCGTCGTCGCCGACGACGCCCTGCTGGTGCGCGAGGGCGTCCAGCGGGTACTCGGCCTGTACGACGACCTCGAGGTCGTCGCGGTGGCCGGCGACCTCGACGGCCTGCTCGCCGCCGTCGACGAGCACCGGCCCGACGTCGTCGTCACGGACATCCGCATGCCACCCACGTCGAGCGACGAGGGCATCCGCGCGGCCACCCGGCTGCGGCAGACCGCGCCCGAGACCGGCGTCGTCGTGCTGTCGCAGTACGCCGCCCCCGCGTACGCGCTGGAGCTGCTCTCCGGCGGCTCGCAGCGGCGCGCCTACCTGCTCAAGGAGCGGGTCAGCGAGCCCGACCAGCTGGCCGCGGCGGTCCGCGAGGTGGCCCGCGGCGGCAGCGTCGTCGACCCCCGCGTCGTCGAGGTGCTGGTGGCCGGCACCCGCCCGCCGGGCGACCCGCTCGCCGCGCTGACGAAGCGCGAGCTGGAGGTGCTCGAGCAGATCGCGCAGGGCAAGAGCAACGCCGGCGTCGCGGCCGCGCTGGTGCTCACCGAGCGCGCGGTCGAGAAGCACATCAACGCGCTGTTCGCCAAGCTCGGCCTCACCGCCGAACCCGACGTGCACCGGCGGGTCAGCGCCGTCCTGCTGTACCTTGCCTCGCTGCGCTGACGGGGGTGCTGGCACCCCCGCGGGTTCGGGTGCCCGCCGGATGGCACGGAGGGCACCGCACGAGCGATGCTGGTTGCATGGCCGGTAGTCCGCACACCCCCCACGCCGAGGCTCCGCCCGCCGTCGTCGACGTCCTCGTGGTCGACGACCAGGAGACCTATCTGTCCGTCGCGCGCTTCGTGGTCGGCGCCACGCCCGGGTTCCGGGTCGCCGGCGAGGCCGCCAGCGGTGAGGACGCGGTGGCCGCGGTGGCATCGCTGCGGCCGGGGCTGGTGCTGATGGACATCAACCTGCCCGGCATCTCCGGCATCGAGGCCACCCGCCGGCTGCTCGCCGCCCGGCCCGACGCCGTCGTGCTGCTGATGTCCACCTACCCGGCGTCGGACCTCCCGCAGGACGCCCGCACCAGCGGCGCGCGGGCGTACGTCCACAAGGAGGACCTCGCCCCCGACGTCCTGGTCGCCGTCATGTCCGGCGAGCAGCCGCCCGGCTTCTGACCCGCGAAAACCCCTCGACCGGTGCCGCTGGGCGGGGCGAGACTGACGTCATGGGCCACGTCGACCTCAACGCCGTCTCGTTCACCCTCCCCGACGGGCGGGTGCTGCTCGACGACGTCTCGTTCCGGGTCGGCGACGGCGCCAAGGTCGCGCTGGTCGGCGCGAACGGGTCGGGCAAGACGACCCTGCTGCGCATCGTCGCCGGCGACCTCGCCGCGCACGGCGGAGCGGTGACGCGCAGCGGCGGGCTCGGCGTCATGCGGCAGTTCGTGGCGCGCGACGCCCAGGACGTCCGCGACCTGCTGCTGTCGGTGGCGCCGCCGCGCGTGCGGGCCGCCGCTGCCGCCGTCGACACCGCCGAGCTGGCCATGATGGACCGCGACGACGAGCCCACCCAGATGACCTACGCCGCCGCGCTCGGCGAGTGGGCCGACGCCGGCGGGTACGAGACCGAGGTGCTGTGGGACGTCTGCACCACGGCTGCGCTGGGCATCCCGTTCGAGCGGTGCCGCTGGCGCGAGGTGTCGTCGCTGTCCGGCGGCGAGCAGAAGCGGCTGATGCTCGAGGCGCTGCTGCGCGGCCCCGACGAGGTGCTGCTGCTCGACGAGCCCGACAACTTCCTCGACGTGCCGGCCAAGCGCTGGCTCGAGGACCGGCTGGTCGAGTCGGCCAAGACGGTGCTCTACGTCAGCCACGACCGCGAGCTGCTGCACCGCACCGCCACCCGCGTCGTCACCGTCGAGCTGGGTGCGGCCGGCAACACCGCCTGGGTCCACCCGGGCGGCTTCGGCAGCTACCACGAGGCGCGGCGCGAACGGTTCGCCCGGCTCGAGGAGCTGCGCCGGCGCTGGGACGAAGAGCACGCCAAGCTGAAGGCGCTCGTGCTCATGTACAAGCAGAAGGCGGCCTACAACTCCGACATGGCGGCCCGCTACCAGGCGGCGCAGACCCGGCTGCGGCGGTTCGAGGACGCCGGCCCGCCCGAGGACCAGCCGCGCGAGCAGAACCTGCGCATGCGGCTGCGCGGCGGGCGCACCGGCAAGCGCGCCGTCATCGGCGAGTCGCTCGAGCTGACCGGGCTGATGAAGCCGTTCGACCTCGAGGTCTGGTACGGCGAGCGGGTGGCCGTCCTGGGCTCCAACGGCTCGGGCAAGTCGCACTTCCTGCGGCTGCTGGCCGCCGGCGGCTCCGACCCCGAGCCCGAGCACGAGCCGGTCGACGACGTCCCGATCGCGCCGGTCGCGCACACCGGGCTGGCCCGGCTGGGCGCGCGAGTGCGCCCGGGCTGGTTCGCGCAGACGCACGACCACCCCGAGCTGGTGGGCCGCACGCTGCTCGAGATCCTGCACCGCGGCGACGGCCGGCGGGCCGGCATGCCGCGCGAGGAGGCCAGCCGCGCGCTCGACCGCTACGAGCTGGCGCACGCCGCCGACCAGGCGTTCGAGTCGCTGTCCGGCGGGCAGCAGGCGCGGTTGCAGATCCTGCTGCTGGAGCTGTCCGGCGCCACGTTGCTGCTGCTCGACGAGCCCACCGACAACCTCGACCTCGTGTCGGCCGAGGCGCTGCAGGAGGGTCTCGAGGCGTTCGACGGCACGGTGCTCGCGGTCACCCACGACCGCTGGTTCGCCCGCGACTTCGACCGGTTCCTGGTGTTCGGCGCCAACGGCACCGTCTACGAGGCGCCCGAGCCGGTCTGGGACGAGGGCCGCGTCACCCGGGTGCGCTGATGCCGGCCGTCTCGATCGGTGTCGATGCGCAGGAGTTCTGGCAGCGCGTGCACGGGTGGCTGGAGCGCGATCCCGTGCTGCACTCGGTGCTGCTCACCACCGTCGATCGCGAGCGCCGCGGCGCCGGGCGGGGTGGCGTGTTCGCGATCCTGCCCGGCGGGGATGGCCGGGGCGGCGCCATCGCCGGGGTCGCCGTCTGGACGCCGCCGTTCCGTGCCTACGTTTCCGCCGCGCCGCCCGGCGCCGAGCGGCTCGCACTGGCGCTGCTCGAGCACTCCCCCGAGATCGACGGCGTCACCGGGGTCGCCGAGCAGTCCGCGGCGTACGCCGGGGCGTGGGCGGGCCGCACCGGCGGCACGGTCGCCGTCTCGATGGACCAGCGGCTGTTCGAGCTCGACACCGTCGTGCCGCCGCGGCCGTCGTCCGGTGCCGCGCGAGTGGCCGGGCCGGCCGACCGCGACCTGCTGGTCGCCTGGACGATGGCGTTCGAGGAGGAGTCCAACGCCGCGCCCGGCGCCAGCGTCGCCGAGCGCGTCGTCGACCTGCTGATCGCCGAGCAGCGCGCGTACCTCTGGGACGACGACGGCCCGGCCTGCTTCGTCGGCGTCTCACGCACGGTCGCGGGCGTCGCGCGGGTGGCGCCGGTCTACACGCCTCCGGACCGGCGCCGCCGCGGGTATGCGTCCGCGCTGGTCGCGGCGGTCAGCCAGGCGGTGCTGGACGCGGGAGCGTCGCGCAGCTCGCTCTTCACCGACCTGGCCAACCCCACCTCGAACCGCGTCTACGCCGCCCTCGGCTACCGCCCGGTCGCCGACGTGACGGCGTACTCCTTCACCCGCTGAACGGCATGGGTGAGCGTCTGCTGTCGTCCTGGCGACAGCAGACGCTCACCCATCGAAGCGGTCAGGCCGCCGGCTCGACGTTGAAGAGGTCGTCGTAGCTGTCCATGAGCATGGCGCGGCCCTTGACCTGCGAGATCACCTCGGGGCCGGCGACGCCGTCGATGCCGGGGAGTTGGCCGGCGCCGCCCTCGGGACCGAGCGGGATGGCGACCAGCGGCGGCAGCTTCTGGTAGCCGGCCACCTCGCCCTCGCCGGTGATCCGCGCGGTCAGGTTGGCCGCGACCAGCTCCGCCTGCAGCCGGGCGGTCGCCGCCATGTTGCGGTCGGCGTCGGCGATGTCGCCGATCGCGTACACGGTGTCGTGGCCGGCGACCCGCAGCTGGTCGTCGACGCGCAGGTAGCCCTGGGCGTCGCGGGCCGCGGCCAGGGCGCCGGTGAAGAACCCGGTGGCCGGGGTCACGCCGAAGGCGCGGAACCAGATGTCGGCGGTCAGCTCCTCACCGGCCTCGGTGGTGACGGTGACCGGCGCCGCCGTCGCGGCCGGGGCGTCCGGCAGCGCGTGCAGCGGGCTGCCGAGGACCAGCCTGACGCCGAGCTTGTCGAGCTGGCGGCGCAGCTCCTCGCGCAGTTCCTGGTCGTACGGGCCGGGCAGGATGTCGTCGGCCAGGTCGACCAGCGTGACGTCCTTCTCCGGGTAGGCGGACTTGATCTCGCCGGCCAGCTCCAGGCCGGCCGCGCCGGCGCCGATCACCAGGGCGCGGCCGGACTCCCGCAGCGCGTGGTGCGCCTCCAGGAACCGGCTGCGCGCGACGGCGACGTCGGTCTCGTCGGTCTTGGCCGGGAACGGGTAGGACGAGCCGGTCGCGAGGATGACGTAGTCGGCGGCCAGCCGCTCGCCGGAGGCCAGCGTGACGCCGGTGCCGTCGGCGTCGACGGCCCGGTCGCGGACGAACCGGCCGTGGGCGAGCAGCCGGTCGTACGGCAGGAAGATCCGGTCCAGCCACGCCGGCTCGACCAGCGCGCGCCAGGACGCGAGGTTGTGCAGGAACGTGTCGGACGGGTCGACCAGCGTCACGTCGGCCACCTCGTCGAGCGCCTTGGCGGCGTTGATGCCGCCGAACCCGCCGCCGACGATGACGACGGAGGGGCGCGAGCCGTGGGTCTCGGTCACGGAGTACTCCTCGGAGAGTCGAAGCTACGAGTCTTCTCGTAGCGGCTACGAAAATCGAAGCAACGTCGATCGCGTTAGTATTCCTCACATGACCGCGAGCGTCCGGGCCACCCCTGACGTGGAGGCCTGTGGGCGCACCGACGCCGCCCTCACCCGGGCCTTCACGATCCTGGGCAAGCGCTGGAGCGCCCTGGTCCTGGGCGGCCTGTCAGCGGGCCCGGCCGGGTTCCGCGAGCTGTCCCGTGCCATCGAAGGGCTCAGCGACTCCGTCCTGGCCGACCGGCTGGCCGAGCTGACGCAGCACCAGCTGGTGCACCGCCAGGTCGACGAGGGCCCGCCGGTCTCGGTCAGCTACGAGCTCACCGAGCACGGCCGGGCGCTGATGCCGGCGCTCGACCAGATTTCCGCCTGGGCCGTCGAGCACCTGCCGGAGCCGTCAGCGCAGTGACGGCAGCGGCTGCGGTGGCGGCGGGCCCTCGTACCGCCCGGTGACCCGCACCCGCAGCGCCCGCTCGTCGTACTCCTCCAGCGCGTGCGCGATCCAGCCGGCCGTCCGCGCCACCGCGAAGATCGTCTCGCCGGCCTCCGGCGGCATCGCGGCCGAGACGGACAGCGTGGCCAGTGCGAGGTCGACGTTCGCGGGCAGCGGCAGGTGGGTCGCGGCGGTCTCGGTGACGGCGTGCGCGGCGGCCAGCACGGGCGCGGCCTCGGGGACCGCCGCGAGCCGCTCGAACAGCACCTGCGCCCGCGGGTCGGTCGCGCGGTAGAGCCGGTGCCCCAGGCCGGGCAGCCGCCGCCCCGCCCGCAGGTGCTCCGCGACGACCGGCCCGGCGCCCCGCTCGAGCACGTCGGTGAGCATCCGGTGCGCCAACCCGCTGGCGGCGCCGTGCAGCGGTCCTTCGGCGGCGCCGAGGGCCGCGGAGACGACGGCGTACGGATGCGCGCGCGCCGACGCCGCCGCCCGCGCGGTGACGGTGGACGCGGCCAGCCCGTGGTCGATCAGCAGCACCAGCGCGGTGTCGAGCGTCGCGACGGCGTACGGGTCGGCCGGGCGAGTGGTCAGCCGCGGCCACAACCGCGCCGCGATCGAGTCGCCGGCGGGGTCGCCGTCGCCGCCGTCGCGGCGGGGCAGCGCGTCGACGAAGGTGGCGATGAGGCCGCGGGCCGTCGCCGCGACAGTGCGGGGGCGCAGGTCGAACCGGACCGGGTCGGCCGTGGCCGCCGCGACCGCCGCCACCCGCAAGCGGTCGACCAGCCCGGCCTGCGGCGGCAGCGCGGCACCGACCGCCCGGGCCGCGGCCAGTCCCGCGGCCGGCGCCTCGAACGCCGGCCCGGGCCGCTGGTCGCCGGTCCACAGCCACCAGGCGACCGCCTCGAACGAGACCCGCTGCGCCAGCGCCACCGGGTCGACGCCGCGGTAGAAGTAGCGGTCGCCCTCGATCAGCGTGACGGCGCTATAGACCGGGCCGGCGGCGTCCTGGTCGCGGGCCGACAGGGGAGCGGCGTCCGGGCGGCCGCGTCGCCGCCGCGCCAGCCGCTCGACCTCGTCGGGGTCGAACGTGCTGGCCCGGCCGCCGGGTCCGCGGCGGCTGCCGAGCAGGCCGCGGCTGACGTAGGCGTACACCGTCTCGGGCTTCACCCCGAGCCGGGCCGCGACCTGTTGCGTCGTCAGCCGGCGCTCTGCCATCGGCCACCCCCAGATTGACTCGAATCAATATATCTATCATGTCAATCAACCCTTGAGGGTCATGCAAGTACCGAGGGCGACGGGGGCCGAAGGCTCCCTGAGTCCTCGGTCCAGGGCGGATGCCGATTGGAGAGAGTTCGTGATCCTTGCATGACCTGAATTCTGAGATTGATTGATGCCGGTAGGAGGAGATCATGACTGCACAGGTGCCGCGTGGGCTGGCCGGGGTCGTCGTCACGGAGACGATGCTCGGCGACGTCCGTGGCCGCGAGGGCTTCTACCACTACCGCGAGTACTCCGCCGTCGAGCTGGCCGCGACACGTGGCTTCGAGGACGTCTGGTACCTGATGCTGAACGGCGCGCTGCCGTCCGCCGTCGAGGGGGCCGCGTTCGCCCGCAGGGTCGCCGAGCTGCGGGTGCTGCCCGACGAGGTGCGCGCGGCGCTGCCGGCGATCGCCCGCGCGAGCGCGGCGTCCGGCCCGATGGCCGGGCTGCGCACGGCGCTGTCACTGACCGGCGCCGCGGCCGGGTTCCGGCCGGTCTTCGACCTCACCGACGCCGAGCGGCGCGACGACGCGCTGCTGGCCGGCGCCGTCGTGCCGACGCTGCTGGCGGCGCTGTACCGGCTCGGGCAGGGGCTGGATCCGGTCGAGCCGCGCGCCGATCTCGGGCACGCGGCGAACTACCTGTACCTGCTGTCCGGCCAGGAGCCGGCGCCCGAGCACGCCCGCGCCGTCGAGCGCTACCTCATCTCCACCATCGACCACGGCTTCAATGCGTCGACGTTCACCGGCAGGGTCATCGCCTCAACGGGCGCCGACGTCGCCGCCTGCCTGGTCGGCGGCATCGCGGCGCTGTCCGGACCGCTGCACGGCGGCGCGCCGAGCCGGGCGCTGGACACGCTCGACGCCATCGGGACGCCGGACCGCATCCAGTCGTGGGTGCGCGAGCGCGTTCTGGCCGGCGACCGCATCATGGGCTTCGGCCACCCGGTCTACCGCACCGAGGACCCGCGGTCGCGGCTGCTGCGCGAGATCGCGGTCGGCTTCGGCGGCCCGCTGGCCGACTTCGCCGTCGAGGTGGAACGGCAGGTCGAGGCGATCCTGGCCGAACTCAAGCCGCACCGCGAGCTGCACACCAACGTCGAGTTCTACGCGGGCGTCGTCATGGAGCAGTGCGGGCTGCCGCGGGCGATGTTCACCCCGACGTTCGCGGTCGCCCGGGTGGTCGGCTGGACGGCGAACATCCTCGAGCAGGCCGCCGACAGCAAGATCATCCGGCCGGCGGCGCGCTACGTGGGCCCGCCGCCGCCCGTCCCTGTGCCGGCCGCCTGAGCGGCCGCACTCAGTCGATGATGATGGACTGCGCCTCGGCGACCGGGAGCGGGCCGTCGACCCAGGGGCTCTCGAGCGTCGTCGGCAGGCCGTCGATCTCGAGCGGCGCGCCGTCGTTGGTGAAGGCGATGTCGTAGACCAGCCGCATGGTGGCCGGGTAGCCGTCGGGGTGGTCGACCGACGCCTGCGCGTAGACGTGGTTGCACTCGTCGCTCTCGGCGACGGCGAACGGGCACTCCAGGACGCCGCTGCCGTCGCCGGGGTCGACCTCGATGCGGTTGGGCGTCGCGATGGCGTTGACCGCGCCGGTGGACTCGCCGATCAGCTCGCCGTCGGCCGGGCCGTCGGCCCAGTACCAGGTGGGCAGGTTGACGAAGGACTGGTCCGGCGGCGAGAACGCCAGCGTGAAGTCGGGCGTCGCGAGGTTGCCGAAGGCCTGCCAGGCGAGATCCCACAGGCTCGGGCCCTGCTCCTCGGGCGGCAGCACCCACGCCCAGTCGCCGCCGTCGCCCGGCACGCATTCGACGAACGTGACGATGTAGCCCTCGCCCGGCGAGGGCGACCCGGCGAGCTCCTCCCACTGGTCCTCGGGGAAGACCGACGGGAAGTTGCCCCAGCACGCCGTGGTGCCCTCGCACCAGAACGAAGCGCCGTCGTGGACGTCGTCGAAGATGCTGAGATCGCACTGCGGCTCGTACTCGCCGTCGCCGTTGTCACCGTCGTCGTCCTCGCCACCGCCGCCACCGGAGTCGTCGCAGTGCTCGACCCACTCGGTCTCGCCCTCGCCGGCATCGACCTCCTCGAGCCAGCAGTTCTCGCCGTCCTGGGCCGCCGCCGTCGGGACGATGGTGAAGAGGGCGGTGGCGACCAGCGCGACGCACAGCGTCAGACAGGCCGCGATACGGGTCAGCATGAGATGGTCGCCTCGCTCTGGTCGACAAGATCGACGACGATCCACTCACCGTCGATGCGCTCGAAGTCGATGACGCGAACGCGCACGCCGGTCTCCTGCGGGACCAGCTGCTCGTTGTAGTAGACGTTCCAGGGGGTCTCGTCGACGCAGCTCTCGACCCGCGCGGTGTCGCCGTCGACGCTCACCTCGGGGGCGCCGGTGTCGGGTGCGCCGTCGCGGGTGACGCCGTCGGCGACGAGGCCGCGGATGTCGGCGACCTGGCGCTGGGCGAGCTCGTCGGACATGACGCTCACCAGGGGCTCGTACGTCTCGTCGAGGTTGTTCTCGGAGGCGACCAGCACGTCCCAGTACTGCGCATAGGCGGCCTCGACCTCGGCGACCGCAGGGTCGTCGGTGGGCGTCGGGTCGGTCGTCTCAGCAGGCGTGGAGGACGTCTCGAGGCCGGTGGGCTCGTTGGACTCCCCGGAGCACGCGACGCACGCGAACACCACTCCCGCCGCGGCGAGAGTGGACACGACGACGCGAGCGGGTGTCATGACTCTCGATGATTCCATACGTCACGGCTTGGGCACACCTCGACCCATCGTTGAAAGCTTGCTGCAAGTCTTGCAACGACCGCCGGGGGTGGCTAGCGTCTCGGGCACCGTGACATCGACGTCCGCCCGGGAGTACCGATGCCGACCCTGCCGCCTGCCCGCCGTCTCCTCGTCTTCGCCGCCTCCCTGGGACTGGTCGTTCCCTTAGGACTCGTCGCCGCGACCACACAGGTCGCCGTCGCCGACCACACCCCGCCGCCGAGCGTCGTCACGCTGGCCGGCAGCCTGCAGAGCGAGCTCGGCTGCGCCGCCGACTGGGACCCGGCCTGCGCCGCCACCGAACTGACGCTCACCGACGCGGGCAGCTACGCGCGCGCCGTCGAGCTGCCGGCCGGCTCGTACGAGTTCAAGGTCGCCCTGAACGGCGGCTGGGACGAGAACTACGGCGCCGGGGGCGTCGCTAACGGACCCAACCTCCCGCTCGTGCTGGAGGCGGACGCCGAGGTCACGTTCTCCTACGACCACGGCTCGCACCGCATCGCCGTCGCGCCGACCCACCCGCAGCCCGGCCTGACCGACGCCGACCGCGAGCTGGCCGGCGACAGCCTGCGCGCCGGGCTCACCGACGAGCGGTTCTACTTCGTCATGGCCGACCGGTTCGACAACGGCGACCCGTCGAACGACACCGGCGGCCACGAGGTGCCGCCGGGGACGGCCGAGCCGCGGCTGGTGCACGGGTACGACCCCGAGGACAAGGGCTTCTACCACGGCGGCGACCTGGCCGGGATCCTCGACCGGCTGGACTACATCGAGGACCTCGGCACCACCGCGATCTGGCTGACACCGTCGTTCATGAACCGCCCGGTGCAGGGCAGCGGCGCCGACGTCAGCGCCGGGTACCACGGCTACTGGATCACCGACTTCACCCGGATCGACCCGCACCTGGGCACCAATGAGCAGCTGAGCCTCCTCATCGATGAGGCGCACGCGCGCGGCATCAAGGTGTTCTTCGACATCATCACCAACCACACCGCCGACGTCATCGACTACGAGGAGGGCGCGTACACGTACGTCCCGAAGTCGGAGGTCCCGTACGTCGACGCCGCCGGCACCGTCTTCGACGACTCGCAGTACGCGGCCGGCGACACGTTCCCGGAACTCTACCCGCAGACGTCGTTCCCGTACACGCCGTTCTTCCGGACGCCGGAGGACGAGACCGTCAAGGTGCCGGCCTGGCTGAACGACCCGACGCTCTACCACAACCGCGGCAACGCGGCCTTCGACGGCACCGAGGGCGACCTGTACGGCGACTTCGTCGGGCTGGACGACCTGTTCACCGAGCAGCCGGCGGTCCGCGACGGCATGATCGACATCTACCAGTACTGGGCCGGGTTCGGGGTCGACGGGTTCCGCATCGACACCGTCAAGCACGTCAACATGGAGTTCTGGCAGCGGTTCGCGCCCGAGGTGCTGGACGCGGCGCACGAGTCAGGCGCCGACGACTTCTTCATGTTCGGCGAGGTGTACGACGCGAACCCGGCCGCGATGTCGCGGTACACGACCGAGGGCGGGCTGCAGGCGACCATCGACTTCGGCTTCCAGGCCCGCGCGCAGGGCTTCGCGACCGGCCGCCCCACGACGGAGCTGCGCGACCTGTTCGCCGGCGACGACCACTACACCGACCCCGACTCCAACGCGTACTCGCTGCCGACCTTCCTCGGCAACCACGACATGGGCCGCATCGGGATGTTCGTCCAGGACACCGGGGTGGCGCCGGACGAGCAGCTGGACCGCTCGCTGCTCGCGCACGACCTCATGTACCTGACCCGCGGCCAGCCGGTCGTCTACTACGGCGACGAGCAGGGCTTCACCGGCGACGGCGGCGACAAGGACGCCCGCCAGGACATGTTCGGCAGCCAGGTGGCCAGTTACAACGACGACGACCTCATCGGCACCGACGCCACGACGGCGGAGGAGAGCTTCGACCCGGAGCACCCGATCTACCAGCGGCTGGGCGAGCTGTCCGCCCTGCGCGACGAGCACCCCGCGCTGGCCGACGGCGCGCAGATCCACCGGTACGCGAGCGACGACGCCGGCGTCTACGCGTTCAGCCGCATCGACGCGGAGGAGCAGGTCGAGTACGTCGTCGCCACGAACAACTCGACCGACCCGCAGACGGTCGGCTTCGCGACGTTCAACCCGCGGACGACGTTCCAGCCGGTCTGGCCGGCGGGGACGGCGTCGGTGCGGTCCGACGCGCAGGGCCGGGTGTCGGTCACCGTCCCGCCGCTGTCCGCCGTCGTCTGGCGGGCGCCGAAGCCGCTGAAGGCGTCGAAGGACGCGCCCGCGCTGCACTTCCGCACGCCCGGGCCCGGCGGCACCGTGGGCGGCCGGGCCGAGGTCGGCGTCTCCGTGCCGGCCGGCGGGTTCAACCAGGTCACGCTGGCCTGGCGTCCGCTCGGGACGTCCGAGTGGACCGCGCTGGGCACCGACGACAACGCGCCGTACCGGGTCTTCCACGACGTGACCGACCTCCCGCACGGCACGCTCCTGGAGTACCGCGCCGTGCTGAAGGACCACTCCGGCAACCTGTCCGTCGCGT
The DNA here is from genome assembly GCF_900105925.1 of Jiangella alkaliphila. NCBI lineage: Bacteria > Bacillati > Actinomycetota > Actinomycetes > Jiangellales > Jiangellaceae > Jiangella > Jiangella alkaliphila. The sequence continues at coordinate 7,645,321 of NZ_LT629791.1, read as the reverse complement.
CGACGTACGGCGTGGTCGGCGAGCCGCAGGACGACGGCGAGGACCCGGGCACCGGCGGGCCGGTCGAGCAGCCGGACCGCGTCACCGTCCCCGGCAGCCTGAACAGCGAGATGGGCTGCCCCGGCGACTGGGACCCGGCGTGCGCGCAGGCCGGGCTCACGCTGGATCCGAACGACGACGTCTGGAAGGGCACGTTCGCGCTGCCCGCGGGCGACTTCGAGTACAAGGCCGCCATCGACGGCTCGTGGGCGGAGAACTACGGCCTCGGCGCCCGCCGCGACGGCCCGAACATCCCGCTGCCGCTGGCCGCCGCCGGCGACGTCACCTTCTACTACGACCACGCGACGCACTGGGCCACCAGCGACGCGCAGGACCCGATCGTCACCGTGCCGGGGTCGTTCCAGTCCGAGCTGGGCTGCGGGGCGGACTGGGACCCGGCCTGCATGCGATCGTGGCTGAAGGACCCCGACGGCGACGGCGTCTACACGCTGTCGACGACGGGCATCGCCGCCGGGACGTACGAGGCCAAGGTGACGCACGGACTGAGCTTCGACAAGAACTACGGAGCCGGCGGCGCGCCGGACGGCGCGAACATCCCGTTCACCGTGCCCGCCGGTGCACGGACGACGTTCAGCTACGACGTCGCCACGCACGTGCTGACGGTGACGTCGTCGGCCGCGGAGTCGCAGGCCGACCTCACCCTGCAGAAGGCGCACTGGCTGGAGCGCGGGCTGCTGGCCTGGGACCTGCCGGCGGCCGCGGCGGACTGGACGTTCCGGCTGCACGCCGCGCCGTCGGGCGGCATGGAGGTCGACGCCGAGGCGGTGACCGGCGGGACGTCGTACCCGCTGACGCTCGGTGCGCTGCCGGAGTCCGTCCGTGAGGAGTACCCGCATCTCGCGGCCTACGACGGGCTGACCGCTGACATCAAGGGCATCGAGGACGTCCTCACCGGGCAGGTCGCCGTCGCCGCCTACGACGACCTCGGCCGGCTGGTCGACGCGACCGGTGTGCAGTTGCCCGGCGTCCTGGACGACGTCTACGCCGGCGCCGCGGACCGCGAGCTGGGCGTCGTCTGGCACGGACGGCGTCCGGACATCGCGCTCTGGGCGCCGACGGCGAAGCACGTCGACCTGCTGCTCACCCTGCCCGGGTCGGCGACCGAACAGACCGTTCCGATGCGCCGCGACCGCGACGGCGTCTGGACCGCCCGCGGCAACCCGCGCTGGGCCGGCGCGGCGTACGCGTTCGCCGTCCAGGTGTACGTGCCGGCGACCGACACCGTCGAGACCAACGTCGTCACCGACCCGTACAGCCTGGCGCTGACGACGAACTCCGCGCGGTCGCTGGTGGTGAATCTGGACGACGCCGCGTTGGCGCCGCCGGGCTGGGCCGGTCTGGAGAAGCCTGCGCTGGCCCAGCCGGAGGACTCCGCCATCTACGAGCTGCACGTGCGCGACTTCTCGATCGGCGACACGTCCGTGCCTGAGGCGCAGCGCGGCACCTACGGCGCGTTCACGCAGGCGGACGGGGCCGGCATGCGGCACCTGTCCGCGCTCGCCGACGCCGGGCTGAACACCGTTCACCTGCTGCCGGTGTTCGACCTCGCGACCGTGCCGGAGTCGCGCGCCGACCAGGCGACGCCCGACTGCGATCTCGAGGCGCTGACCGCAGCCGACCCGGCCGGCACGGCGCAGCAGGAGTGCACCGCTGCCGTCGCCGGTCAGGACGGGTTCAACTGGGGCTACGACCCGCTGCACTACACCGTCCCGGAGGGCTCGTACGCCACGAACCCGGACGGGCCTGGCCGCACGCGCGAGTTCCGCGAGATGGTGGCCGCGCTCAACGGCGCCGGCCTGCGCGTCGTCATGGACGTCGTCTACAACCACACCCACGCCGCCGGCCAGGACGACCAGTCGGTGCTGGACCGCATCGTGCCCGGCTACTTCCAGCGGCTGTCCGCGACCGGCACCGTCGAGACGTCCACGTGCTGCGCGAACACCGCGTCCGAGCACGCGATGATGGAGAAGCTGATCGTCGACTCCGTCGTCACCTGGGCGCGCGACTACAAGGTCGACGGGTTCCGGTTCGACCTCATGGGCCACCACAGCCGGGCGACGATGGAGCGCGTGCGCGCGGCGCTGGACGAGCTGACGGTGGCGCGCGACGGCGTCGACGGCGCGGCGGTGTACGTCTACGGCGAGGGCTGGAACTTCGGCGAGGTCGCGGACAACGCCCGGTTCCAGCAGGCCACACAGTTGGAGCTGTACGGAGCCGGCATCGGCACGTTCAACGACCGGCTGCGCGACGGCGTCCGCGGCGGCGGCCCGTTCGACGAGGACCCGCGGATCCAGGGCTTCGGCAGCGGCCTGTTCACCGACCCGAACGGCGCGGCCGTGAACGGCACGCCGGACGAGCAGCGCGCGCGGCTGCTGCACCTGCAGGACCTCATCAGGGTCGGGCTGACCGGCAACCTGCGCGACTACTACTTCACCGACGCCACCGGCGCGACCGTGACCGGCGCCGACGTCGACTACAACGGCTCGCCGGCCGGCTACACCGCCGACCCGGCCGAGGTGATCACCTACGTCGACGCGCACGACAACGAGACGCTGTTCGACGCGCTGGCGTACAAACTGCCGGCGGACACGCCGATGGCCGACCGCGTCCGGATGAACGTCCTGTCGCTGGCCACGACGGCGCTCGGCCAGGGTCCGACGTTCTGGCACGCGGGCGCGGACCTGCTGCGGTCGAAGTCGCTGGACCGCAACTCCTACGACTCCGGCGACTGGTTCAACCGCATCGACTGGACCGCGCAGCAGAGCACGTTCGGGTCCGGGCTGCCGCCCGCGACGGACAACGAGGCGAAGTGGGACTTCATGCGGCCGCTGCTCGCCGACCCGGCGGTCCGGCCGGGTCCGGCCGACCTGGCCGCGTCGACGACGATGGCGCAGGACCTGCTGCGGCTGCGGTACTCGTCGCCGCTGTTCCGGCTCGGGTCGGCGGCGCTGGTGCAGGAGCGGCTCTCCTTCGGCGACGGGGGACCGTCGCAGCCGGCCGGCGTCATCGTCATGCAGCTCGACGACCGCTCGGGTGCGGACCTCGACCCGGACCGCGAGCGGCTGGTCGTCGTCTTCAACGCGACGCCGTCGGCGGTGACGGCGCCGGTGCAGGACGGGGCGAGCCTGCGGCTGCACCCGATCCAGGCGGCCGGCGCCGACCCTGTCGTCCGGACCGCCACGGCGGGGGCAGCCGGCGTCACCGTCCCGGCACGGACGGTCGCGGTGTTCGAGCAGCCCTGACGGGGCGCGCGGCGGCGAGGTGCCGGGCCACGTACTCCGCGTCGGCCCCGGCGCCACCGACCAGCATGGAGCTGAACGCGCTCTGGAAGGCCAGGCCGGTGAAGTAGAGGCCGGGCGACGACGGCACCACGCCGCGCTCCTCGAGCGGCCAGCCGTCGTCGCCCAGGACCGGCAACCGGATCCAGCCGAAGTCCTGCCGGAACCCCGTGCACCAGACCACCGTCGCGACGTCGAGCACCCGGCCGCCGTCCAGGACCGGCTTCCCGTCCCGCACGCCGGCGACCCGCTCGGTCACCCGCTCGACCCCGGCGGCGGCGAGGTCGTCGGCCTGGACCCGCAGCAGCGGCCCGCCGTGCGTCCGGATCTCCGGGCGCAGCTTCCGCCCGATCGGCGTGCGCATTGTGAGCACGTGCCGGGCCAGGAACCACAGCACCGGGAACGCGGCCCGCGCCCGGCGCGACTCCAGCGGGACCGGGAGCTGCCCGTTCGTGCGGCCGCACAGGATGGTGTGGTGCTCGCGGGCCGTCTCGATCGCGATGTCCGCGCCCGAGTGCGACGCCCCGACGACCAGGACGGGCCCGTCCGTGAGCTGGTCAGGGCGGTGGTAGTCGGTGGAGTGCAGCTGCGCGATGGCCGGGTCCAGCTCGGACGCGAACGGCGGCACGTACGCCCGCGTCCCGAACGTCCCCGTCGCCACGACGACGTGGTCCGCCGTGAACCGGCGGTCGCCGCAGTCCAGGACGTACCGGCCGTCGCCGCCGGTCAGGGCCTCGACGTGGACGCCGTGCTCGACCGGCAGCTCGAACCGGGCGGCGTACGCCTCCAGATAGTCCGCGACCTGGTCCTTCGTCGGGAACGCCCGGCCGGGCCCGGGGAAGCGCAGCCCCGGCAGGCCGTCGTAGCGGGCCGGGCTGTACAGCCGCAGCGTGTCCCAGTGCCGCCGCCAGTTGTCCCCGGTCCGCCCGCGCTCGTCCAGGATCAGGAACGGCCGGCCCCGCTTCTTCAGGTGGTAGCCGACACTCAGGCCTGCCTGCCCGCCCCCGACCACGATCGTCTCGATGTGCTGGTCCATGACGCCCTCCCCGTACGTTCGGCCAGGTCAGGCCTTGACGCTAGAGAGCGCGGGGGTGTCGCCGCATCGGGCGAACCATGCATCTTCCCGGCCACGGCGGCATGGGGAGAACTGTCTAGGCGTCGCGTCCATGATCATGTGCGTTCGCGGCGTGTCAGCGACCGCGAGGGAACATGATCAAGGTGTGCCCAGGCCGACGTCCGGCGGAGCGGTCAGACCAGGCCGTGCTCGTAGGCGTAGGCGGTCGCCGCGGCGCGGGACGAGACGCCGAGTTTGGCGAAGATGTTGCTCAGGTGCCGCGCCACCGTCTTCTCGCTGAGCACCAGCGCGTCGGCGACCGCCCGGTTGGTCCGCCCGGCGGCCACCAGCCGCAGCACCTCCAGCTCACGCGGCGTCAGCCCGCCGTCCGTGGCCGCACCGCCGCCGGTTCCGGCCAGCGACCGCAGCCGCTCGAGGTCCGGGCCGGCCGACAGGCGGCGGAACGTCCGCAGCGCGGACTCGAACTCCAGCTGGGCGGCGTCGGCGTCGCCGAGGTCGCGGCAGGCCAGCCCGACCAGGACGCGGGCCCGGGCGGCGTCGTACGGGGTGTCGACCTCGCGGAAGGCGGCCCACGACCGCCGCGCGGCCGTCAGCGCACCAGCAGCGTCGCCGCGCGCGAGCCGCACCGACGCCGTCGCGTACGCCGACATCGCCGTCAGCACCGGCACCCTGGCCGCGTCGGCGATCTCGGCCAGCTCCGCCGCCGCGTCCGCCGCGTCCGCCGCGCCGCCGTCACCGTCGTCGCCGACGTCGCCCGCCACCACCAGCGCCTCGACCAGGGCCGCGAGCAGGCCCGGCCGCTCGATCGGGCTCGGCGTCTCGTCCAGGGCCCGGCGCAGCCCCGCGACGGCGGCCGCCACCTGCCCCTGCGCCAGCCGGAGCAGCGCCAGCCCGGGCTGCGGGTCCAGTCCGCCGAGCCCGGCCCGCCGGTACGCGTCCTCGGCGGCCGCCGCCTCGCCGCGCAGCCGGTGCAGTTCGGCCTGCTCGTAGTGGGCGGCGCCGGCGGCCGGCTGGCCCGGCGGGTCGGACAACTGGCGGCACGCGCGCCCGGCCTCGGCCAGCGCGTCGGTCCAGGCGCCCTGGTCGCGCAGCACATGGACACGGTGCACCTGACACTCGCCGCGGAACGGCACGAGGTCCGGCTGCGCGTCGCACCACCGGGTCAGCGCCGCCGTCCACTCGCGGGCCCGGCGCACGTCGAACGTCGCCCGGCAGGCGTCGATGACCGTGCAGTACACGATGCCGGTGAGCAGCGGGCCGGCCGCGCCCGCCGTCACGTCGACCATGGCCTCGTCCAGCAGCGCGACACCCTCGGCGACCTTGCCCATGCCGACCAGCGCCCGGCCGCGGCCCATGCGGCCGAGGATCACCAGATCGACGTCGTGGTGCCGCTGACCGGCGGCGACGGCCTCGGCGAACATCTCCGCCGCCACCGCGGGGTCGCCGGCGGCCACCGTCTGCCGGGCCCGGGCCGCGAGCAGGTAGCCGCTCTCGGCGCAGTCGCGCCCGGCGTCGTCGAGGAGCCGGTCCGCGCGGGCCAGCCAGCCGCCGGCCCGGGCGAACTCACCCTGGTTGAGCAGGACGACCGCCAGCCAGAACGCGCAGCGGACGGCCGCCAGCGGCCGGCTCTCGCGCACCAGCTCGCGGTAGCCGCGCTCCTGCAGCGCCGCGCTCTCGGCGTCGTGGCCGGCCAGGAACGCGGCGAGGGCGAGCAGCTCGAGGTCGCGGGTGGGCAGCGGCGACGCGGCGTCGGCGGCCGTGAACTGCGCGTACGCCTGCTCCCAGGCTCGCGTCTCGAACGCGGCCCGGCCCTGTTCCCGTGCCTCGGCAGTCGTCATGGGCGCCCCCGGCCGATCCTGTCGACACGCTACTCCTGTGGCCGGGGCACAATCGGAGGATGGCCGCCGCCGAGGAGATCCCCACCCGGGCCGGCGTGCTGACGGCGCGCCCGGTCGCAGCGCTGACGTCGGAGCAGGCGGCCGAGGCGATGACGCGGTCGTTCGAGGGCTACATCGTGCCGGTGTCGGTCGACGGGCCGGCGTTCGAGCGGCGGTTCGGCGCCGAGCACCTCGACCGCTACCTGAGCGAGGTCTACACCGCCGGCGACGACCTCGTGGGCATCTGCCTGATCACCCGGCGCGGCGCCACGGCGCGCATCGGCGGGTTCGGCTGCACGCCGGCCTACCGTGGCGTCGGCGTGGGCCGGGCGCTGATGGAGCGGGCCGTGGTCCGGTGCGTCGAGGCCGGTGCGACCAGGATCACGCTCGAGGTGATCACCAGCAACGCGGCGGCTGTGCGGCTGTACGAGCGGCTCGGCTTCCGCATCGCCCGGACGCTGGTCGGCTACCGCTGGGACCGCCCGGGCGCGGCCGGGCCGGTGCCTCAGACGGCGCCGGCGGCGATCGACCCGTCGCGGTTCGCCCGCGGGGTGGCCGCGGGGCTGAGGAGTGCGGACGAGCCGCCGTGGCAGCTCGCGCCCGAGACGCTGGCCGCCGCCGGGCCGCCGCGCCAGGCGTATGCCCTGGGGCCGGCCTCGGCGCTGATCAGCATCACCGAGACCGCCGCGGTGCTGAGCGCCGTCCACACCGATCCGGCCGCCCGGCGGCGGGGTCACGGACGGGCGCTGCTGGCCGCGCTGCGCGACGCGTTCCCGGGACGACGCTGGACGGTGCCGCCGCTGGTGCCGGAGCCGGACGGGGCCGAGTTCTTCCGCGCGACGGCTGGGTTCGCGAGGAACTGGCGCAGTATGAGATGGTGCACGGGAACGTGTGACCGGCGTCCGGTGGGGATTCTTCACCGTTTTGACCATGCGGCGCCCGCACAGGTATCCTGTCGTGTCGTTGTGCGTACCGGAGCGCGGCACGCCGACCACCCATCCAGATCCATCCTCTCGACCTCAGCGAAGGCTTACACCGTGCGCACGTACAGCCCCAAGCCCGGCGATGTCCAGCGCCAGTGGCACGTCATCGACGCCACCGACATCGTTCTCGGCAGGCTCGCCAGCCAGACCGCGACCCTGCTGCGTGGCAAGCACAAGCCCGTCTACGCGCCGCACGTCGACACGGGCGACTTCGTCATTGTCGTGAACGCCGAGAAGGTCGCGCTCACCGGCAGCAAGCTGGAGCAGAAGATCGACTACCGGCACTCCGGCCGGCCGGGCGGTCTGCGCTCCACGACCTACCGGGACCTCCTCGACAAGAACCCGCGCCGAGCCATCGAGAAGGCCGTCAAGGGGATGCTCCCGCACAACAGCCTGGGCCGGCAGATGCTGTCCAAGCTGAAGGTGTACGCGGGCCCGGAGCACCCGCACCAGGCCCAGCAGCCCGTGCCGTACGAGATCGGCCAGGTCGCGCAGTGAGTGAGGACATGACTGAGACCACCGTCGACGAGGTCGACACCGACGAGGCGCCCACCGAGGCTCCCACCGAGAGCTACACCTCCGAGTCCGCGCCGTCGCGCGTCTCGAACATCGAGCCCGGTGCGGCCACCGGCCGGCGCAAGCAGGCCATCGCCCGGGTCCGCATCGTTCCGGGCACCGGCCAGTGGACCATCAACGGCCGCACGCTCGACACCTACTTCCCGAACAAGGTGCACCAGCAGCTGGTCAGCTCGCCGTTCGTCGAGCTCGAGCTCACCGACCGCTACGACGTCATCGCCCGCATCGGCGGCGGCGGCGTCACCGGCCAGGCCGGTGCGCTGCGGCTGGGCATCGCCCGCGCGCTGAACGCCGTGGACACCGAGAACAACCGCCCGGCGCTGAAGAAGGCCGGCTTCCTCACTCGCGACGCCCGCGTCATCGAGCGGAAGAAGGCCGGTCTGAAGAAGGCCCGCAAGGCTCCGCAGTACAGCAAGCGCTGATTCGCGCACCTGCGCGAATTCCGCGAACGGCCCCGGGGGTACACGAACTCCGGGGCCGTTCGCGTTTCCACCTCTTCCGCCGCCCCCACTAGGAGCACCCTCAGTGGCTCGTCTCTTCGGCACCGATGGCGTTCGCGGCCTGGCGAACTCCGATCTCACGGCCGAGCTCGCCCTCGACCTCTCCGTCGCCGCCGCCCACGTGCTGGGCGAGATCGGCGCGTTCGGCTCCGGGCGTCGCCCGGTCGCGGTCGTCGGCCGCGACCCACGGGCCTCCGGCGAGTTCCTCGAGGCGGCCGTCGTGGCCGGCCTCGCCAGCGCCGGGGCCGACGTCCTCAGGGTCGGCGTGCTGCCCACCCCCGCCGTGGCGTTCCTCACCGGCATGCTCGACGCCGATCTCGGCGTCATGCTGTCGGCCAGCCACAACCCGATGCCCGACAACGGCATCAAGTTCTTCGCCAAGGGCGGCCAGAAGCTCGACGACGCCATCGAGGACGCCATCGAGGCCCGGCTGCGCGAGCCGTGGAACCGGCCCACCGGCGCCGAGGTCGGCCGCGTCCACGAGCACCCCGAGGGCCTCGAGACGTACATCTCCCACGTCGTGGGCACCGCGCCGGGCCGCCTCGAGGGGCTGCGCGTCGTCGTCGACTGCGCGCACGGCGCCGCCTACCGCGCCGCTCCCGAGGCGCTGCGCCGCCTGGGCGCCGATGTCGTCGCGGTCTGCGCCGAGCCCGACGGCCTGAACATCAACCACAACTGCGGCTCCACCCACCTCGACGTCGTCGCGGCCGAGGTCGTTGCCGCCGGCGCCGACGTCGGCATCGCGCACGACGGCGACGCCGACCGGTGCCTGGCGGTCGACGCCACCGGCGAGGTCGTCGACGGCGACCAGATCCTGGCCATCCTCGCGCTGGCCATGCGGTCCCAGGGGGCGCTGCGCCGCGACTCCGTCGTCGCCACCGTCATGTCCAACGAGGGCTTCCGGCTGGCCATGCGCCAGGCCGGCGTCAACGTCATCGACACCGCCGTCGGCGACCGCTACGTCCTCGAGGCCATGAAGTCCGGCGGCTACAACCTGGGCGGCGAGCAGTCCGGTCACGTCGTCATGCTCGACCACGGCACCACCGGCGACGGCGTGCTGACCGCCGTCCACCTGCTCGCCCAGGTCGCGTCGACCGGCACGCCGCTGGCCGAGCTGGCCGGGGTCGTGCAGCGGCTCCCGCAGGTCCTGGTCAACGTCAAGGGCGTCGACAAGAGCCGGGTCACGCTCGACGAAGGCGTCAAGACCGCCCTCGCCGAGGCCGAGGCCGAGCTCGGCGCCACCGGCCGCGTCCTGCTCCGCCCGTCCGGCACCGAGCCGCTCGTGCGGGTCATGGTCGAGGCCGCCACCCCCGAGCAGGCCGAGACCGTCGCCCGCCGCCTCGCCGCCACCGTCCAGGCCGAACTGGCCCTCTAGCGAAACCGAGTCGGAGGGGCGGAGGACGCGGAGCCGGCGTCAAGAGCGCACGCGGCATGCTTCACCGCCGCGAAGCGGAGCCGGCGCAGCGTCCTGCGCCCCTCCGACCCGCGAAAACCGGTTGCCGTGCCGGGGCGGCACGGGCGAGGCTCGACGGGTGCAGATCCGACCGATCCACGCCTCCGACCCCGACTTCGCCGCCTGGTACGAGGTCTACCTCGGCGCGCGCCTGGCCGACCACCCCACCGGCCCGCAGTGGCTCGAACCCGAGCTGAAGGTCGTCTACGCGGGCACCGAGCACCACGCCGCGAAGCTGTGGCTGGCCGAGGACGGCGGCAAGGCCGTCGGCGCCGCACTGCTGGGGCTGCCGCTGCGCGACAACCTCACGCTCGCCGAGCCGGAGGTCTTCGTCCGGCCCGACGACGCTCACCGGGGCGTCGGCAGCGCGCTGCTGGCCACCCTCGACGAGGCGTCGAAGGCCGCGGGGCGCACCAGCCAGCTGCTCTACATCGAGGGACCCACGGGCAGCGACGGCACGTCGGGCACGGTGTTCGCCGAGAAGCACGGTTTCACCCGCCGCATGACCGAGATCACCCGGGTGCAGCGGCCGCCGTTCGACCTCGACGGCATCGCCCGGGCGGAAGAGGCGGCCCGGCCGCACGCCGCCGACTACCGCATCGTCACCTGGCGCGACAGGGCACCCGACGAGTACGTCGACGAGTACGCCCGGCTCGAGGGGCGCATGAGCACCGACGCGCCGCTCGGCGAGCTCGACTACGAGCCCGAGGTCTGGGACGCCGCGCGCATCCGCACCTCCGAGCAGCGACGCGAGCGCATGAACCGCGCGACGTGGGTCGCGGCGGCCCTGGCCCCTGACGGCGACATGGCCGGCGTCACCGAGATCACGGTGTCGCGCGACAGCGACGTCAGCGGCTTCCAGGACGCCACCATCGTCGACCCTCGCCACCGCGGCCACCGGCTCGGCCTGCTGCTCAAGGCGGCCAACCTGCGTCAGCTGTTGGCTGACCGGCCCGGCGTGCAGACGGTGTGGACGTGGAACGCCGACTCCAACACGCACATGATCGCCATCAACGAGACGCTCGGCTACCAGGTCGCGGGCTGGTCCGCCGCCTACCAGCGGGATATCTGAGCGCGTCGTTCAGATCTTGCGCAGCCTGATGCGCTGCACCGAGTGGTCCGGGCCCTTCGTCAGCGTCAGCGTGGCCCGGCCGCGCGTGGGCAGGATGTTCTGCGCGAGGTTGGGCCCGTTGATGGTGTCCCAGAGCTGCTCGGCCTGCGTGACGGCGGCGTCGTGGTCGAGGTCGCCGTAGCGGCGGAAGTACGACTCCGGCCGCTGGAACGCCGTCTCGCGCAGCCGCAGGAACCGCTCGACGTACCAGCGGCGGACGTCCTTGGGCGAGGCGTCGACGTAGAGGGAGAAGTCGAAGAAGTCGCTGACCGCCAGGCCGGCGACCCCGTCGGAGCGGGGACGGGCCGGCTGCAGCACGTTCAGCCCCTCGATCAGCAGGATGTCCGGCCGCTCGACGCTGGTCCGCTCGTTCTCGACGATGTCGTAGGTCAGGTGCGAGTACACCGGCGCCGTCACGACCTGCTCGCCCGACTTCACCGCCGTGACGAACCGCAGCAGTGCCCGCCGGTCGTAGGACTCGGGGAACCCCTTGCGCTGCATGAGGCCGCGTCGCTGCAGCTCGGCGTTGGGCAGCAGGAAGCCGTCGGTCGTGACCAACGCCACCCGGGGATGTTCGGACCAGCGGGCCAGCAGCACCTTCAGCAGCCGGGCCGTCGTCGACTTCCCGACCGCGACGGAGCCGGCGATGCCGATGACGAACGGGGTGCGCTCGGCGAACCCGCCGAGGAACGTCGTGGTCGCCTCGTGCAACCGCGCCGTGGCCCGGAACCGCAGGTTGAGCAGGCGCGACAGCGGCAGGTAGACGTCGCGCACCTCGTCGAGGTCGACGGCGTCGCCGAGCCCGCGCAGTTCCTCGAGCTCCGCCGCCGTCAGCGACAGCGGCGTCTCGTCCCGCAGCCGCGCCCAGTCGGCGCGAGACAGGTCGACGAACGGTGAGGAGTCACGGACGACAGTCATGATGGCCCTCATTCTGGCCGACTTGTCCTGGCGATGCGCGCTCCGGGGTCGACTGCGATTACAGTGACCGCCGTGTGCGGGATCGTGGGATACACAGGACATCGCGCAGCGCTCGACGTCGTCGTCGAGGGGCTGCGCCGGCTCGAGTACCGCGGGTACGACTCCGCGGGTGTGGCGGTCGTCGCCGACGGCGCGCTGGCCTCGGTCAAGCGGGCCGGGAAGCTGGTGAACCTCGAGAAGGCGCTCGAGGAGCGGCCGCTGCCGGTGTCGGGCACCGGGCTCGGCCACACCCGCTGGGCCACGCACGGCTCGCCCACCGACCGTAACGCCCACCCGCACCTCGACGAGTCCGGCCGGGTCGCCGTCATCCACAACGGCATCATCGAGAACTTCGCCCGGCTGCGCGCCGAGCTCGAGGACACCGGCGTCCGGTTCGAGTCCGAGACCGACACCGAGGTCGTCGCGCACCTGCTGGCGGCAGAGGTCGCCGCCGGGTCCGACCTGACCGACGCCATGCGCGCGGTCTGCCGCCGCCTCGACGGTGCCTTCACGCTGCTCGCCGTGCACGCCGACGTCCCCGACCGCGTCGTCGCCGCCCGCCGCAACTCGCCGCTGGTCATCGGCGTCGGCGAGGGCGAGAACTTCCTCGCCTCCGACGTCTCCGCGTTCATCGCGCACACCCGCGAGGCGCTCGAGATCGGCGACGGCCAGATCGTCGAGATCACGCCCGACGACGTCACGCTCACCGACTTCTTCGGCAACGCCGTCGAGGGGAAGCACTTCCACGTCGACTGGGACGCGTCGGCCGCCGAGAAGGACGGCTACGACTACTTCATGCTCAAGGAGATCGCCGAGCAGCCCAAGGCGGTCGCCAACACGCTGCTCGGGCGCATCGGCAAGGACGGCCTGCTCGCGCTGGACGAGATGCGGCTGTCCGACGAGGAGCTGCGCGAGGTCGACAAGGTCGTCGTCGTGGCCTGTGGCACCGCCTACCACGCCGGCATGGTCGCCAAGTACGCCATCGAGCACTGGACCCGGCTGCCCTGCGAGGTCGAGCTGGCCAGCGAGTTCCGCTACCGCGACCCCGTCGTCGACCGCCAGACGCTGGTCATCGCGATCAGCCAGTCCGGCGAGACCATGGACACCCTGATGGCGCTGCGGTACGCCCGCGAGCAGGGCGCCCGCGTGCTGGCCATCTGCAACACCAACGGCGCCACCATCCCGCGCGAGTCCGACGCCGTCCTGTACACCCACGCAGGCCCCGAGGTCGCCGTCGCCTCCACCAAGGCGTTCCTCACGCAGATGATCGCCTGCTTCCTGGTCGGCCTCTACCTCGGCCAGGTCCGCGGCACCAAGTGGGGCGACGAGATCCGCTCCGTCGTCCGCGACCTTTCCGACCTGCCGGCCAAGGTCGACCTCGTTCTCGAGACCATGGAGCCGGTGCGCGAGCTGGCCCGGCTGCTGTCGAACTCGACGTCGGTGCTGTTCCTCGGCCGCCACGTCGGCTATCCGGTCGCCCTGGAGGGCGCGCTCAAGCTCAAGGAGCTCGCCTACATGCACGCCGAGGGGTTCGCCGCCGGCGAGCTGAAGCACGGCCCCATCGCACTGGTCGAGGAGGGCGTCCCGATCATCGTCGTCGTCCCGTCGCCCAAGGGCCGGTCGGTGCTGCACGACAAGATCGTCAGCAACATCCAGGAGGTCCGCGCCCGCGGCGCCCGCACCATCGTCATCGCCGAAGAGGGCGACGAGGACGTCGTGCCGTACGCCGACCACCTGATCCGCGTGCCCGAGTGCCCGGTGCTGCTGCAGCCGGTCGTCTCGACGGTGCCGCTGCAGGTGTTCGCCTGCGAGATGGCCAGCGCCCGCGGCTTCGACGTCGACCAGCCGCGCAACCTCGCCAAGAGCGTCACGGTGGAGTGAGCGGCGCTCAGAAGTCGCTCGACAGCAGGTCCATGACGAAGCCGTCGCGCCCGGTCATCAGCCCGACCGGGCGGAAGCCAACGGCGGCGTAGCAGCGGATCGCGACCTCGTTCGTCGCCGCGGTCTCGACGACGATGCGGTGGTGGTCGCAGGAGTCGAACAGGTGCCGGGCCAGCGTGCCGACGGCCTCGCGGCCCAGCCCGCGGCCGTGAAGGTCGGGGTCGAGCAGGATCTCCATGCCGGCGTGGCGGTCGCGCGGGTTGTCGATCTCCCAGTACTGGATCAGCCCGGCGATGCGCCGCCCGGCCAGGATCGTGTACCGCGTCGTCGAGCTGTCATCGAGCAGCCAGCCGTCGCCGAGGCCGGCCGGATCCCACCACTGTTTGACCTCCGGCGTGCTGATGATGTGCAGCAGCATCGGCACGTCGTCGGCGGCTACTGGGCGCAGGACGACATGCTCGCCGGCCAATCCGCCCACGAGTGTCAATTCGCCCATACGCGCGAGTGTAGGTCGACCATGGCGTATCGGCATGCGGAACGCCCCGTGGATGCACCCCCTAGGGTGGTGCAGGTGATCGTGGGCGTGGGTATCGACGTCGTGGACGTGCGGCGGTTCGCCGAGACGCTGGAGCGGACGCCGCGGCTGGCGGTCCGGGTCTTCACCCCGGCGGAGCGGTCCCGGTCGATCGCGTCGCAGGCCGCGCGGTTCGCCGCCAAGGAGGCGCTGGCCAAGGCGCTCGGCGCGCCCAAGGGGCTGCTCTGGCACGACGCCGAGGTGGTCAGCGACGCCGACGGACGGCCGTGGTTCGAGGTCCGCGGGACGGTCAAGGCCCGCTGCGAGCACCTGCGCGTCGAGACGGTGCACCTGTCGCTGTCGCACGACGCCGGGGTCGCGTCGGCCATCGTGATCCTCGAGGGGGCGGGCCGGTGATCGGCGTCCACACCGTCGAGGAGATCCGGGCCGCCGAGGACGCGCTGATGGCCCGGCTGCCCGACGGCGCGCTCATGCAGCGGGCCGTCGCGGGGTTGGTGACGGTGTGCGCGGGACTGCTCGACGGGGTGTACGGCGCGCGCGTGGTCGTGCTGGCCGGGGCCGGCAACAACGGCGGCGACGCGCTGTGGGCCGGCGCGCGGCTGGCCCGGCGCGGTGCGCACGCCGACGCCGTCCTGCTGAACCCCGATAAGGCGCACGCCGAGGGGCTGGCGGCGTTCCGCGCCGCCGGCGGGCGGCTGGTGGACCTCGGCGCCGCCGCCGGCGCCTTGGCCGCGGCCGACCTGGTGCTCGACGGCATCCTCGGCATCGGCGGGCGCGGCGGGCTGCGCGGCGACGCGGCCGAGCTGGCGGCGCTACTGCGGGCGGGGCGCACGGCCGGCGCCGTCGTCGCCGTCGACCTCTCCAGCGGCGTCGACCCGGACACCGGCGAGACCCCCGGCGAGCATGTCGTCGCCGACCACACCGTCACGTTCGGGACCGGCAAGACGGCGCTGGTCGTCGACCCGGCGGCCACGGTGGCCGGCGTCGTGCACCACGTCGACATCGGGCTCGGGCCGTACCTGCCGTCGCCGGAGCTGACGGTGCTCGACGACGCCGACGTCGCGACGCTGCTGCCCGATCCGGGCCGCGAGTCGGACAAGTACTCCCGCGGCGTGGTCGGCGTGCTGGCCGGATCGGCGCAGTTTCCGGGCGCGGCGGTGTTGGCGGTGGGCGGTGCGCTGCACGGCGGCGCCGGGATGGTCCGCTACGCCGGGCCCGACGCCGTCGCCGTCGAGGTGCGGCAGCGGTGGCCCGAGGCGATCGCCGGGCCGTCGCCGGACGTCGTCGGGCGCGTACAGGCATGGACGGTCGGGTCCGGGCTGGGCGACGGCCGCGAGGACGACGTCCGCGCGGCCCTGGGCGCCGGGCTGCCCGTGCTGGTCGACGCCGACGGGCTGCGCGGGCTGCCGGAGCGGTTCGCCGGCCCGGCGCTGCTGACGCCGCACGCCGGCGAGCTGGCCCGGCTGCTGGGCGTCGAGCGGGCCGAGGTCGAGGCGCGCCGGCTGCACCACGCGCGGGCGGCTGCGACGCGGTGGAACGCGGTCGTGCTGCTCAAGGGCTCGACGACGGTGGTCGCGGCGCCGGACGGGCGGGTGCGGGTCAACCCGACCGGCACGTCGGCGCTGGCCGCCGCCGGGACCGGCGACGTCCTGGCCGGGCTGGCGGGATCGCTGCTGGCCGGCGGGCTGTCGCCGCTCGACGCGGGCAGCGTGGCGGCGTACGCGCACGGGCTGGCCGGGCAGCGCGCGGCGGCCGGTTCCGGCTACCCGAGCGCCGCCGACGTCCTGGCCGCGCTGCCCGGGGTGTTGCGGTCCCTGCGCGGCGTTGTCGGTGCGGGTGCCGTCCACCCCTTGACCGCTGAGTAGTCGTCCGCGCCTTTGCAATGAGCACCTATACGCACCGCTGCCTGATGCGCGGCCCCGGCGGCGACCTCGGCCGCCTCTGTGCGGCGCGGCTGTGGGAACGGTGTGGGTGCGCTACGGCCCTGACGACAGCGCGGCCGCACGGTGGCGGCCGGGCAGCCACAGCGCCGCCGCACAGTGCTTGCGAAGAGCTCCTCTACGCACCGCCGCCGCCTGGAGCCCGGGTGGTGCGTATCGGTGCTCATTGCAAAGGGCGCAGCGACCACCCCGCCCGCCCGGTCGCGAGGGGCGGACAGTCGTTGTCGGCGGCGGCTGACACAATCGGGGACGTGGTGACCGATCAGTACGGCCCCGGGCCCGTGCCGCACGCGGAGGTGCGGGTCGACCTGGCCGCCATCCGCGACAACGTCGCCGAGCTCGCCGTTCGGGCCGCTCCCGCGCAGGTCATGGCAGTCGTGAAGGGCGACGCGTACGGCCACGGGCTGGTCCCGTCGGCGCGCGCGGCGCAGGCCGGCGGCGCCACCTGGCTGGGCACCGCCACGCTGGCCGAGGCGCTCGCACTGCGGGCCGCCGGGGTCGGCGGACGGCTGATGGCCTGGCTGTGCGCGCCCGGCGAGCGGTGGGCCGACGCGCTGGCCGCCGATGTGGACGTGTCCGCGTCGGCGCCGTGGGCGGTCACCGAGATCACCGCCGCGGCCCGCGAGACCGGCCACACCGCCCGGCTGCACCTCAAGGCCGACACCGGCATGGGCCGGTCCGGCGCGCCGCTGGCCGACTGGCCGACGCTGGTCGACGACGCGCTGAAGGCCCAGGCCGAGGGGCTGGTCGAGGTCGTCGGCCTCTGGTCGCACCTGGCCTGCGCCGATGAGCCCGAGCACCCCGCCAACGCCCAGCAGCTGGCCGCGTTCCGCGACGCCGCCGCGCTGGCCGAGTCGCGCGGCGTCCGGCCCGAGGTCCGGCACCTCGCCAACTCCGCCGCCACGCTGACCCTGCGCGACGCCCACTTCGACCTCGTCCGGCCGGGCCTGGCCACGTACGGGCTGTCGCCGGTGCCGCAGCAGGTCGGGCCGGCCGACGTCGGGCTGCGCCCGGCCATGTCGGTGCGGGCCCGGCTGGCGCTGGTCAAGCGGGTCCCGGCCGGTCAGGGCGTGTCGTACGGGCACCTGTACGTCACCGACCGCGAGTCCACGCTCGGGCTGGTGCCGCTCGGCTACGGCGACGGCGTCCCGCGGCACGCGTCCGGCGGCTCCGCCGGTCCGGGCGGGCCGGTACTGGTGCGCGGCGTCACCCGGCGCATCGCCGGCCGGGTCTGCATGGACCAGTTCGTCGTCGACCTGCGCGACGACGACGTCCGGGCGGGCGACGAGGTCGTGCTGTTCGGCGACGCCGAGGCCGGCGAGCCCACGGCGCAGGACTGGGCCGACGCCGCAGGTACCATCTCGTACGAGATCGTCACCCGGTTCGCCCCGCGGCTGCCCCGCGTCTACGTCAACGGAGAGCTGTGAGCAGGCTCGTCGCGGCCGGGCGCACCGCCGGCCTGATCGGCGCCTGGGTCGGCGTGGCGACCGCCGGCGCCGCCGTCGGGTTCGCCGCCGAGCGCTACGCCATGGGCCGGTCGCTGAAGAAGGACGACCCGTACGCCGACGAGCCGTTCGGCTCGCTGCGCGGCGCCGCCCGTACCGTCACCACCGACGACGGCGTCGACCTGCACGTGGAGGTCGACGAAGCGCCCGACGCCCGCGACGCACCCACGCTGGTGTTCTGCCACGGCTTCGCCCTCACCACCGACGCCTGGCACTTCCAGCGCCGCGACCTGCGCGGCACCGCCCGGCTGGTGTTCTGGGACCAGCGCGGGCACGGCCGGTCCGGCCCCCTGCCCGACGACGGCGAACTGTCGTTCCGCCGGCTCGGCGCCGATCTCGGCCAGGTGCTCGACGAGGTGGTGCCGAAGGGGCCGATCGTGCTGATCGGGCACTCCATGGGCGGCATGACGCTGCAGGCGCTGGCCGAAGACCGCCCCGAGCTGTTCGGCAAGCGGGTCGTCGCCGTCGCGCTCATCGCCACCAGCGGGCAGAAGCTCGACGTGTCCGGGCTCGGCCTGCCCGGCTACCTCGGCCGGCTGGCCGGGCGCGCCGCACCCGCCGCCGTCTCGATCCTTGCCCGCAAGCCCGAGCTGGTCGAGCGCGGCCGCAAGATGGGCAGCGACCTCGCCTACGTACTGACCAGGCGCTACGCGTTCGCCGAGGGCGGCTCGCCGAAGCTGGTCGAGTTCACCGCCATCATGAACGCGGCCGTGCCGATCGACGTCGTCGCGCGGTTCTTCCCGCTGTTCGGCGAGCTCGACGCCGCCGGGGCGATCCCCGTCCTGTCGAAGATCCCGGTGCTGGTCATCGGCGGCGAACGCGACCAGATGACGCCGGTGCAGCACGGCCGCGACCTCGCCGACGCGCTGGTCGACGTCGAGTACATCGAGGCCACCGACGCCGGGCACATGGTGCTGCTGGAACGGCACGAGGTGGTCACCGACGCGCTGCGCACCCTGATCGACCGGACCCGCCGCGGCGGCCGGCCGCGGCGGCTGAGCAGCCGCATCGCGTCCGTGCGCCGGCGGCGCAGCAAGGAGGACGAGCGGTGATCGACCTCGACGTCCCCGACGCCGAGTCCATGACGGCGCTGGGTGAGCGGCTCGCGGCCGTACTGCGGGCCGGCGACCTCGTGCTGCTGGGCGGCGACCTCGGGGCGGGCAAGACGACGCTCGCGCAGGGCGTCGGCGCCGGGCTCGGCGTGCGCGGCCCCGTCACGTCGCCGACGTTCGTCATCGCGCGCGTGCACCCGTCGCTGGTCGACGGCCCGCCGCTGGTGCACGTCGACGCCTACCGGCTGGGCGGCTGGGACGAGCTCGAGGACATCGACCTCGAGGCGACGCTGGACGAGGCGGTCACGCTGGTCGAGTGGGGCGAGGGCGTCGCCGAAGGGCTGGCCGGCGAACGGCTGGAGATCCACATCGACCGCTCCCACGGCGGCGACGACGCGGGGCCCGAGGGCGCCGAGGTGCGGCACGTGCACGTCCGCGCCGTCGGCCCCCGATGGGACGAGGCGGCGCTGGCCGTGGCGGTGCGGCCATGACCGACCGGCAGCCGCTCACCGACGACGAACTGGCCGCGTTGCTGGCCGCCGGCGCCGACGTCGAGAACGCCGACCTCGCCGGACGCGACCTGTCGGAGCTGCTGGAGCAGCCCGGGCCGGCGCCACGGGTGTTCCGCCGCTGCGATCTCACCGAGGCCCGGCTGACCAACGCCGCCCTCGTCGGCGCGACGTTCGAGGCTTGCACCATGGACGCCGCCGGGTTCGGCCGCGCCGACCTCGACGGCTCGGTGTGGAAGGGCGGCACGGCGCCGAAGGCGGCCTTCTCGCACGCCGACCTCTCCGACGCCACCTTAGACGGCGTCGACCTCGCCAACACCACCTGGCGCGGCACCCTGATCGCCGGCACGGCGTTCACCGGCTGCCGCATGGTCGGCGCCCGGTTCGACGAGTCGCGCGGCCTGGGCGCCACGTTCCAGCGCTGCAACCTCATGCTGGCCGGGCTGTCCGGCATCAGCCTGCGCGGCCAGCAGCTCGACGGCCTGCGCATGGACGACGCCGTGCTGTCCGGCGCCGACCTGCGCGACACTGTCTGGTCCGACTCGCGGCTGCGCGGCGCGGTGCTGCGGGCGGCCGAGCTCGACGGCGCCGACCTGCGCGGCGCCGACCTCGGCGACTTCTCCTGGCAGGAGGCCTACCTGCTGGCCGGCGCCACGATCTCGGGTGAGCAGGCGGCGAAGCTGCTCGCCCAACTCGGCATCGTTGTCGACTGACGGCTCAGCGCGGCGGCCTTGCGCCCACCTTCGTCAGGTCGATGTCGATGTCGTACGGCACCGACAGCACCAGCCGATCATGGTAGATCCCGCCCAGGCCGTAGCCGCCGGTCGCCGGGTCGATCTCATAGGCGTAGACGACCGTCCGGCCCTGCTCGTGCTCGACCCGCCAGAAGTACTTAATTCCCGCAGCGGCGTAGCGGCGCGGCTTGGTGTCGCGGTCGCGCTCGACAGAGTCGGCCGACACCACCTCGACCGCGAGCAGGACGTCGGCGGCGTTGTAGAACGTGAACGGCTGCTCGCGGTCGTAGGCGCGCGCCGCAACGACCAGGACGTCCGGCTCCGGCACCTGACGTACCGCAAGTCGCACGGACATCTCGCGGTCAGCCCGCAGCTCCGGTGGCGCCTGCCTGTCGAGCGCGTCGAGCAGGAGATTGATGACACGCACGTGCCAACTTGTTTGCGGGCTCACGAAGACGAGGCTCCCGTCGATCAGCTGGGTGTGCTTCGGTAGCCCCTCGAGCTTCAAGAACTTCTCTGCGGTGAACCCCCCGGGTGGATACACCCAGGTCGGCACCGGTTCCGCGACCGGCGCGGACAGTGTTTCGGCGACCATGCGACACCTCCTTCCGACTAGGCACCCACCGCTTCGAGGGTATCAACGAACGTCCGCGGCTGTCGCGTCCGCGCACGTCAGCCGGTTGTGTCCAGCTGGGCCGGCCGGTCACCAGGATGCCGCAGCGCGATGACGAACGCGACTGCCAGCGCCACCGCCATCGCGATGAGCACGGCGCGCATGCCGACGGCGAAGTCGTGGGCCACGGCCCGCTCGACGGCGCCGCGCGCCGAGGCGGGGACGTCGCCCAGGTCGGTGCCAGTGCCGCCGCCGGACGCCGCGCGCCCGGCCAGCTCGTCGGCGGTGCTACGGCCGAGGCCGAGACGGACCAGCGACGACGAGAAGCGATCGGTGAACACGTGGGTGGCCAGCGTGCCGAGCACCGCGAACCCGAGCGCCGACCCGTAGTTGCGGATGGTCTGGTTGATGCCGGTGACCTCGCCGTAGGACGCGTCGTGCGTGCGGCTGACCGCGTCGGCGCTGGACGGCCCGAGGAGGAACCCGATCCCGGCGCCGGCCAGCAGCAGCGGGTGGTGCTGGGCCGAGCCGTCCAGCGTCGTCACCTGCGTCGCCCACCACACGTAGCCGGCGACGGCGGTCACGCAGCCGAGCAGGATCGTCGGCTTCGCGCCGCGGGCGTCGAAGATGCGCCCGCCGACCTGCGCCGCGATCAGGAAGCCGAGGAAGTACAGGAGCAGCAGGTGGCTGGCGTCGGCCGCGTCGAAGCCGAGCGACACGCTGGCGTAGACGCTGAGGAAGTAGGACACCGGGACGAACGCGATCATGGCGAAGAACAGGACGCCGGAGTCGACCCGGAAGCCGCGCAGCCGGAAGATGTCCAGCCGGATCAGCGGTGGCCGACGCCGCCGCTCGACCCCGGCGAACAGCACCAGCAGGCCCGCGCCGCCGGCCAGGCAGGCCCAGGTCCGGACGCTGCCCCACCCCCATTCCGTCGCCTGCGAGAAGCCGACCACGCTGAGCGCCATGCCGGCCGCCACGATCGCCGCGCCGAGCCAGTCGATCCGGCCCGTCCGGCGGCGCTCGTCGATGGGTGCCAGGGCGACGGTGACGAGCGCGGCCGCCGCGACCGGCAGGTTGATCCAGAAGATCGTCCGCCACGACCACTCCAGCAGATAACTGCCCAGGATCGGGCCCAGTGCGGTGAACGCGCCGGTCAGGCCGAAGAACATCGCCATCGACCGGCCGCGCCTCTCCGGCGGCGCGGCGCCGTACACGATCGAGATCGCGGCCGGCAGCAACACCGCCGCGAAGACGCCCTGCGCCGTCCGCGCCGCGATCAGCCAGGTCTCGGCCCACGACGTGTCCGGCGTGGCGCCGCACAACGCCGAGGTGACGGCGAACCCGGCGACGCCGATCAGCACCATCCTCCGCGCGCCCCAGACGTCGGCGACCCGGCCACCGAGCGCGAAGGTGGCCGCGAGCGCGACCAGGTAGGCGTTGATCACCCATTCGCCCTGGTTGCTGGTGAGGCCGAGGTCGCGCTGGAGGTCCGGCGACGCGATCGCGACGATCGTCTGGTCGATGAACGACATGGAGACCGCCAGGATCATCGACACCAGCACGAGGACGGACATCCCGGCGGTGCGGGTCTGATCGCTCATGGACGTCCAGCCTCCGGCCGGGCCGCCGCGAGCGTGTCACCCGAACTGGGTGAGGTAGGCGCCGCGGACGTAGGGTAGGCGGGTGCTGTTGCTGGCCCTCGACACGTCGACGCCCGCGGTGACCGTCGCTCTGCACGACGGCGAGCGGGTGCTGGCCGACGCGACCACCGTCGACCCGCGCCGGCACACCGAGCTGCTGATGCCGCTGGTCACGTCGGTGCTGGCCGAGGCCGGCGCCGGCCGCCGCGACCTCACCGAGCTGGCCGTCGGCGTCGGGCCGGGGCCGTTCACCGGGCTGCGGGTCGGCCTGGCCGCCGCGCGCACCATGGGCGCCGTCCTCGAGCTCCCGGTCCGCGGCGTCTGCAGCCTCGACGTGCTCGCGTACGGCGCGCTGGTCACCGACCCGCCGGGCGAGCCGTTCGCCGTCGCCACCGACGCGCGCCGCCGCGAGGTGTACTGGGCCACGTACGATGCCGACGGCGCGCGCACCGGCGGGCCCGACGTCGGCCCGGCCGACGCCCTCGGCGCACAGGACCGGCCGGCCGCCGGCGCGGGTCCGCGGCTCTACCCCGGCGCGTTCGCCCGCGCACTCGACCCCGAGTACCCGTCTGCCGCGCACCTCGCCGCCGCGGTCGTCGCGCGGGCCGTCGAGATCCTCCCGCCCGACCCGCTCTACCTGCGCCGCCCCGACGCCACGCCGCCGAGCGCGCGCAAGAGCGTCCTCGCGCGGTGACGGCCGCGCTGCGGCCGATGACCCCGGCCGACCTCGATGTCGTCGTGGCGCTGGAGCAGGAGCTGTTCGCCGGCGACCCGCCGTGGTCGGCCGAGCAGTTCCGGTCCGAGCTGGCCGGCGTCCCGGACACCCGCTGGTACCTCGTCGCCGAGGCCGGCGGCGAGGTCGTCGGCTACGCCGGCCTGCAGGCCCCGGTCTTCGCGGGCGACCCCGCGGACGTCATGACCATCGCCGTCAGCCCAGCCCACCAGCGCGGCGGCGTCGGCACGCTGCTGATGACGGCGCTCGAGACGGAGGCCCGCCGCCGCGGCGCCACCGAGCTGCTGCTGGACGTGCGCGCCGACAACGAGCCGGCCAAGACGTTCTACGCGCGGCACGGATTCGAGCGGATCGCCGTGCGGCGCCGGTACTACGGCGGCGGCCGCGACGGACTGGTCCTGCGGAAGTGGCTGCGGGCCGCGGCCGAGGCGGAGCGATAATCAACGGCGTGAGCGACCAGCCCCTGATCCTCGGCATCGAGACCTCCTGCGACGAGACCGGCGTCGGCCTGGTGCGCGGCACCACGTTGCTCGCCAACGCCGTCGCCAGTTCCGTCGACGAGCACGTCCGCTTCGGCGGCGTCGTCCCCGAGGTGGCCAGCCGGGCGCACCTCGAGGCGATGGTGCCGACGCTGCACCGGGCGCTGTCCGAGGCCGGGGTGACGCTCGCGGACGTCGACGCGGTCGCCGTCACCGCCGGGCCGGGCCTGGCCGGCGCGCTGATGGTCGGGGTGTCGGCGGCCAAGGCGCTGGCCGTCGCCCTCGGCAAGCCGCTCTACGGCGTCAATCACCTGGTCGGCCACGTCGCCGCGGAGCAGCTCGAGAACGGCCCGCTCACCGAGCCCGTCGTCGCGCTGCTGGTGTCCGGCGGCCACACCGAGATCCTGCTGGTCGAGGACATCGCGACCTCGGCCACGCTGCTCGGCCAGACCCTCGACGACGCCGCCGGCGAGGCGTTCGACAAGGTCGCCCGGCTGATCGGGCTGAAGTACCCGGGCGGGCCGAACATCCAGAAGGCGGCGGTCGGCGGCGACCCCGCGGCGATCCGGTTCCCGCGCGGCCTCACCAGCCCGCGCGACCTGGAGCGGCATCGCTACGACTTCTCCTTCTCCGGGCTCAAGACCTCGGTCGCGCGCTGGGTCGAGACGGCGGAGCGGGCCGGTGAGACCGTGCCGGTCGCCGACGTCGCCGCCGGCTTCCAGGAGGCGGTCGCGGACGTGCTCACCCGCAAGGCCGTGCTGGCCTGTCAGGAACGCGGCATCTCGACGATGGTCCTGGCCGGCGGGGTGGCGGCCAACGCCCGGCTGCGCGACCTCACCCGCGAGCGCTGCGCCGCGGCCGGCATCGAGCTGCGGCAGCCGCGGTTCTCGCTCTGCACCGACAACGGCGCGATGATCGCCGCCCTCGGCGCCGCCGTCGTCGAGCGCGGGCTGCCGCCGTCGTCGCTGGACTTCGCCTCCGACTCCTCGCTCCCGGTCACCCAGGTGCTGGTCGGTTAGAGCTTGTCGAGCGCGGCCGGGAGGGTGGCGATGTCGTCGAGGACGGCGCTGGCGGTCGCGGCGAGGACGTCCGGGTCGGGCGGGAAGTGCGGGTTCGGCACCGCGATGACGGTCATGCCCGCGGCGTGGGCCGAGCGCAGCCCGTTGGTAGAGTCCTCGACTGCGGCGCAGCGCCGCGGGTCGGCGTCCAGGCGGCGGGCGGCCTCGAGGTAGACGTCCGGGGCAGGTTTGCCGACGGCGACCTCTTCGCTGGACACCACAACCGGCACCAGCTTCGTCAGACCGGCGTACGACAGGAACGACGCGATCAGCACCGGCGGGGACGAGCTGGCGATGCCGACCGGCTGCCGCGCGGCGACCGCCCGCACGGCGTCGACCGCGCCGTCGATGACCGGCGGCGCGTCGGCGTACCGGCGGGCCATCTCGTCCACGACGGCCTTCGCGACCTCGTCCGGCGTCAGGTTCGCCCCGAGGTCGTCGACCAGGTACCGGGCCCACTCCTGCGTGCTCATCCCCTGCATGGCCCGCGTCGCGGCGTCAGTCCACGCCCCGCCGTGCTCCGCCACCACCGCCCGCCGCACCTCGTCCCACGCCCGCTCGGAGTCGACCAGCACGCCGTCGAGATCGAAGACCACCGCATCCATGCCGCCACGTTATCGACCCCGGTCGGCGCGGGGCCGGGAGGTCAAGGTGCGTTCGCGCCTGTTGACTTGAGCGCCAACAGTTGGCGCTCAAGTCAACACGTCCGAACGGATGCACCGACTCCAGCGCGGCGACGCCGCAGCTAGCGGGGCTCGGGGATCAGCCAGAGACCGCCGCGGGGTCGGAGGGTGATCAGCGGGTCCAGCCGCAGCGGTCGGCCGGGGACGGGGCGCAGCCGCCAGCGCCGCGCGATGGTGGCGAGGCCGAGTACCGCCTCGGTCCAGGCGAACCCCTCGCCGATGCAGCGGCGCAGCCCGGCGCCGAACGGGAAGAACGCCCACCGCGGCCGGTCGCCCGAGCCCGAGCCGGCCCCGGCGCCGTCCAGCCAGCGCTCCGGGTCGAACGAGAACGGCTGCGGCCACCAGCGCGGATCGTGGTGGACGACCCACTGGGGCAGGAGGACGAGGTCGCCCGGCTCGATGACTTGGTCGCCCACCTGGTGCGAGACGAGTGCTTGGCGGCCCATCATCCACGACGGCGGGTAGAGGCGCAGCGCCTCGGAGACGACGGCGCGGCACAGCGGCAGCCGGTCGGCATCGGACGGCTCCGGCCGGGCGTCGTCGGCGCCACGCCCGCCGACCACCGCGTCGACCTCGTCGTGCACGGACGCCTGCACGGACGGGTGCGACGCCAGCAGGTGCAGAGCGAACGCCAGCGTGTTGGCCGTCGTCTCGTGGCCGGCCAGCAGCAGCGTCGTCGCCTCGTCGCGCAGTTCCTCGTCGGACAGCCGCTCGTCCGGCGAGCCCAGGACCAGCGCCGACAGCAGGTCGCCGCCGTCGCGGCCGGACGTCTCGCGCTCGGCGACCACCGCGTCGACCACGCCGTGCAGCCGCTTCCGCCCGCGCCGCAGCCGCCGCATCGGGCCGACCGGCAGCCCCTGCAGCCGCTGGCTGAACGGCAGGAACGCCAGCTTGTAGGCGCTGAGGAAGTCCGCCAGCGCCCCCTCGACCGTCCCGACGTCCACCGACGCGCCGAGCAGCGTCGACCCGGCGGTCTCGACCGTCATCCGGACCGTCGCCGCGTGCACGTCCAGCGGCTCCCGCGCCGGCCACGACGACGCGACGGCCGAGGCGCGGTCGATCATCACCGACCCGTAGCCGGTGATCCGCCGCGAGTGGAACGCCGGCTGCACGAGGTCGCGGTGGTGACGGTGCACGTCGCCCTCGGCGGTGAGCAAGCCGTCGCCGAGCACGACGCGGGCGCGCTGCAGCACCATGCCCTTGCGGAACCCGGCCGCGTCGGTCACCAGCACCTGACGGACGTAGTCGGGATGCGCCAGCTGCCACACCGGGAACGGCCCGAGCCGGAACCGGGCGACGTCGCCCTGGTCGCGGTGCATCGAGGTGACGAAGCGGAGCCGATCGGACTGGAACGCGAGCAGATCACCGACGACCGGCAGCGGGCGGCGCATACCCTGACGCTACGAGCGCGCCGCCGCCACCGCCACCCGTTCGCTCACGGGGCGGACGGCCGGCGTGGCAGACTGGCGGAAATGCGGCGACTGATCCTCCTCCTCGCCGGCGCGGTGCTGCTGGCCTCCTGCGGTTCCGGAGGCGACGGCGACACCGGCGGCTCCAGCGACGACGACGCCGACACCCCGGCCACGACGTCGAGCGCACCGACCACCAGCCCGTCGCCGACCCCCACGACCGCCCCGCCGCTGGCCTGGGGACCCACGCAGGACGAGTACGACCAGGCCGCCGCCATCGTCGCGGACCTGCCGGTCGAGCGGCAGGCCGGCCAGGTCATCGTCGCGCGGTACGCGGGCCTCGAGCCGCCGGTCGAGCGCATCGCCGACCTCGGGCTCGGCGGCGTCATCCTCATGGGCGACAACGTCGAGTCGCCGCAGCAGGTCACCGACGCGACCGCGGCCATCCAGGAGGCCGGCGGCGACCGCGGCTACCCGGTCATCGTCGGCATCGACCAGGAGGGCGGCACGGTCGCGCGGATCACCGAGCCGGCGACGGAGTTCCCCGCCTACATGACGCTGGGCGCGTCCCGCGACACGGAACTGGCTGCGCAGGTCGCGCAGGCCAGCGGCGAGGAGCTGCGCGCCATGGGGCTGACCATGGTGTTCGCGCCCGACGCCGACGTCACGACCGGCGCCGACGACCCCACCATCGGCACCCGGTCGGCGTCGTCGGACCCGCAGGTCGTCGCCGAGACCGTCCAGGCGTCGCTGCGCGGCTACGCCGAGTCGGGCATCGTCGCGGTGCCCAAGCACTTCCCGGGGCACGGCTCGGTGCCGGCCGACAGCCACGAGGAGCTGCCGGTGCAGACGTCGAGCCTGGACGAGCTGCGTGCCCGCGACTTCGTCCCGTTCCAGGCGGCGGTCGAGGCCGGCGCCGAAGCGATCATGGTCGCCCACATCGACGTCGAAGCCGTCGACCCGGGCGTGCCGTCGTCGCTGTCGCCGGAGGTCATCGGCCTGCTGCGGGACGAGCTCGGCTTCGAGGGCGCGGTCGTCACCGACGCGCAGGACATGGCCGCGATCAGCGACGGCTACGGCTCCGGCGCGGCCGCCGTGCGGGCGCTGGCCGCCGGCGCGGACATCGTGCTCATGCCGGCCGACGTCGAGGCCGCGCACACCGCCATCGTCGACGCGGTCGCGAGCGGCGAGCTGCCCGCGGACCGGCTGGCCGAGGCGGCCACCCGCGGCGTCGCGCTCATGCTGCACGAGGCGGCCGGCCCGGCGCCCGACGCGGCCGCCGTCGGCTCGCACGAGGACCTCTCCTACGCGGAGTCGCTGGGCGGCGTGACGGTGGTCGCCGGAGCCTGTGCGGGGCCGCTGGTCGACGGCGTCATCCGGGTGGTGGGCGGTGAGGAGGCCGACCGCGTCCGCTTCGACGAGGCCGCGGCCGCCGCCGGGCTCACGACCGATGCCGGCGCGCCGACCACGGTGCGGCTGCTCGGCGGGACGGAGCCCGGCTCGGGCGACGTCGTGGTGGCGCTGGACCGCCCGTACGCCCTGGGCGCCAGCGACGCGCCGGTGAAGATCGCGCTGTACGGGCGGACGCCCGGAGCGTTCCGGGCCTTGGCCGAGGTGCTGGCCGGCACGTCACCGGCCCGCGGCACCCTGCCGGTCCCCGTCGACGGCGCCGAGCAGCAGGGCTGCCCGGGCTGAAAGCCACAAGGGGTTTATGCGTTTCATCATGGGGTAGTTAGTGGAAATGTAACTACGTGTTCCCACATTGAAATGGAGAAACTACCGTGAAACGGGCAATTGTGTCGTGCGCCGTCGCCGCGGTGACCGCAGGCGGCCTGCTGGCCGGCGGTGCGGCAGCCCCGGCCGCGGCGGTGCCACCCCCATGCGGCTACTACCAGGTGGGTACCGCATTCGTCCACGTTTCCGGCTATTTCCGTGACCCGATCGTCAACGCCTATTCGGAGGGGGAACCGTGCAGCGATCCCGACGAACCCTGGGGCTGAGCGCGGCGGCGGCCGGACTCGTGGCGAGCCTGCTGGCCGCCGGGGTCGCTCCGGCGCCCGCCTCCGAGGTCTGCGGAACCTACGTGGTCAACGGCAACCGCTACTGGTCGAACTGCACGTCACAGGGGCAGGAGGTCCGCTGGCACATCGTCCTGCCGCCGGCGCCGTTCAACTACGACTGCGTTCCCGCCGGCGAGAGCCAGTACATCGGCCCGGCCGCCACCGTGTGGGAGGTCGTCGCCACCGGCGACCCCTGTTAGCCGGCGAGGTCAGCGCGACGCGGTCAGCGCGGCCAGCGCCGTGCTGACGAACGCCCGCACGCCGTAGCCCAGCGCCTTCTCGTCGATGTCGAAGTCGCCCTGGTGGAGGTCGCCCATCTTCGCCAGCGCGCTGCCGTGCACGCCGATGCGGGCCAGCGCCAGTGGCACGTGCTCGCCGTACCAGGCGAAGTCCTCGCCGCCCATGCTGGTCGACGTGCCGGTGACGGCGTGCGCGCCGAGCTCGGCGGCGAGGGCCTGGCGCATCAGCGTGACACTGGCCTCGTCGTTCACCACCGGCGGCACACCGCGCTCGTAGTCGATCTCGACCCGGGCGCCGCTGGGGTGCGCGAGGTCGCGGACGACGGCGCGGACGTACTTCTCCGCGTCGGCCCAGGCCGCGTGGTCGAGCACCCGGACGGTGCCCCGCAGGACGCCCTCGGACGGGATGGCGTTGGGCGGGCCGCCGGCCTGGACCGACCCCCACACCAGCGAGAACCCGGCGCGGATGTCGATCTGCCTGGCCAGCAGCGCCGGCGCGTCGACCGCGATGCGCGAGATGGTGTCGACGATGTCCACGGTCAGCTGCGGCCGCGCGGTGTGGCCGCCGGGGCCGGACAGGCGCACCTCGACGAGGTCGCAGGCCGCCGTGATGGGCCCGGACCGCACGCCGACCTGGCCGACCGGCAGCCGCGGGTCGCAGTGCAGCGCGAACGCCCGCTCGACGCCCTCGAGCGCGCCGGCGGCGATGACCTCGCGGGCGCCGGCCATGATCTCTTCGCCGGGCTGGAAGATCACCCGCACCCGGCCGGGCAGCTGCGGCACCTTCGCCAGCGCCATGGCCGCGCCGAGCGCCATGACGGTGTGCGCGTCGTGGCCGCAGGCGTGGCAGACGCCGTCGACGGTGGAGCGGTACGGGACGTCCTTGAGGTCCGGGAGCGGCAGAGCATCGATGTCGGCGCGCAGCGCGACGGTGCGCGAGCCGGTGCCGATGTCGACGACCACGCCGGTGCCGCGCGGCAGGACCCGCGGCTCGAGGCCGGACATCGTCAGCTGCCGGACGAGCAGGTCGGTGGTCTGGTGCTCCTTCAGGCCGAGCTCGGGCCGCGCGTGGATCATGCGGCGCAGCGCGATGAGTTCGTCGGTATGAAGATCGAGCCAGCTCGCAAGCCAGTCGTAGGTCACTCGGTCACAACCCCGTTGCCATCTCTTCCAAGAGGCTGTCGACGACCTTGGTCAAATCACCGCCGTTCGCCTCTGCAATTGTCCGTTGCCGCTGATAGCTGGCACCTTGCGCGACAATGCGTTCGATGCCGGCGAGTTCGGCGGTGCAGGACAGTCTACGGGCAATGGGCATGAGTTCGTCGGCCAAATCGAGCAACGCCCTGCGCACGGGCACGACGGTGTCCTGGTCGTCGACGATGATCTCCGCGTCGAGGCCGAACCGGGCCGCGCGCCACTTGTTCTCGCGGACCACCCAGTTCTTCGGCGACGGCAGCCGGTAGCCGCGGTCGATCTCGCGATCCAGCCGTTCGACCAGACACTGGGCCAGCGCGGCGATGGTGCACACCTCGTCCAGCGTGGGCAGGCCGTCGCAGATGCGCAGCTCGACGGTGCCGAAGTCGGGGTGCGGGCGGATGTCCCACCAGACCTCGCGGACCGAGTCGATGGTGCGGGTGGAGATCAGCGTCCCCATGTAGCTCTCGAACTGGTCCCAGCCGGACAGCTGGTACGGCAGCCCGGCCGTCGGCAGCGCCTCGAACACCTTGCTGCGCGCCGACGCCAGTCCGGTGTCGTGGCCCACCCAGTACGGCGACGAGGCGGACAGCGCCAGGAAGTGCGGCACGTACGACGTCAGCGCGTTGACAATCGGGATGACTTTCTCCGGCGAGCGCACGCCGACGTGGACGTGGACGCCGAAGATCTGCAGCCGGCGGGCCAGCCACTGCAGATTCTCGACGAGTTGCTCGTAGCGCGGCTTCGGGCTGATCTTCTGGCTGTTCCAGTTGGTGATCGGGTGGGTGCCGGCGCACATCAGCGCCAGGCCCCGGCGGTCGGCGGCCTTGGCCACCGTGCGCACCGTCTCGGCGAGGTCGGCCCGGGCCTCGCCGACCGTCTGGCACACCCCGGTGACGACCTCGATGGTCGACTGCAGCAGCTCGTGCTTGGCCTTGGGGTGCTCGTCGGCGCCGGCCGGGCGGATCTCGTCCAGGATCTCGACGGCTCCGGAGGTCAGTTCGCGGGTCTCGGGGTCGACCAGTTGCAGTTCCCATTCCACGCCCAGGCTGCTGTGGGTGGACGACGTGAAGGGGATCTGCATGTCCGGAAGTGTTACACGCCTTCCGCTAATTACGGAATGCCCAATCTCACGCCTTTTGCGTAGTGAAACCACTCAACGCATTGACAAGAGGCATCGCTTCGCCAGCGAGTGCGAGTCACAGGCATCGCGCCTGGCGGGGACGACGCGCACCCGACGCGGCCAGCGGCGGGCATGGGCAAGCGGTGAGCGGGCTGGCTCAAGATCCAATCCTCGCAGCACGACCACGTCGTGACAAGGGTTGAGAGGATGCACCGATGAGCGTCCCCAGGATCCCGCCCATCACGTTCGCGCACCGTGGCGCCATGGCGCGGGAGCGCGAGAACACGCTGTCGGCGTTCGAGCTGGCGCTGCGCCTGGGCGCGTCGGGCCTCGAGAGCGACGCCTGGGTGAGCGCCGACGGCGTCGTCGTGCTGGACCACGACGGCGTGGTGGGGCCGCGGTTCCGGCGCCGGCCGATCGCGGAGCTGCCGCGCTCGGAGCTGCCGGCGCACGTGCCGTCGCTGGCGGAGCTGTACGCCGCCTGCGGCACCGACTTCGAGCTGTCGCTGGACGTCAAGGACCCGGCCGCGTTCGCGCCAGTGGTCGCGGCGGTCCGAGCGGGCGGCGCGCCGGAGCGGACCTGGCTGTGTCACCCGTCACTGTCGGTGGTGACCGCGTGGCGGGCGCAGGCGTCCGACGTCCGGCTGGTCGACTCCACCCGGGTGAGCCGCCTGCAGGACGGCGTCCGCGGCCGGGCCCGCACGCTGGCGGCGCGCGGCGTCGACGCGGTCAACCTGCACCGGCTGGATTGGACGCCGATCTACGTGGACCTGTTCCACGAGGTCGGCGTGCACGCGTTCGGCTGGGACGCGCAGAGCCGCTCGGCCATCGACCAGCTGCTCGCCACCGGCGTCGACGCCGTCTACGGCAACCACGTCGACCGCCTGGTCGCGGCGGTCGCCCGCTTCAGCTGACCAGCCCGGCCAGGCGGTCGAGGAAGGCGGCCTGGGCCTTGACGATCTTCTCGCGGGCGACGTCGAGCGGGAACCACGCGACGCGGTCGACCTCGGGGAACTCCTGGGTGTGGCCGGAGCGCGGCGGCCACTCCAGCTCGAACGTGCCGGGCACGACGGCGCCGGGGTCGAGGTCGCCGCGCAGCGCCCACGCCGTCACCGTCTTGCCGCCGGACTGCTTGACGGTGCCCAGCTCGACCAGCTCGCCGGCCGGCACCGGGAGGCCCAGCTCCTCGGTGAACTCGCGCCGCGCGGCCGCCTCCGGCGTCTCGGTGTCGTCGTACTCGCCCTTCGGCAGCGACCACGCGCCGGCGTCCTTCTTCGCCCAGAACGGCCCGCCCATGTGCCCTAGCAGCACCTCGACGCCGTCCGGTCCGGCCCGGTGGAGCAGGATCCCCGCGCTCTGCTTGCCCGCCATGTCCACAAGGATCTCAGAGCGGGTCGGCGACGATCACCGTCGCCGTGCCGGCCACCCGGGTGACGACGAACGTCGCGGTCCGGTCGCCGCGCGGCCGGACCGCCGCCCGCAGCTTCTCCGGCTCGACGCCGACGCCGCGCTTCTTCACCGTCAGCACGCCGATGCCGTGGTCGCGCACGTACCGGCGCAGCGCCTTGACGTCATAGGGCAGCGTGTCGAGGACGAGGTAGCCGCGGGCGAACGGGGTGCTGACGGCGGCGTCGGCGGTGACGTACGCGATGGACGGGTCTATCAGGCCGCCGCCGACCCGCGCGGCCGCCGCCGTCACCAGGCCGGCCCGGATGACGGCGCCGTCCGGCTCGTACAGGAACTCGCCCAGCGGGCGGACGACCGGCCCAGGATCGTCCCGGTCGGTGAGCGTCGCCCCCGACGGGAGCAGCGTCGCCCGCCGCCCGACGCGGGCGCCGTCGCCGGCGAGTCCGCCGGACCAGAGCGCGGCCTCCTTGACCTCGCCGCGCTCGGACACCCACTCCGCCTCGACGCGGCCGGGGATCCGCTCGTGCGGCAGTCCGGGCGCGACCTTGACGCACGCCGTCCCGGCCAGCAGCTCCAGCACGAACGACCACGGCGGCCGGTACGCGTCGGGGTCGAACACCCGGCCGCGGCCGCCGCGGCGGGCCGGGTCGCAGACGACCGCCGCGTACGCCGTCCGGTCCACGGTCGTCGCGTCGGCGCACACGACCTCGGCCCGCACGCCCAGCGCCTCGGCGTTCGCCGTCGCCATGTCCGCCGTCAGCGGGTCCACGTCGACGCCGGTCACCGTCAGCCCGGCCCGGGCCAGCTCGACGAGGTCGCCGCCGACGCCGCAGCACAGGTCCGCGACGGCCGCGCCGGGCCCGAGCGCCGTCGCCAGCCGCGCCGCCCGGTGCCGGGCGACGGCGACCCGGGTCGCCTGCTCGTAGCCGTCCACCGTGAAGAACATCCGGGCCGCGTCGGCCGGCGCGAACTTGTCCGTCGCGCGGGCCCGCAGCCGGGCCTGCGTCAGCGCCGCCGCCACCAGGTCCGGGTCGTGCGTCCGCCGCAGCCGGGTGCCCAGCGCGAACCCGTCCTCGCGCCCGTACGCCGCGGTCGCCTCGGCCAGCAGCGCGGCGCCGGCGGCGGTCCGGAGCGCGTCGAACGTGGCCGTCTGCACGGCCGTCAGCCTCTCACCAGGTGCGGACTAGCACTCATCTCGACCGAGTGCTAACTTGAGGACTGGCACCCTCACCATGAGAGTGCCAACGGTCGAGGTCGCCGGCACCCGCGACGGCGGCGGCATGCGGCCGGTCCACAGAAGCATTCGTGACATCCCGCGAAAGGGGAGGTCAGACAAGTGTCGGTCTCCATCAAGCCACTCGAGGACCGCATCGTGGTCAAGCCGCTCGAAGCGGAGCAGACCACGGCGTCCGGGCTCGTCATCCCTGACACCGCCAAGGAGAAGCCCCAGGAGGGCGAGGTCGTCGCCGTAGGCGAGGGCCGCTGGGACGACGAGGGCGAGAAGCGCATCCCGCTCGACGTCAAGGTCGGCGACGTGGTGCTCTACTCCAAGTACGGCGGCACCGAGGTGAAGTACGGCGGCGACGAGCTGCTCATCCTCTCCGGCCGTGACGTTCTGGCGATCGTCCAGAAGTGACGCGCTGACGCCCTGACCCGACTCGGCCTCGTTGCCGGCTCGGGTCGGGGCGTTTTTCACGTTCAGCAAGACCCTCCGAAAGGGACCGGTTCCCCATGCCCAAGATCCTCGAGTTCGACGAGGAAGCCCGCCGGCGCCTGGAGCGCGGTGTCGACGCCCTCGCGAACACGGTCAAGGTGACGCTCGGCCCCAAGGGCCGCAATGTCGTCCTCGACAAGAAGTTCGGTTCTCCCACCATCACCAACGACGGCGTCACCATCGCCCGCGAGGTGGAGCTGGAGGACCCGTACGAGAACCTCGGCGCTCAGCTGGCCAAGGAAGTCGCCACCAAGACCAACGACGTCGCCGGCGACGGCACCACCACGGCGACGGTGCTCGCGCAGGCCATGGTGCACCGCGGCCTCAAGTCCGTGGCTGCCGGCGCGTCCCCGCTCGGCATCAAGCGCGGCATCGACGCGGCCGTCGAGGCCGTCCGCGCCCGCCTGGTCGAGTCGGCCCGTCCGGTCGACGAGAAGTCCGAGATCGCCGCGGTCGCCGCCATCTCCGCGCAGGACCCGACCATCGGCGAGGTCATCGCCGACGCGTTCGACCGGGTCGGCAAGGACGGCGTCATCACCGTCGACGAGTCGCAGACCTTCGGTACCGAGCTCGAGTTCACCGAGGGCATGCAGTTCGACAAGGGCTACCTCAGCCCCTACTTCGTCACCGACGTGGAGCGTCAGGAGGCCGTCCTCGAGGACGCGTACATCCTGATCCACCAGAACAAGATCTCGTCGGTCAGCGACCTGCTGCCGCTGCTCGAGAAGGTCGTCCAGGCCGGCAAGCCGCTGCTGATCGTCGCCGAGGACGTCGACGGCGAGGCGCTGTCCACGCTGGTCGTCAACAAGATCCGCGGCACGTTCACCTCGGTCGCCGTCAAGGCGCCGGGCTTCGGTGACCGCCGCAAGGCGATCCTGCAGGACCTCGCCGTCCTCACCGGCGGCCAGGTCGTCGCCGAGGAGGTCGGCCTCAAGCTCGATCAGGTCGGGCTCGACGTGCTCGGCTCGGCCCGCCGCATCGTCATCACCAAGGACGCCACCACCGTCGTCGACGGCGGCGGCGCCCAGGCCGACATCGACGGCCGGGTGTCGCAGATCCGGGCGGAGATCGACAACACCGACTCCGACTGGGACCGCGAGAAGCTGCAGGAGCGGCTGGCCAAGCTGGCCGGCGGCGTCGGCGTCATCAAGGTCGGCGCGGCCACCGAGGTCGAGCTCAAGGAGCGCAAGCACCGCATCGAGGACGCGGTGTCGGCCACTCGTGCGGCCATCGAGGAGGGCATCGTCTCCGGCGGTGGCGCGGCCCTGGTGCACGCGCGGTCGGCCATCGACTCGCTCGACCTCACCGGCGACGAGGCCACCGGCGCCTCCATCGTGCGCGGCGCGCTGGTCGAGCCGCTGCGGTGGATCGCCGAGAACGCCGGCGAGAACGGCTACGTCATCGTGGCCAACGTCGAGAACGGCACGCCGGGCCACGGCTACAACGCCGCCACCGGCGAGTACGGCGACCTCATCGCCCAGGGCGTCCTCGACCCCGTCAAGGTGACCCGCTCCGCGGTCGCCAACGCGGCGTCGATCGCCAGCCTGCTGCTCACGACCGAGGTCATCGTGGTCGACAAGCCCGAGGAGCCGGTGGCCGAGGGTGGCCACGGCCACGGTCACGGCCACTGAGGTTCTGCCTCTCTGTTCGACGACGGCCCGGGTCCCCTGCGTGGGGGCCCGGGCCGTTCGCTTGAGAGCATGGCCGGCATGAGGGTGTTGCGACGCTTGGTGGTGCCGCTGGCTGTGCTGGTCGTGGCCGCGTGTGGTTCGGAACCGGCCGACGGGGACGAGCTGGCCTCCCGCGCCGCCTCGATCGGCGTCGATCCGGACGCCGTCTACGCGGTCTCGCTGGACGGGTTCGAGCCGGCCTCACAGTCGGTCGGCGTGTCCGGTGACGCCGGGTTCAGTACGGCGTACGTGTCGCCGGAGGGCGGCATCGCGATGCTCACCACCGACCCGAGCGGCGGGGCCGACGCCGGCTGCGTCGTCGCGGGCGACCAGCACGAGTGCGTCGCCGTGCACGACGGCGTCGCGGTCACCCTGAGCGCGCCGGTCGAGTTGGTCGACGAGGACACGCTGCGCGCCGCGGTCGACGATGCGCGCCCGCCGAACGCCGAGGAACTGGACGAGCTCCTTCCAGGCGTCGATGGCGGCACGCCGGTGGAGCGGGGAGACCTGCCACCGTCGGGTGACGGCGCGCCGCTGGATCCCGAGGGGGCGGCCGGGTGATCGACCGCCTGGACGTGCTGGGCGAGAACGCGGCCGCCTACGCCCGCACCGCGCTGACCTGCATCGGCCGCGAGTACCCGCACCTGCCGATGATCTACGCCGTCGAGCCCGGACCGTACCGGCAGCACCGCGACCAGCACCCGGCGTTCTACGGCTCGCTCGACTGGCACTCGGCGGTCGAGATGCACTGGGTGCTGATCCGGCTGCTGCGGCTGGCCGGCTCTGACCTGCCTCCGGCGCTGGCCGACGAGGTCCGGGCGGGCCTCGGCGCGCACCTGGCCCTGTCGAACCTGGAGCGCGAGGCCGAGTTCTTCGCCTCCGGGTACGGCCGCGCTCGCGAACGGCCGTACGGCTGGGGCTGGCTGCTCACGCTGGCGCACGAGCTGCGCCTGTGGTCCGACCCTGACGGTGTCGCGTGGGCGGCCGCGGTCCGTCCGCTGGCCGACGTGCTGACGGCGAACCTGCTGGCCTGGCTGCCGTCGCAGACCTACCCGGTGCGCGGCGGGCTGCACCCGAACTCGGCGTTCGGGCTGCTGCGCTCGTACGACTGGGCGTCGGCGGACACGGAGCTGCGGGCCGCGATCGACGACGCCGTCCGCCGCTGGTACCTCGCCGACACCGACTACCCGGCGCACTATGAGCCGTCCGGCAGCGACTTCCTGTCGCCGGCGCTGGCCGAGGCCGAGCTGGTGGCACGGGTGCTTCCGCCGGACGAGTTCGGCGGGTGGTTCGCCGCGTTCCTGCCCGGCGCCGCGACGTCGTCACCGGCGCAGCTGTTCGCGCCGGTCACCGTCTCCGACCCGTCGGACGGGCAGTTGGCGCATCTGGCCGGGCTCAACCTCAGCCGGGCGTGGTCGATGCTGGCGGTCGCGGGCGCGCTCCCGGCCGGCTCACTCGCCGCGCCCGCCCTGACGGAGTCGGCCGCGGTGCACGCCGAGGCCGGCCTGCCCTACGTCGTCGTCGGCGACTACATGGTGGAGCACTGGCTCGCCGCCTACGCCGTCGGCTACCTGACGGAGTAGGCACGAAGAAGCCCCGGCGCGCGGCCACAACAGCACGCACCGGGGCTTGGCCGGGATCAACGGTGTTAGAGCACCTACTCCAGCCACTGCCCATGGTAGCCGTTGACGGGCTGATTGTCCGAATGTCATGATGGTCGGCTAACTACATCGGGAATTCGCCCGGCGTAGTCCAGAGATGGGCTACCGGGCGGACTGTTAGAGCGGTTCACCGGTGCCCTCAGCACTCAGGAAGGCATCCGAGTGGCCCACAACAACAGGCGAGAGCGATCGATGCTGAGCA
Organism: Jiangella alkaliphila; assembly: GCF_900105925.1. NCBI lineage: Bacteria > Bacillati > Actinomycetota > Actinomycetes > Jiangellales > Jiangellaceae > Jiangella > Jiangella alkaliphila. The sequence continues at coordinate 7,607,407 of NZ_LT629791.1, read as the reverse complement.
GGCTACGAAAGCTGCGCCAGCACACCGAGGTCATCGGACAGATCCTGAGGGATCTGCGGCCGTTGGTCATCGGAGCGTTCTCGGTTCTGGGTGTCACCTTGCACCAGTTCGTTGCGTTGCTGAGGTAGCGGGCGAGCCGCAGGGAGCGATCGGGGTCGGCGCGAGCCGGCCCCGTCGTGCGTCGCTCCTAGAACTCGGCCTGCCAGACGCGGGGGGTGCGGATGCCGGGGCCGACCTCGCCGCTGGCGACGACCAGGTCGCCGTCCCAGTTGACGGCCGGGGTGGTGGCCGGCGGCGGGCCGGGGAACCAGCCGTCCGTGGTCCAGCGGTCGCGCCGGGTGTCGTAGCGCAGCAGCTCGCCGTTGAAGCCGGTGTGGTGGTCGTAGATCCAGGTCACGATGTCGTTCTGACGGTGCCACTCCGGCGACCCGGGCGGCGCGGCGGCCCGCAGCGCGACGTGGTGCTCGATGAGGTTCCAGCGATCGATGTCCTTGTCGCCGCCGACGACGACCAGCCCGGTGCGGCCGGTGGGATGCGCGAGGCCTGCCGTCACGCACCACGGCAGGTCGGCGATCCGCTCCCACGACCGGCGCCGCGGCGAGTAGGCGTAGGCGTCGCGGTAGAACGTCCACGACTTGTCCGCGTGCTGGGCCCGGCCGCTGAGCAGGAAGAACCGGCCGTCCTGCGCGGCGCCGACGGCGACGGTGCGGGGGTCGCCCGGCCATCGTGGCAGCGTCGTCCAGCCACGGTCCGGGTGGTCCAGGCCGAGGGCGACGAAGTCCCCGCCCTCGGCGACGTACACGACGTCGTCGACGATGCCGGCGACGGCGTAGGACATCGGGCGGGGGAGCGGCGGCAGGTCGATGCGGACGAGGCGCCCGCCGCGGGCGTCCCAGCGCAGGTAGTAGACATCGGCGAACTTCTCGGCCGGACGCTGCAGGGTGCCGCCGGGACCGCCGCGGTAGCCCTCGCCGCCGATCACCAGCACGCCGTCGCCGGTGCTCACCGTCGCCGCGTAGCCGACGGCGTCAGGCAGCTGACCGGCCGCCTGCCAACCGCCTGTCCGCCGCGAGTAGACGAACGCGTCGGTCCAGTAGACCTTGCCGAGCGTGTTGGCCCGGGTCGCGGTCAGCGCCGTCTCCGGGAAGTTCGCCCCGCCGGCGACGATCAGGTGGTCGCCGTGCGCGCCGGCGAGCGGCCCGGCCAGGCCGAGCTGCGTCCAGTACGGCTCGCCGACGGGGATCGCGTCGTGCCAGTCCGTGGTGTTGGCCGGGACGTCCGGCAGTCGGCGCCAGGTCGCCCCGCCGCCAGCACCCGTCGCCGCGCCCGCTGTCGTCGTCGAGGCCGCCGCCCATGTCACCGGGCCGGCCGCCGCTGCCAGGGCGAGGGCCGCTCGCCGCGTGAGGTCCGTCATGTCGGATATGGAACAAGTTGCGCGACCGCTCGTCAATGGGTTCGACACAATCTTGACACATATCCGATATGTGATGTGGGATGAGTCTTCCCCGACGAAGGAGGACCCCATGCGCCTGCCCGTCGTCCTCGCTCTCACGCTCGCCTTGCCGGCGAGCGTTCTTGCTGCTCATGCTCCTGCTCAGGCGGCGACGCCGGCCGCGGTCCGGCAGACCGTCGTCTTCGAGTCAGGCACCGAGGGCTACGACACGTTCCGCATCCCCGCGATCGTCCGGTCCGAGGAGGGGACGCTGCTGGCGTTCGCCGAGGGCCGGGTCGGCGGCGGTGGCGACACCGGCGACATCGACCTGGTGCTGCGCCGCTCCCACGACAACGGCCGCACCTGGGGGCCGTTGCAGGTGGTCGGCGACAACGGCCTGAACGTGTTCGGCAACCCGACGCCCGTCGTCGACCCCGCGACCGGCGACATCGTCCTGCTCAGCACGCACAACGCCGGCGACGCCACCGAGGCGGAGATCATGCGCGGCGAGGTCACGCCCGAGCAGAGCCGCCGCGTGTCCGTCCAGCGCAGCACCGACGACGGCGCCACCTGGTCGGCGGCGCAGGACATCACCGCCGCGACGAAGCTGCCGGAGTGGCGCTGGTACGCGACCGGACCGGTGCATGCCATCGCGCTAGAGCACGGCGAGCACCGCGGCCGGCTGGTCGCGCCGGCCAACCACTCGACCAGCCCGCCGGCCGGTTCGTCCGACACCGGGCAGGAGGCGAAGTATTACGGCGCGCACTCCCTCTACAGCGACGACGGCGGCCTGACCTGGCAGCTCGGCGACATCGACACGCCGCTGACCGGCGTCGTGAACCCGAACGAGAACACCGTCACCGAGCTGGCCGACGGCACGCTCTACTTCAACGCCCGCGACCAGAACGGCACCGGCGTCGGCACCCGAGCGACGACCACGAGCAGCGACGGCGGCGAGACGTTCGACGCGCCGTTCGTGCTGGAACCGGCCATCGTGACGCCGGTCGTCCAGGGCTCGGTGCTGCGGCTGCCGCGCGCCGACGACCGGCTCGTCTACGCAGGCCCGTCGAACCCGGCGGCGCGGCGGACGCTGCAGCTGCGGTACAGCCTCGACGCCGGCGCGACGTGGACCGCCGGGCCGGTCCTGCACGACGGGCCGGCCGCGTACTCCGACCTGGTCGAGGCGGGCGGGCGGACGCTCGGCGTGTTGTACGAGAACGGCGACACCGGCACGTACGAGCGGATCACCTTCGCCCGGGTCCCGCAGGCGCAGCTCGACCACGGGGTGGCGCCGGTCGTGACGACGCCCGACGCGTCCGGCGGCGGGCAGGACGGTGTAGTCGGCGGCGCGCCGGTGACGGTGTCCGACGGCGCCGTCAGCGGTGCCCTGCGGCTCGCGGCCGCCGGCGACCACGTCGCCGTACCCCGGACCGAGCGCCTCGACGTCGGGGACGGACCGTTCACCGCGGCCGGCTGGTTCCGGACCGGCGTCGCCGCCGACCAGGCGCTGTTGTGGGCGTACAACACCGGCAGCGGGCGGTCGCAGTGGTGGGTCCGGCTGGAGCCGGGCAGCAACCGGATCCGGGCGCTCGTCGACACCGACCTCGGCGCCGCCACGCTGACGGCGCCGGGTTCGTTCGCCGACGGCGCGTGGCACCACGTCGCGCTCACCCGCGGCGCCGGCGGCCTCGCGCTGTACGTCGACGGCGTCCTGGCCGCGTCGGCCGGGCCGGTCGCCGGCTCCGTCACCACCGACGCGACCGTCGGCCTGCACCTCGGTCAGCGCCCGGACGCCGCCAACCAGCTGCTCGGCGACCTCGACGACGTCTGGCTGCTCGGCCGCGCCGCGTCGGCGGACGAGGTGGCCGCGCTGGCCGCGGGCGACACCGTCGCAGACGCGCTCGTGCACCTGCCGCTCGACGAGTTGCGCCGGGCGTCCTAGGGGCCTTGGGCGGTCCAGGACATGAAGTTCGCCGAGGAGGGCGCCCGGGTCGACCTCGTCGGCTGACGGCCCAGCATGGGCCACCGGAGCCGCTCGACCCGCTGGAGGTCTGCCGTCGGATGAGACGGCAGACCTCCAGCGGCACGACAGCGTCTCCTCGTCCCGGCAGCCCGGAAGCTCAGGGACCCGCTGGACCTCGTGGATCAGCATGAGCCTTAGGTTTGCCGCAGCGATCGGTTGACATCTGCCGGAACGCCGATCGTCCAGCTGCCGCTGCGCGGATCAGGCACCGTACAGGCCTGGCCGGTGCGCGGCGATACTGGATCCGTTGAGGTCCGACCGCCGGGAAGCCGGTGACATCGGTAGGCGAAGGGGAGACGATGAGCCGTGCGCGGGTCGGGTACTCGGCGATGCTCGAGCGGTTCGCGCCGTCCGAGGTGGTGCGGCTGGCGGTCGCCGCCGAGGCGGCCGGGTTCGACGGCGTCATGGCCGACGACCACTTCCAGCCGTGGACGCCGCAGCAGGGGCAGGCCGGGTTCGTCTGGAACGTCATGACGGCGATGGCCGAGCGCACCCGCGGCTCGGTCGGCGTCGGCGCGACCTGCCCGTCGTTCCGCTGGCACCCGGCGGTCGTCGCGCAGGCGGCGGCGACGCTGGAGCAGCTGTACCCGGGCCGGCACTGGCTGGGCATCGGGTCCGGCGAGGCCATCAGCGAGCACGTCGTCGGCGGCTACTGGCCGGAGGCGCCGCAGCGGATCGCCCGCATGTTCGAGGCCGTCGAGATCATCCAGAAGCTCTTCACCGGCCGCGACGTCCGCCACGACGGCCGGTTCTTCACCCTCGAGCGCACCCGTATGTGGACGATGCCCGACACGCCGCCGCCGGTCTACATCGCGACGTCCGGCCCGATCACCGCCCGCCGGGCCGGCGCCTCCTGCGACGGCATGATCACCGTCGCCAGCACGCCCGACAAGGTCGCCGCGCTCTTCGGCCGGTTCGACGAGGGCGCCCGCTCGGCCGGCAAGGACCCGTCGGCGCTGGCGAAGATCGTCCAGGTGCACCTGTCGTGGGCGCCGGATCCGGCCGAGGCCGCCGCCCAGGCGCTGCGCGAGTGGCCGAACGGCGCCATGCGCTTCTCGAAGGCCGACATCCGCTCCCCGCACGACGTCGAGCAGATCGCCCGGATGGTCCGCGTCGAGGACTTCGACGGCCGGGTCACCATCTCCGCGGACCTCGACGTGCACCGGCAAGAGATCCAGCGCTACCTCGACGCCGGCGCCACGCACATCTACCTGCACGACGCCGGCCCCGACCAGGTCACCTGGATCGACGTCTTCGGCCGCGAGGTGCTGCCCAAGCTCACCGCCTGACAACGCCGTCGACGCTGTACCGGCCGGCGCCCATGCCGACCAGGGCGAGGGACGCGGCGAGCATGATGAACGCGAAGCCCGACCCGGAGCCGTCCTGACCCATGACCAGCGGCTCGCCCCGGTGGACCCAGATGAGCGCGCCGGCCATGACGGTCGCGAGGCCAAGCCCGACCAGCCGGGTCAGGCCGCCCAGGATCAGCGCCGCACCGCCGATGAGCTGCAGGTAGGCGCCGTACCAGGCGCTCAGCTCGGGGAGCGGGATGCCGGCGCCGCGGTAGTTCTCGACGTTCGCGCCGGCGCCGCCGGGCTGCGTCGCGTCACCCCAGCCGTGGGCGATGAAGACCGTGCCGACCGCGAGGCGCAGGACGACCAGGCCGAGGTCGTGACCGGTGCGCCTGGTGCCTTCGTCGAGGGTGAACCGGCCGAGCCGGCGGGTGATCGTGTCCTTCGTCATGCCTTCACCGCATCACCGCCGGGTGGGCGACGAGAAGGACCGATGCGCTCTGGACTCATACTCTGGCGGTATGGATTCGCTGGAGCTGCGAGACCTGCGCTACTTCGTCGCCGTGGCCGAAGAGCTGAACTTCTCCCGGGCGGCCGGTCGCCTCGGCATCGCCCAGCCGCCGCTGTCGCGGGCCATCCGCCAACTGGAGCGCCGGCTGGGCGCGCCGCTGTTCCACCGCGACACCCGCTCGGTCGCGCTGACCGACCTCGGGGCGGGCATGCTGGACGACGCGCGCCACGCGCTCGACGTGGTCGCCGCCGTCTCTCGCCGCGCCCACCGCGCGGCGCAGTCCGAACCGACCTTGGTGATCACCGCGAAGCCGGGCATCGCGACCGGCATGGCGCGCCGCATCGTCGACGCCTACAGCGCACTGCCCGGCGCGATCCGCGTCACCACCGCCGTCAGCGGCTACCGGGAGCAGGCCGCCATGGTGCGCGACGGACGGGCCGACGTCGGCCTGCTCAGCACGTACTTCGACGCCCGTGGCCTGGACAGCGAGCCGCTCACCGTCGAACCCCGCGTGGCCGCGGTGCCGATCGGGCACCGCCTGGCCGCCAGGACGCGGCTGCACTGCGCGGACCTGCGCGGCGAGCCGATCCCGCACTGGCCCGGCGCCTCCCGTGCCGAACGCGCCTACTGGGCCGGCCAGGACCACCCCGGCGCCGGCGCCGGCGAGCCCGGGCCGGCCGGGCCGCTGGTGCACGACCCCGCCCAGCTCATCGAGGTCGTCGCGCTCGGCCAGGCGGTCGCGCTGGTCCCACGGTCGCTCGCGGCCCAGCACCCGCGCGCGGACGTCGCCTATCGTCTCGTCGTGGACGCCAGCCCGTACACGATCGCCGCCGTCTGGCCGGAGCACTCCCGCTCACCGCAGATCGCCGGATTCGTCCGCGCCGCCACCGAGCTCTACGCCGACGGTGCGGTCGCCGCGCATCACCTGGCGTCCTGAGGGGGTAGGGGCAAGCTCCCACCCCACCGGCCGCGGACCGGACGGTCAGAGCGGCGAGAACGTCAGCACCGGCCGGCCCGTGCGCGGGTTGAGGTGGATGTCGGCGTCGACGCCGAAGACGGAGCGGACGACGTCGGGGACCAGGACCTCGGCCGGCGAACCGGCGGCCGCGACCCGGCCGCCGGCCAGGACCACGACCTGGTCGCAGTAGGCGGCGGCGAGGTTGAGGTCGTGCAGGGCGGCCAGGGTGGTCACGCCGAGCGACCGGACGTGCGTCAGCAGCGCCAGCTGGTAGTGGATGTCGAGGTGGTTGGTCGGCTCGTCGAGCAGCAGCAGCTCAGGCTGCTGGGTGATCGCGCGGGCCAGGTGCACCCGCTGCCGCTCGCCGCCGGACAGCGTGTGCCAGTCACGGCCGGCGAGGTCGCGCATGCCGACGGTCTCGAGGGCGGCCAGCGCCAACGTCTCGTCGGACGCCGAAGCGCGGTGCGGCGTCCGCCCCAGCAGCACGACGTCGAGGACCTGCAGTGGGACGTCCGTGGTCGATTCCTGCTCGACGACGGCGACGCGGCGGGCGCGGTCGCGGCGGCGCATGCCGCCGAGGTCGAAGCCGCCCAGCAGCACCCGCCCGCCGTCGGGGCGGTAGGTCCCGGCGACGGTGCGCAGCAGGCTCGACTTCCCGGACCCGTTCGGCCCGAGCAGCCCGGTCATCGTGCCCGGCGCGACGGTCAGCCCGACGCCGTCGACGATCAGCCGGCCCTCGGCCGACCAGGAGACGTCGACAACGGACAACGACGGGGCGGTGACGTCCGCGGGAACACGAACGATGGGAGTGTCGAGAACGGTCATCGGCCTACCCTTCGGCGGCGCAACAGGACGGCGAACGCGGGCGCGCCGAGGAAGGCGGTGACGACTCCCACCGGCAGCTCGCGCGGATCGAACAGCGTGCGGGCCAGCGTGTCGGCCCAGATCATGAAGCTCGCCCCGGCCAGCGCCGCCAGCGGCAGCACCCGCCGGTGCCCGGAGCCGACGACGAACCGGACGGCGTGTGGCAGCATCAGCCCGACGAACCCGATGGCGCCGCTGACGGAGACCGCGGCGCCGGTGAGCAGCGCGACGAGCGTCAGCAGCGTCCACCGGGTCGCGTTGACGCTGATGCCCAGCGTCGAGGCAGTGCTGTCGCCGAACGCGAACGCGTCGAGCGTCCGGGCCCGCGACACCAGCACCGTTCCCACCACGACGACGGCCACCCAGACGATCGCGGCGTCGGTCCACGACGCACCGCCGAGCGAGCCCAGCAGCCAGCTGAGGATCTCGCGGTAGGAGTCGCCGGTCGCGGACCAGAAGATGACGAACGACGTCGCCGCCGAGCACAGGTACGACACCGCCAGCCCGGCCAGCACCGTCCGCGTCGGCGCGAGCTCGCCGCGCCGGTTGGCCAGCGCGAACGTCACCAGCAGCGCGAGCAGCGCACCGGCGAACGCGGCCGCCGGCAGCCCGAGCGACCCGGCACCGAGGATCAGCACCGCCACCGCGCCCACCGACGCGCCCGACGACAGCCCCAGCAGGTACGGGTCGGCCAGCGGGTTGCGGGTCAGCGTCTGCATGACGGCGCCGCAGAGGGCCAGCGCGGCGCCCACCGCGGCCGCCGTCAGCACCCGCGGCAGCCGCAGCTCCCACACGATGCCGTCGCGCAGCTGCGACAGCGACGACGAGGACAGCCCCAGGTGGTCGCCGATCGAGCGCCACACGTCCAGCGGGTGCAGGTCGGCCGAGCCGATCGTCACCGCCAGGGTCACCGACGCGGCCAGCACGACCGCCATGACGGTGATCCAGGCGGTCGTGCGCGCACCCGCCCTCCGGGCCGGCGGCGCGGCCGGCACGGAGGGAGGAGCGGCGGTCGCCGTCACAGGCCCAGCTCCTCCAGCTGCGCGGCGAGGTCGACGACGGCCTGGGCGTTGCGGACGCCGGCCTCGGCGGCCGGGAACGGCAACGTCAGGTACCGCTGCTCGGCGACGGCCGGCAGCGCGGCGGTCGCCGGGTTGCCCTCGAGCCGCTCGATCTTGCTGTCGGCGGTGTTCCACGCGGCGTCGACCAGGACGATCACGTCGGGGTTCCGGTCGATGATCTGCTCCCAGCTGACGTTCGACCAGGTGGCGTCGACGTCGGCGAAGATGTTCTCGACGCCGAGCTCGCGCATCATCATCGCGGGCGCGCCGATGTCACCGCCGACGAACGGCGCGTCCTCGCCGGAGGAGTACCAGAGCGCCGTCAGGCCGTCGCCGGGCGCGTCGACCTGGTCCAGCAGCGCCTGCTGCTCCGCGACCAGCGCGTCGGCGGCCTCGGTGGCGTCGAAGAACGAGGCGACCTCGTGGATCTCGGCGAACAGCTCGTCGAACGTCATCGGGTTCGGCTGATACTCGGGCTCCTGGCAGGCGGCCGGCGACACGTACGTCGCGACGCCGAAGTCGGCCAGCGACGGCCGCTCACCGGCGGTGTCGGCGCCGAAGTTGCTCTCCCAGCCGCCGTAGACGAAGTCGGGCTCGACGTCGAGCAGCGCCTCCTGGCCGGGGGCGTCGTCGGACAGGACGGGGACGTCGTCGAGGTCGCCGGCGTACTCGTCGGGGACGGGGCCGTCGGCGAACGCGGTGCCGGCCAGCCGGTCGGCGAGGCCGAGGGCGAGCATCATCTCGGTGGCCGTCGACTTGATGGTGACGACGCGCTCGGGCGGGCTGTCGACGGTAACCTCGAAGCCGCAGTTGTCGACGGTGACCGGCGCGAACTCACCGGCGCCGGCGGTCGACGCGGCCTCGGTCGCGTCGTCGTCGTCGCCATCGGAGGACGAGCAGCCGGCCAGCGCGAGCGCGCCCGCCGCGACGACGACGAGGGCAGCACGCAACGATCGGGAGGGGGATAGCGCCACTGGGTCTCCACACGGGGGCAGGGTTGGTTGGAGACGGTCCAAGGTGACCGCCGAACCAGCTGCCCAGTGACCGGGCAGACGCATCAGAGCACAAGTGGTGCTCCGGGGCTTCGTTCATCTTAAGCGGCCGAACCCGCGGAAATCATCCCTCCGGACCGAGTTTTATCCAAAATCCATCGTCAACGTGTCGAGGAAGCCGGCGAGGAACGCCACCCGGTCCACGTCGGTCACGACGACCGGCGGGCCGGGACGGCTCGCCGTGATCCAGTCCGGTCGCAGCAGCAGCGCCGCGGCCAGCACGTCGTGCACCGGGGTGACCGTGCGTTCCCGGATCGACCGGTACCGCTCGACCAGCGCGGCGGCGAACCCGGCCGGCTCCCTCCCGGCGGCGCGCAGCCGCCGCACGGCGTCGTCGCCGACCACGACAGTCGCGGTGACGTCCACCCCGACGACGGTGAGCCGGCCAGCCGGCGCGGGCGCGCGCAGCACCCGGCCGGCCGCCTCGGGGTCGCGCCGGACGTTGGTCTCGTCCGGCCCCGGCCCGCCCATCACCACGACCGACCGGAACAGCGTCAGCAGCGCCGGCTCCAGGTCCAGCGCCAGCGCGACGTTGGTCAGTGGGCCGAGCGTCAGCAGGTCGTAGTGGCCGGGCCGGTCGCGGGCGAGGCCGGCCAGGTACTCGGCGGCCGGTGCGTCGACGACGACCCGCGGCGGCGTCCTCGCCGCGACGACGTCGCCCAGTCCGTCGGCGCCATGCGTCCCCGGCGCGGTCCGCAGCGGCGCGCCGCCGAGCGGTCCCGCCGCGCCTACGGCGTCCGGCACGTCCGCCCGCCCGGCCAGCCCGAGCACGTGCCCGGCGTTCGCGACCACGGCGTCGACCGGCGCGTTGCCGTGCACCGTCGTGACGGCGCACAGCTCACCCTCCGCACGCCGTCCGGCCAGGTAGAGCAGGGCCAGTGCGTCGTCGATGCCGCAGTCGGTGTCGACAACCACGCGCAGGTACGGTGAACGCGTGCCACCACGCCGACCCGCGCTCGTCGAGCGGATGCGCCCGTTCACGTCGACCATCTTCGCCGAGATCACCGCGCTGGCGACCCGCACCGGCGCGATCAACCTCGGCCAGGGCTTCCCCGACACCGATGGCCCGGCGGTCATCCTCGACGCCGCGAGCGCGGCCATTCACGGTGGGCAGAACCAGTACCCGCCCGGTCCCGGTGTGCCGGTACTGCGCGCGGCGATCGCCCGGCACCAGCAGCGCTTCTACGGCCTCGACGTCGACCCCGGCAGCGAGGTGCTGGTCACCGCCGGGGCGACCGAGGCGATCGCGGCCACGATCCTCGCGCTGTGCGAGCCGGGCGACGAGGTCGTCACGTTCGACCCGGTCTACGACTCCTACGCGGCATCGATCGCGCTGGCCGGCGCTGTCAAGCGCACCGTCACGCTGCGCTGGCCGGACTTCGGGCTGGACGAGGCGGAGCTGCGGGCCGCGTTCGGGCCGCGCACCCGGGTCGTCCTGCTCAACACGCCGCACAACCCGACCGGCAAGGTGTTCGACCGGGCCGAGCTGGAGTTGATCGGCGCGCTGGCGGTCGAGCACGACGCCGTGGTCGTCACCGACGAGGTCTACGAGCACCAGGTCTACGACGACGCCGTCCACGTGCCGATCACGACGCTGCCGGGCATGGCCGAGCGCACCGTCACGGTCTCGTCCGCGGGCAAGACGTTCTCCGTCACCGGCTGGAAGGTCGGCTGGCTGCACGGGCCGGCCGAGCTGGTCGCCGCCGCCCGCGCCGTCAAGCAGTTCCTCACGTTCGTCAGCGCCGGGCCGCTGCAGCCGGCGGTCGCGACCGGCCTCGGCCTCGGCGACGACTTCTACGCCGGGCTGGCGAACGGGCTGCAGGCCAAGCGCGACCTGCTGGTCGACGGCCTGCGCGCGGCCGGGTTCGCGGTGTCGGTGCCGCGCGGGACGTACTTCGTCGTCGCCGACGCCGCGCCGCTCGGGTTCGCCGACGGCGTCGAGCTGTGCCAGCGGCTGCCCGAGCTGATCGGCGTCGCGGCGGTCCCGGTCTCTGTCTTCCACGACGACCCGAAGGCGGCGGCGTCGCTGGTCCGGTTCGCGTTCTGCAAGCGTGACGATGTGCTTCACGACGCCGTCGAGCGGCTGAGTCGCCTGGCGAAGCTGGTCTGACGGCGCCGGCTCGCCGGCTCAGGCCAGCACGAACTCCAGCGCGGCCCGCACGCCGGCCGCGGGTGCGCCGTCGGCGACCTCGCGCAGCGCCGCGCGCCAGGCCGCGACCAGCGGCACCGCGGCGACTCGGACGTCGTCGGGCAGCAGGTCGGCCAGGGTGTCGCGCACCGGGTCCGCCGCGCCGCTCGGAGCGGTCTCGCCGAGCAGCCGGCACACCCCGAACCGCACCGTCGCGTCGAAGGCCACGAGCAGCGCCGCCCGTGCCGCCGGCCGGCCCGGCCCGCCCACCGTCTCGGCCGCACCCTCCATGCGGTCGGTGATGCGCTTCTCGAGGTCGTCGCGGACCATCGTGTAGAGGCCGAGCTTCGAGCCGAAGTGGTGGTAGAGCGAGCCGGTCGTGACGCCGGCCTTCGAGGCCAGGTCGGTGACGGTGGCCGCCTCGAAGCCGGCCTGCTCGAAGTGGTGCATGGCGGCCTCGATCAGCCGGGCCTTCGCCGTCCCGGGTACGGGGATCCACTCGTGCATACGACTCACCGTAACACGTTGACGGCTGGACATAACATGGTTACGGTCTGGGCCATGAAGCTCACCTTCATCCACGCCGCCGGCTGATCCGGCCCCACGGCTTGAAGACCGACAGCAGGAACGCGACCAGCAGCAGGGTCGTCGACACGACCGGCGGGTAGATCATGTCGGCGGGCTCCAGCTGGACGGTCACTCCGGTGCCCAGCAGCCGGCCCTGCTCGGCCGCCTCCTGCACGCCGGGACGTAGCGCCAGCAGCACCAGGGTCGACAGCAGCACGTTGAGTACCAGCTTCACCGCGACCCACCAGAACCGCACCAGCCCGTACTTGCTGCCCAGGCCGAGCAGCACGCCGCTGGCCAGGCACACCAGACCGGCGATCGCGAGCGGCCAGATGGCGAACAGCTCCAGCGCCTGGAAGACCAGGGCGCGGGTCTCGTCGGAGTCGGTGCCGATCGCGGTGAACACCAGCACGGCCATGACGATGTCCATGCCGAACCAGGCGCCCGCGGACAGGATGTGGGTGACCAGCACGGCCTTGCGGGTGCGGCCGCCGAGCCGCCACGGCCGGCGGGCCGGTGCAACGGGGGCGGCTGGGCCAGGGGTCGCCGGCGCTGCCTGCGCCGCGGGAGGCGTCTCGGTGTGCGTCGTGGTCGTCATGGTGCCAGCGTGGCGGCGAGCCGCCGTCGCCGTCGTCGGGTGCTGGACGTATCCGGGCATACGCGGGATCGCGTACGCCGCGCCGCGCGTCAGGCAGCCGCTCCCTGCCCGATTTGTAAGGAAATGTCCCCGGCGTCAACCGGGGTGACGGGTCGCGCGTCATCTGGGTCATCACCATCGGGCACCAGGGGGATCATCATGAAACGCACCATCACCATGCTCACCGCATTACTGACCGCCGGCCTCGCGTTCCTCGCGGCTCCAGCCGCCGCTGACGCTGGGCCGTACTGCGGCCTGCGCTGGGGATCGCTGCCGGAACGCGCGGCCGTGACGCAGACCGCGCCGCTCACCGACGTCCGGGCCGGGCGGCACGCCTGCTTCGACCGCCTCGTCCTGGACTTCGCCGGCGACGCCGACGGCTACAGCGTCCGCTACGTCTCGTCCGTCAGCATGGACGGATCGGGCCAGCTGGTGCCGCTGCGCGGCGCTGCCGACCTCGAGGTCGTCGCGGTCGCGCCGGCCCACGACGCCGGCGGCCACGCCACCTACACCCCGGCCGTCCGGGCCGAGCTCGTCCGCGTCACCGGCTGGCGGACGTTCCGCCAGGTCGCGTGGGCCGGCAGCTTCGAAGGGCAGACGACCATCGGGCTCGGCGTGCGGGCCCGGCTGCCGTTCCGGGTGTTCACGCTGGACGGTCCGGGCGCCGGCTCGCGCCTGGTCGTCGACGTCGCCCATCGGTGGTGAGGGCCGGCCCGCGGTGCCCGGACGAGCGGTCCGGGCACCGCGGCGGTCAGCCGCACAGGAGCCAACGGGCCTTCGACGGTGAGGTTTAGCAGGGACGGCGTCGCCGACCAGCGCCCGTAGCTGCCATCCCCACACCATTGACTCCTGCCTTGTGGTCCGGTTGCATGCCGATGAGAGATCTCGCGACCGCAGCGGCACGTCGGTCGCGGATCGTCGCCAAGGGGGGCGGTCGATGGAGGGGCTGAACCCCGACTCGTCAGGGGGACTCCATGACATCCGACTCGACCCTTCCCAAGCTCGCCGACGCGTCTGCGCTGCGCGACTCGTGCGGAGCCGTACATCTGCCCGACGATCCCGGCTACGACGTGGCCCGCATGCCGTGGAACGTCGCCTTCGACCAGCGCCCCGCGGCCGTGGCGTTTCCGGCCGACGCGGCCGAGGTGGCCTCCGTCGTCCGGGCCGCGGCCGCCGCGGGCCTGCGCGTCGCGCCGCAGGGCGCCGGTCACAACGCCGGCGCGCTCGCCGGCGACCTGGACGACGTCGTCCTGCTGCGCACGGCTGGAATGACCGGTGTGACGGTCGACGCCGACGCCCGGATCGCCCGGGCCGGTGCGGGCGCGTTGTGGCTCGATGCCGTCGACGCCACTGCCCCGTACGGTCTGGCGACGCTGCACGGATCCTCGCCCGATGTCGGCATCGTCGGTTACTCCCTCGGTGGTGGGCTCGGCTGGTACGCACGCGAGCTGGGTCTGCAGGCCAACAGCATCACGGCGGTCGAGCTCGTGACGGCGGACGGGTCACAGGTACGCGCCGACCCCGATCACGAGACCGAGCTGTTCTGGGCGCTTCGCGGCGGCGGCGGGAGCTTCGGCGTCGTCACCGCGCTGGAGTTTCGGCTCTACCCCATCCCCGTCGCGTACGCGGGCATGTTCGTGTTCGACTGGACGCATGCCGCCCGCGTGCTGCCTCGGTGGGCGGAGTGGGCCGTCGAGGCGCCGGACGCCGTCACGACGTCGTTCCGCATCCTGCAACTGCCGCCGTTCCCCGAGATCCCGGAGCCGGTCAGGGGCAGGCAGCTCGTCGTGATCAACGGAGCCGTGCTCGCGGACGACGCGCGCGCCGCCGCGATCCTCGAGCCGCTGCGCGAGCTCGGGCCCGAACTGGACACCTTCGCGACCGTGCCGTCCGCGTCGCTGGTGCGATTGCACATGGACCCGGAGGGGCCCACCCCGGCGGTGTCGGACAGCTCACTGCTGGCCGGCCTGCCCACCGCGGGTGTAGACGCCTTCCTCGCCGCCGCGGGACCGGACTCCGGCTCGTCGTTGCTCATGGCCGAGCTCCGGCAACTGGGCGGCGCGCTGTCCCGGCCACAGCTGGACGCGGGTGCCCTGCCGATGCTCGACGGCCAGTTCCTCCAGTTCGGGGTCACCATCGCGGCGACACCCGAGCAGGCGGCGCAGGGCACGATCGAGGCGCGCAATCTGGTGGCCGCCATGTCGCCGTACGCGACCGGAACGCAGTACCTCAACTTCACCGAGACCCCGACCGACGCTCGCACCGGATATGGCGAGGCGGCGTGGCCGCGGCTGCGAGCGGTCCGGTCGGCCGTCGATCCGGAGGGTTTGCTCGTGGCCAACCACCCGATTCCGCCGGCGTAGCGATCGCGGGAGCGAACGAGTCGGTGGATCCGCGGTCGGGGTCGGCCATACGATGGAGGCACCGCCCACGCCGACTCAGGAAAGTGTCATGGACCCCATGCAGTCCGCCCTGTCCGACTCGTTCGCGCCTCTCGCCCTGACCTTCGACGACGTCCTGCTGCTGCCCGGCGAGTCCGACGTCATCCCCAGCGAGGTCGACACCACCTCGCGGGTCTCGCGGAACATCTCGGTCAGCATCCCGTTGCTGTCCAGCGCCATGGACACCGTCACCGAGGCCCGCATGGCCATCGCCATGGCGCGTCAGGGCGGCCTGGGCGTCCTGCACCGCAGCCTGTCCATCCACGACCAGGCGCACCAGGTCGACCTCGTCAAGCGGTCCGAGTCGGGCATGGTCACCGACCCTGTCACCATCGGCCCCGAGGCCACGCTGGCCGAGATGGACCGCATGTGCGGGCAGTACCGCATCTCCGGGATCCCGGTCACCGACGACGACGGCAAGCTGCTGGGCATCATCACCAACCGCGACATCCGGTTCATCCCGTCCGCGGAGTTCGCCGAGCGCCGGGTGCGCGAGATCATGACGAAGCAGCCGCTGGTCACCGGCCCGGTCGGCATCAAGTCCGACGACGCGTTCGCGCTGCTGGCCAAGCACAAGATCGAGAAGCTGCCGCTGGTCGACGACGCCGGCCGGCTCAAGGGGCTCATCACCGTCAAGGACTTCGTGAAGTCCGAGGAGTACCCCAACGCCACCAAGGACTCCGAGGGCCGGCTGGTCGCGGCCGCCGCCGTCGGCTTCTTCGGCGACGCGTGGGAGCGGGCCATGACGCTGGTCGAGGCCGGCGTCGACGTGCTCGTCGTCGACACCGCGCACGGGCACACCAGCCTGCTGCTCGACGTCGTCCGCCGGCTCAAGGCCGACCCCGCCGCCCGCGGTGTCGACGTCATCGGCGGCAACGTCGCGTCGCGCGCGGGCGCCCAGGCGCTGGTCGACGCCGGCGCCGACGGCATCAAGGTCGGCATCGGGCCCGGCTCCATCTGCACCACCCGCGTCGTCGCCGGCGTCGGCGTCCCGCAGGTCACCGCCATCCACGAGGCGTCGCTGGCGGCCAAGCCGGCCGGCATCCCCGTCATCGGCGACGGCGGCCTGCAGTACTCCGGCGACATCGCCAAGGCCCTCGTGGCCGGCGCCGACACCGTCATGCTCGGCTCGCTGCTGGCCGGCGTGGCCGAGAGCCCGGGCGAGCTGATCTTCATCAACGGCAAGCAGTTCAAGTCCTACCGCGGCATGGGCTCGCTCGGCGCGCTACGCAAGCGCGGCGCCGAGACCACCGGCTCGCGCGACCGCTACTTCCAGGCCGACGTCACCAGCGACGACCAGCTGATCCCCGAGGGCGTCGAGGGCCAGGTGCCGTTCCGCGGCCCGCTCGGCAGCGTCACCCACCAGCTCATCGGCGGGCTGCGGCAGTCGATGTTCTACACCGGCGCCCGCACCGTCACCGAGCTGCAGGAGCGCGGCCGGTTCGTCCGCATCACGTCGGCCGGGCTCAAGGAGTCGCACCCGCACGACATCCAGATGACCGTCGAGGCGCCGAACTACAGCTCGCGCCGGTAGACGGGGCGCCGTCGCGACTCCGATATCCTCTGCAGGTGGCGGAGATCGAGATCGGCCGTGGCAAGCGCGGCCGCCAAGCATATGCCTTCGACGACGTGGCGATCGTGCCCTCGCGGCGCACCCGCGACCCCGAAGAGGTGTCGACGCACTGGCAGATCGACGCCTACCGGTTCGAGATCCCGCTGCTCGCCGCGCCGATGGACTCCGTCATGTCGCCGGCGACGGCCATCGAGCTGGGCCGGGCCGGCGGGCTGGGCGTGCTCGACCTCGAGGGTCTGTGGACTCGCTACGACGACCCCGAGCCACTGCTCGAGGAGATCGCCGGGCTCGAGGAGGGCAAGGCGCTCAACCGGCTGCAGGAGATCTACGCCGCACCGGTGCGCGAAGACCTCATCGCCGACCGGCTGCGCGAGATCCGCGAGGCCGGGGTCACGGTGGCCGGCGCGCTGTCGCCGCCCCGCGTCAAGCGCTACCACGAGGCCGTCATCGACGCCGGCGTCGACATCATGGTCATCCGCGGCACGACGGTGTCCGCCGAGCACGTCTCCGGCCGGGCCGAGCCGCTGAACCTCAAGCAGTTCATCTACGAGCTCGACGTCCCGGTCATCGTCGGCGGCTGCGCCACGTACCAGGCGGCGCTGCACCTCATGCGCACCGGCGCGGCCGGCGTCCTGGTCGGGTTCGGCGGCGGATCGTCGCACACCACCCGTTCGGTGCTCGGCCTCACCGTGCCCATGGCGACGGCGGTGGCCGACGTCGCGGCCGCCCGGCGCGACTACCTCGACGAGTCCGGCGGCCGGTATGTGCACGTCATCGCCGACGGCTCGATCGGCCGGTCCGGCGACATCGCCAAGGCCATCGCCTGCGGCTCCGACGCCGTCATGGTCGGCTCGCCGCTGGCCCGGGCCACCGAGGCGCCGGGGCGCGGCTGGCACTGGGGTTCGGAGTCGCACCACGCCGACCTCCCGCGCGGCGAGCGGGTGCACGTCGGCACCATCGGGCCGCTGTCTGAGATCCTCGGCGGGCCGTCCTACCTCGCCGACGGCTCCATGAACATCGTCGGCGCGCTGCGCCGGGCCATGGCCACCACCGGCTACACGGAGGTCAAGGAGTTCCAGCGGGTCGAGGTCACCGTCCTGCGGTAGCCGTAGGCTGGGCTCGATGAGCAGCACAGTCAGCGTCGACACCGTCGTCGACCGCGCCCTCCTGGACCGTCTGACCGACCGCGTCGTCGCCCGGCCACGAGCCGAGCGCGTCGCCACCGTCGCGCCGTTCAGCGGCACCCCGCTGGCCGAGGTGCCGCTGTCCACCACCGACGACGTCGCGACGGCGTTCGCGGCGGCCCGCGACGCCGCGCACTGGTGGGCGGCCCGGCCGGTCGCCGAGCGGGCCCGCATCATCGGGCACATCCACGACCTCGTGCTCGACCGCCGGGCCGAGATCGCCGACCTCGTCCAGGCCGAGGCGGGCAAGGCCCGGCGCGACGCGTTCGAAGAGGTCGCCGACGTCGCACTGGCCGCCCGCTACGTGGCGGTCCGCGCCCCGCGGGTGCTGCGCGAGCGGCGCCGGCTGGGCCTGCTGCCCGGCCTGACCCGGGCCATCGAGGGCCATCGCCCCAAGGGCGTCGTCGGGGTCATCTCGCCGTGGAACTACCCGCTGACGCTGGCCATCTCCGACTGCCTGCCCGCGTTCGTCGCCGGCAACGCAATCGTGCACAAGCCCGACCAGCAGGCGGTGCTGACGGCGCTGCTGGCGCGGTCGATCGCGATCGAGGCGGGGCTGCCCGAGGCGTTGTGGCAGATCGTGTCCGGCGACGGCCCGGTCATCGGCGGCGCCGTCGTCGAGCACGCCGACTACGTGTCGTTCACCGGCTCGACCGCCACCGGCCGCGTCATCGCGGCGCGGCTGGGCGAGCGGCTGGTCGGCGCCTCGCTGGAGCTGGGCGGCAAGAACCCGATGCTCGTCCTCGACGACGCCGACCTCGACCGCGCCGCCGAGGCCGCCGTCCGGGCCTGCTTCTCCAACGCCGGCCAGCTGTGCATGTCGATGGAGCGGGTGTACGTCGCGGCGTCGGTGCGCGAGCCGTTCCTGGAGCGCTTCCTCGCCCGGGTCGAGTCGATGCGGGTCGGTGCGGCGTTCGACTACTCGCGCGACATGGGCTCGCTGATGTCGCAGGCTCAGCTCGACAAGGTCCGCGCCCACGTCGACGACGCCGTCGCGAAGGGCGCACGCGTGCTGACCGGCGGCCGGGCCCGGCCCGACCTCGGTCCCTGGTTCCACGAGCCGACGGTGCTCGACGGCGTCCGGCCCGGCATGCTCGCGGCCGACCTCGAGACGTTCGGCCCGGTCGTCTCCGTCTACCCCGTCGCCTCCGACGACGAGGCGCTGCACCTGGCCAACGACACCCCGTTCGGGCTCAACGCCAGCGTCTGGACGTCCAACCTCCGCCGCGGCGTCGACGTCGCCCGCCGGCTGCGCTCCGGCATCGTCAACGTCAACGAGGGCTACACCGCGGCCTGGGGCAGCCACGACCTCCCGATCGGCGGCATGGGCGCCTCCGGCCTCGGCCGGAGGCACGGGCGCGAGGGCATCCTGCGCTACACCGAGCCGCAGGCCATCGCCGTCCAGCGGGTGCACAACATCGCCCCGCCGGCCGGCATGTCCTACGACACCTTCACCGAGACCATGGCCAAGTCCCTCCGTGTCCTCCGCCGCACCGGCCGCGCCTAGCCCGTTCCCCATGATCATGTTCCCTCGCGGTCGCTGAGGCGCCGCGAGGGAACATGATCATGGGGAAGGCGGTGGAGTTGTCCACAGATCGCGTCGGGCCCCTCGCGGCGACCTCGTTGGCGGCGGACGATCGTGCTCATGGATCTGCCGCAGACGTACGACCGCGCGAGGCTGCGTGAGCTGCTGCAGCGGCAGCTGGGCCTGGTTAGCGCCGGCCAGCTGCGTGGCCTCGGCCTCGACGCCCGCGTCGCGCGGCGCTGGGTCGCGGCGGGACGCTGGCAACGGCCGCACCCCCGAGTCTTCGCCACCTTCAGCGGCCCGCTCGACCGGGCCGCGTGCACCTGGGCCGCCATTCTCTGGGTGTCGGAGGACGCCGCGGCCAGTCACGCGACAGCGGCGGAGCTGCATGGCCTGACCGGCCGCGTCGACGATCGCATCCACGTCACCTCCCCGGTCAGCCGACGGGTCCGCGGCAGGGCTGACGACGTCGTCGTGCACTATGCGCACCGGCTCCCGCTGACTCGGCACCCGACGGCGAACCCACCGCGCACACGGGTGGACGACACCGTCCTCGACCTGGTCGATGTCGCTGCGCGCGCCCGCGACGTCGAGTCCTTCGTGACGGCGGCGATCCAGAAGCGGCTGACCACACCCACCCGGCTGGCGGCGGCGTTGCTGCGGCGCAAGAAGATCCGCTGGCGGGCGATGGTCGAGGCGATGCTCGTCGACGTCGCCGACGGTGCGCAGTCGCCGCTGGAACTCCAGCACCTGCGTGCGGTCGAGCGGGCACACCGCCTGCCGCACGGGTGCCGTCAACGCCGCCGCGCGGGCGCGCGCGTCATCTGGATCGACGTCGACTACGAGCGCTACCACACCAGGGTGGAGCTGGACGGACGGATCGGCCATGACGGAGAGGGCCGGTTCCGCGATCGTCGCCGCGACAACGCCGCCACCATGAGCGGGGCGTGGACCCTGCGCTACGGCCACACCGAGATCTTCGGTGAGCCGTGCCAGGTCGCGCAGCAGCAGGCCGGCGTCCTGCGCGACCGCGGCTGGACAGGTCGCGCCCGTCGATGCGGTCCCACCTGCCCAATTCCATGATCATGTTCCCTGGCGGTCGCTGAGGCGCCGCGAGGGAACATGATCATGGGTCAGCGGGCTTCGGCTGACGCTGACGACCCGTGCCAGGACTCCCAGAGGGCGGCGTAGGCGCCACCCTCGGCGACGAGGTCGTGGTGGGAGCCGAGCTCGGCGATGCGGCCGTTCTCGACGACGGCGGCGCGGTCGGCGTCGTGGGCGGTGTGGAGGCGGTGGGCGATCATGATGACCGTCCGGCCGTGCAGCACCGCCGACAGCGACCGCTCCAGGTGCCGGGCCGCCCGCGGGTCGAGCAGCGACGTCGCCTCGTCGAGGACCAGCGTGTGCGGGTCGGCCAGGACGATGCGGGCCAGCGCGATCTGTTGCGCGAACGCCGGCCCCACCGGGTGGCCGCCCGAGCCGACGACGGTGTCGAAGCCGTCGGGCAGCGCGTCGGTCGCCTCCAGGGCGTCGACGGCGGCCAGCGCGCGGCGCAGATCGTCGTCGGACGCGGACGGGGCCGCCAGCGCGAGGTTGTCGCGCAGCGTGCCGACGAACACGTGGTGCTCCTGGGTGACCAGCACGACCTCGCGCCGCAGCTGGTCGACGTCGAGGTCGACGAGGGGGACGCCGCCGACGTCGACCCGGCCGGTGCGCGGCGGGTGGATGCCGGCCAGCAGCCGCCCGAGCGTCGACTTGCCCGCACCCGACGGGCCGACCATGGCCAGCCGCTCGCCGTGCGCGAGGTCCAGCGACACCCCGTGCAGGACGTCCTGTCCCTCGACGTAGGCGTAGCGCACGTCGGATGCCGCGATGTCCTCGCCCGCGGGCAGCTCACCCGTCGGCGTGCGGTCCGGCGGCACGTTGGCGATGCCGACCACCCGGGCGAACGACGTCAGCCCGACCTGCAGCTCGTCGAGCCACGAGACCAGGCGGTCGACAGGGTCGACGATCTGCACCATGTAGAGGACGACGGTGGTGATCTGCCCGACGGTGGCGTGGCCGGCCGACGCCAGCCAGGCGCCCCACGCCAGCGTGGCCACCACCGGCAGCACGTACGCCATCTCGGCCGTCGGGAACCAGACGCTGCGCAGGAACAGCGTCCGCTTCTCCGCCGCGAACGCCTCGCGCAGGTCGTCGTCGGCGCGGGTGACGCGGACGTCGCCGAGGCCGAGCGCCTCGATGGTCCGGGCGCCGTCGACGGTCTCGGTGATGGTGCCGTTGATGGTCGCGTACGCCGCCCGCTCCCACAGATAGCCGGCCCGCGCGCGGTTGAGGTACCAGCGGGTGCCGAGGATCAGCAGCGGCGCGCCGACGATGGCGCCCAGCGCCACCAGCGGCCCGGCCAGCACGGCGGCCGCCAGCGTCAGCACCGTCGTCACGACCGCGACCAGGATCTCCGGCACCGCGAACCGCACGGTGCGCGACAGCGCGTCGATGTCGCCGGTGGTGCGAGCGACGAGGTCGCCGGTGCCGGCCCGCTCGACGGTGGACAGCGGCAGGCTCAGCACCCGCGTGATGAAGGTGTCGCGCAGTTCGGCGAAGACCCGCTCGCCCAGCACCAGCGAGCGCTGGATGGCGACCCGGGTGAGCAGCGCCTGGACGACGATGCAACCTGCCAGGATGGCGGCCAGGACGTCGACCCGGGTCTGCGAGCCGTCGCCGGTGACGGCGTCGACCATGCGGCCGAGCAGGAACGGCCCGGCCAGCCCGGCGGAGGCCGCCAGCACGTGGACGGTCAGCGCGACGGCGAGCGGCGTGCGGTGCCGGCGGAACAGCAGGCCGGCCTCGCGGCGGACCTCGGCGGGGGTCGCGACTGGCAGCGCGCCCGCGCGCGCCGCCCCGGTCGGGGGCGTCGTGGTGCTCATTCCGGGTCCTCCTCTCGGGTGACGGTGCGGCGGTAGGCGGGGGTGGTGCTCATCAGCTCGTCGTGGCTGCCGGTGGCGACCAGCCGGCCGTCGTCGAACCAGACGACGGTGTCGGCCTTGGCCAGCATGAGCGGGCTGGCGGTGACGACGACGGTGGTGCGCCCGGCACGGGCGTCGCGCAGCCGGCCGGCGATGGCCGCCTCGGTGTGCGCGTCGACGGCGCTGGTCGGCTCGACCAGCACCAGCACCTCGGGCTCGCGCACCAGCACGCGGGCCAGCGCGACCCGCTGCCGCTGCCCGCCGGACAGCGACCGGCCGCGCTCCTCGACCGTGGCGGCGAGCCCCTCGCGCAGCGTCTCGAGCACGTCGCCGGCCGACGCGGTCTCCATGGCCGCGGTCAGCTCGGCGTCGTCGTGCCGGCCGTGCGGGTCGAGCCCGCCGCGCAGCGAGCCGGTGAACAGCGTCGGCTCGGGGTCGCTCACCACGATGCGGCGGCGGACCTCGGCGATCGGCAGCCCGTCGAGCGGCACGTCGCCGAGCCGCACGCCGTTGCCGGGCACCAGCCGGCCCAGCCGGTCGGCCAGCGCCGCGGTGAACGCCGGCTCGTCGGAGACCAGCATGGTCAGCGAGCCCGGCTCGACCCGCAGCCCGGTGGCGTCGTCGACCAACGTCCCCGACGGCGCCTCCACGGGCGCGTCCGCCGCGGTGTCGACGACCTCGCGCTCGACCGCCAGCACCGCCAGCACCCGGCGCGCGGCCACGACGGCCCGCGTGGCGGCGAACGCCATCTCACCGGCCGTGCGCACCGGCATGAGCAGGAAGAACGCGTAGCCGTACAGCGCCACCAGCGCGCCCGGCTCGATGTCGCCGCTCAGCACCAGCCGCGCGCCGACCCAGGTCAGCAGTACCAGGAACACGCCCGGCAGCAGCACCAGCACGGCGTCGAGCAGCGCCTGCGTGCCGGCCAGCCGGACGCCGGCCGCCCGGACGGTCTCGGACCGCTCGGCGTAGCGGCGGATGAACACCTTCTCGCCGCCGATGCCGCGCAGCACCCGCAGGCCGCCCACGGTGTCGGCGCCGAGCGCGGTGAGGTCGCCCAGCGCCTCGCGCTGGCGCCGCTGCCGTTCCTGCAGCGGGCGGATGAGCGGGCCCATGGCGACGACCAGCAGCGGCACGCCGATGAGCACCATGAGACCGATCGGGGTCGACGTGTTCAGCACGATGAGCGCCACGACGACGTAGGACACGATGGCGCCGGCGAACCGGGGCACGACCTCCATCATGTGGCCGATGTGCATGGAGTCGCTGGACACGGTGGCCACGACCTCGCCGGTGGACATCGTCTTCGGCACCGCCGGCCCGCCCCGCGCGGTGTGCCGCGAGACCAGCTGGATGACCCGGAACGCCGCGTACAGCCAGTTGGCCACCGACGCGCGGTGGCGCATGACGCCGGCCAGCGCCTGGATCAGTCCCAGGCCGCCGACGAGCGCCGCCCAGCGGGCCGTGCTGGCGTTGTCGTCGTCGATGATGCCGTCGATGCCGTGACCGATGGCCCACGGGATCAACGCCTGCGAGACCATCCAGACGATGCCGAAGAATGCGCCCACCAGAAGCGTGCGCCACTGAGCCCGCGCCACCCAGGTCAGGAACCTGGCGCGGGAGCGGGTGTCGGGGATGCCGGGATCGGCGAAAGGAAGGGCGCGCACGAGATACCACGGTACGAACTGCGCGACGCCGGACGCACCTGGTTTTCGCCCGCTGAGATCGTTCCCAGCGCCCGATCGGTCCTGGACGTCCGGCCGTGACTCTGCTGGACGTGCGGCGTCCTGCCGAGGTCTGCACTACGCTCGGGCAGGTGGCCGAGACCTCCCATGACACCGTTCTCGTCGTCGATTTCGGCGCCCAGTACGCGCAGCTGATCGCCCGGCGCGTCCGTGAGGCGCGGGTCTACTCCGAGATCGTCCCGCACACCATGCCGGTCGCCGACCTGCTGGCGAAGAACCCGAAGGCGATCATCCTGTCCGGCGGGCCGTCCAGCGTGTACGCCGAGGGCGCGCCGGCCGTCGACCCCGCGCTGTTCCAGGCCGGCGTCCCGGCGTTCGGCATCTGCTACGGCTTCCAGGCCATGGCGCGGGCGCTCGGCGGCACCGTCGCGCACACCGGGAAGTCCGAGTTCGGCCGCACCGACCTCTCCGTCGCCCAGCAGGGCACGCTGCTGCAGGGCGTCGGCACCGGCGCCAAGGTCTGGATGAGCCACGGCGACTCCGTCACCGACGCGCCCGACGGGTTCCTGGTGCTGGCCGGCACGCCCGACACCCCGGTCGCCGCGTTCGAGGACACCGCGCGCGGCCTGGCCGGCGTGCAGTGGCACCCGGAGGTGCTGCACTCCGAGCACGGCCAGGCGGTCCTGCAGCACTTCCTCTACGACATCGCCG
This sequence comes from Jiangella alkaliphila, assembly GCF_900105925.1. Taxonomy (NCBI): domain Bacteria; kingdom Bacillati; phylum Actinomycetota; class Actinomycetes; order Jiangellales; family Jiangellaceae; genus Jiangella; species Jiangella alkaliphila. The sequence goes on along the minus strand of NZ_LT629791.1, from coordinate 7,582,797 downwards.
GCGCCCGGCCGACCTGGACCATGGCGAACGTCGTCGACGAGACGGTCGCGGCCGTGCGGCAGCAGGTCGGCGGCAAGCGGGTCATCTGCGGGCTGTCCGGCGGCGTCGACTCCGCGGTGGCCGCCGCGCTCGTCCAGAAGGCCGTCGGCGCCCAGCTGACCTGCGTCTACGTCGACCACGGGCTGATGCGCCAGGGCGAGTCCGAGCAGGTCGAGCGCGACTACGTCGCCGCGACCGGCGTCGACCTCCACGTCGTCGAGGCCGCCGACCGCTTCCTCACCCAGCTCAAGGGCGTCGAGGATCCGGAAGAGAAGCGCAAGATCATCGGCCGCGAGTTCATCCGGGTGTTCGAGGCGGCCGCTCGCGACATCGTCGCCGCCGCGGGCGAAGATGGTGTCGAGCCTGTTGAATTTCTTGTCCAGGGCACGCTCTACCCCGACGTCGTCGAGTCCGGCGGCGGCGAGGGCACCGCCAACATCAAGAGCCACCACAACGTCGGTGGCCTGCCCGACGACCTCCAGTTCACCCTCATCGAGCCGCTGCGCACCTTGTTCAAGGACGAGGTCCGCGCGGTCGGCGAGGAACTGGGCCTGCCGCCCGAGATGGTCTGGCGGCAGCCGTTCCCGGGCCCGGGCCTGGCCATCCGCATCGTCGGCGCCGTCGACGCCGACCGGCTGGCCATCCTGCGCCGGGCCGACGCCATCGCCCGCGCGGAGCTGACCGCGGCCGGCCTCGACCGCGACGTCTGGCAGTTCCCGGTCGTGCTGCTCGCCGACGTCCGGTCGGTGGGCGTGCAGGGCGACGGCCGCACCTACGGCCACCCGATCGTGCTGCGCCCGGTGTCGAGCGAGGACGCCATGACGGCGGACTGGTCGCGGCTGCCGTACGACGTGATCGAGCGCATCTCCACCCGCATCACCAACGAGGTGCGCGAGGTGAACCGCGTCGTGCTCGACGTCACCAGCAAGCCGCCGGGCACCATCGAGTGGGAGTGATCCGCAAACGTCTCAGGTGTCTGATTGTGCGCGTGCGTTGGGCAGCGCGTCACGCCCAGTTCGAATCGGCGTGGTCGGCGGGACACGGTCGGTGCCTAGCCTGACCACATGTCGGACACCCTGGGGCCCCTCGTCATCGCGCACCGTGGCGCGTGTGGCTATCGGCCGGAACACACGCTGGACGGCTACCAGCTCGCCGTCGACCTCGGTGCCGACTTCCTCGAGATCGACCTGCAGCTCACCCGCGACGGCGCCCTGGTCGCCCGCCACGACGCCGAGCTGTCGGCGTCCACCGACGTCGCCGAACGGCCCGAGTTCGCGCACCGGCGCCGCCGCGGGCTGGTCGACGGCCGCGAGCTGACCGGCTGGTTCGTCGACGACTTCACGCTCGACGAGGTCAGGTCGCTGTACGCGCGCGAGCGGATCCCGCGGCTGCGCCCGGCCAACCAGGCCTATGACGGGCGGCTGCGGGTGCCGACGTTCGACGAGATCATCACGCTCGCGGTCGAGGCCGGCCGGCGCCGCGGCCGCCCGGTCGGCCTGTATCCCGAGCTCAAGCACCCGACGTACTACGCCGAGCGCGGGCTGTCGGCGGAGGACGCGCTGATGGCGGCGCTGCTGGCGTTCCGGCTGGAGCGCGCCGGCATCCCCGTCTTCGTCCAGTCCTACGAGCCCTCGGTGCTGCGCCGGCTGGCCGCCCGGACGTCGGTGCCGCTGGTGCAGCTGGTCGACATCACCGGCCGGCCGTTCGACTGGGAGCGAGCGGAGGACGGGCGCCGGTTCGTCGACCTGCTCACCCCGACCGGCCTGCGCGAGGTGGCGTCGTACGCGACGGTGCTGGGGGCGCACAAGTCGCTGGTGGTGCCGCGCGACCCGGAGGGCCGGCTGGGGCACCCCGGCCGGCTGGTCTCCGACGCGCACGACCTCGGGATGGCGGTGCACGCCTGGACGTTCCGGAACGAGAACTCGTTCCTGCCGGCCGATCGTCGCCGCGGCCGGGAGGCGGCCGGCCACGGCGACGCGCTGGGGGAGTTCGGGGTGTTCTTCGGGGCCGGGGTGGACGGCGTGATCACCGACCACCCCGACACGGCGGTGGCGGCCAGGGATCAGGCCTTCGGCGCGCGCTCGCGACGCAGCTTGCTCAGCGACGCCAGCAGCCCGGCGAGGCCGATCGAGACCAGCAGCACCGGCATGGCGACTTCCAGGCCGGACAGGCCGAGCACGTCGTAGTGCACGAACGGCCACATGGCGCTCACTCCTAGGAAGAGAAGTCCGAAGATCAGGGAGACGACGTCCGTGTCGTGACGCTTCATCGGTTCACCTCCAGGCTGCCGAGGCCCATCTCGAGGTCGAGCACGATCCGGCCGCCGCCGGGACCGTCGGCGCCGGTGTCGGTCAGGTCGGTGAACTCCTGCCCGGCGCCGTCGCGCGACTCGCCGAGGATGGACATGTCGCCGGCACCGATGGACGCGGACGACACGGTGACGTCGGCGTTCGGGGGGACGAGGACGGTGAGCTCGCCGACACCCTGCTCGACGCTGAGCCGCACGGTCTGGGTGTCGGTGAGGGTCAGGCCGGAGAGGTCGTACACGTTGTCACCGACGCCGTGGGACTGCGGCTCCGTGGGCACCGCGCTCGGCGTCGCGTACGTGTAGGTGGCGTCGCCGACATCTTGGAGGTCCCACTGTGACAGCCAGGTGGCCGGGACCAGCGCGATCGACAGCAGGAACCCGAGGAAGATCAGCCCGCGGGACCGGCCGTACCAGGCGCCGACGAGCAGCCCGACCGCGACGATGCCCAGCGGCACCGCGACGTACATGGCCGGCGGGTAGGTCGCCCAGGTGGCGTCGTTCACGGCGAGCACGCCGACGGACACCATCGCGAGGCAGAACGTGATGAGGCCGAGCGCCGAGCGCTGCTTGGCCGGCCGCGCGGGCGGCGGCTGCGGCGCCGGGGTGGGCGGCTCGGGCGGCGGGCCCCAGTCAGGGCCCTCCGGCCAGCCGCTGGTCGGGCCGAGCGGACCGGCGGCCGTGGCGGGGCCGGTCGCGCCGGCGGGGCCGGTGCCGCCGGGGGTCGTGGCGGTGCTGGTGCCCGTGCTGGTGGCCGTGCCACCCGGGGCCGCCGCGGCCACGGTCGCCGGGGCGACGCTGGGGTCGTAGACGTACGAGTCGAACCCGGCCTCCTGCGGGACGTCGTCGCGGGCCAACTCGTCGTCGGCGCGGCGGCGCAGCAGCAGGTACACGCCCATGACGGCGAGGAGCAGCAGCACGGCGCCGTCCCACGTGCCGGCGATGATGCCGATGCCGGCGATGAGGCCGATGCCCGCCAGCAGCAGCGCCAGCGGGACGGTGCCCGACCGGCGGTACTCGCCGCGGCCGAGCGCCTGGTCGAGGATCGAGCGTTCCTCGTCCTCGGCCGGCACCACCAGCCAGCCGATCGCGTACAGCAGGACGCCCACGCCGCCGAAGATCGACAGGACGACGATGGCGACACGGAGGATGACGGGGTCGATGCCGAGCCGCCGGCCCAGTCCGCCGAGCACGCCGGCGACGACTCGGTCCGACCGGCTGCGGCGCAGCGACCGGAACTCGTCCGAGACGCTGGGCCCGGCGCCCGCGGCGGGCGAGGCAGGAGGCAGATCACTCATGCCAACGATGATGCCGAGGTGACGGCCCGAATGCATCGGGGATGACCCGGAACGGCCCCCGAGTCGGGATCTCCGGGAGGTCCCTCATAGCGGCGCGCGCTCGCGCGTGTGACCATCGATGTCATGAGCACTGTGCCGACGCCACGTGCTGCCGGTCCGGCAGCGCGCGGTTCGGCGCGCCCCGGCGAGGCTGCCGGCGACGCCGTCGACGACACCACCACGGCGGCTGCTGCCTCGGTCGATACCGAGCCTGTGCTGGAACAACAGCCCGAGGCGGGGCCTGAGCACGAGCCGGAGACGCCGGCCGCCGCGGCCACCGAGCGGGGGCCACGCGAGCTGCCGCCCGCCGATCCGCCGCCGGCCGGCCGCGCCGGCGCCCGCACGCCCGGCCCCGCCGACGACCCGGGCGCGCCGCCGCGGTTCGCCCGGTCCTCCGACGGCCGCATGGTCGCCGGTGTCGCCGTTGCGCTGGCCGCGCAGTTCAAGGTGCAGCCGCTGGCCGTCCGCATCGCGTTCAGCCTGCTCAGCGCCGTCTCCGGGTTCGGCGTCGTGCTCTACCTCGCGCTCTGGATCTTCACCCCGCTCGACCAGACCGTCCAGCGCGAGGCCGAGGAGGCGCGCACCCCGGCCGGCCTCGCCGCCGCCACCCGCACCGGCAAGCGCCGCCGCCGGTCGTTCTCGCAGCGCACCGGCGACCTCGGCCAGCTGGCCGCGCTGGTCGTGCTCGGCGCCGGCGTCTGGCTGCTGGTCCAGCAGACCCCGCTGGGCGTCAGCCCGGCCGTGTTCTTCCCGCTGCTGCTGGCCGCCGCCGGCCTGACACTGGTGTGGCGGGCCGCCGACGAGCAGGAGCGCAGCCGGCTGTCGGCCATCTCGCCGCGACTGCCGTGGCTGGCCGCGCTGACCGGCAAGGGTGGCTGGATCGCCGGCATGCGGGTCGTGGCCGGCGCCGGTGTCGTCGTGGCCGGTGTGGTCGTGTTCCTCGTCGGCCAGGGCCAATTCGACCGGACCATGGACGCGCTGGGCGGCGTGCTGGTCATCCTCGTGGGCGTCGGGCTGATCATCGGGCCGTGGCTGTGGAAGCTGTGGCGCAACCTCGAGACCGAGCGGCGCGCCCGCATCGTCTCGCAGGAGCGCGCCGACATGGCCTCCCACCTGCACGACTCCGTGCTGCAGACGCTGGCGCTGATCCAGAAGCAGGCCAACGACCCGCGCGCCGTCGTAAGGCTGGCCCGCAGCCAGGAGCGTGACCTGCGCGCCTGGCTCTACAGCGACCTCGTCGACGACGGGTCCTCGCTGGCCGCCGCACTGACGAAGATGGCCGCCGAGGTCGAGGACGCGTTCGGCACGCCGGTCGAGGTGGTCACCGTCGGCGACGCCGAGATCGACGATGTCGCCCGGGCCGTGCTCAAGGCGGCCCGCGAGGCGACCGTCAACGCGGCCAAGCACTCCGGCGCCGACAAGATCGACATCTTCGTCGAGGCCGGCGACGACGGCGTCGAGGTGTTCGTCCGCGACCGCGGCGCCGGGTTCGACCCCGACTCCGTCCCCGAGGACCGGCTCGGTGTGCGACGCTCGGTCATCGGGCGCATGGAGCGGCACGGCGGCGAGGCCACCATCCGGTCCGCGCCCGGCGAAGGCACGGAAGTCCGACTGTCGACGAGGAGAAGCTCGTGAGCGAGACCAAGCCAGACGAGACCAGGCCGGCTGACGCGGGCCCGGTGACGGTCGTGCTCGTCGACGATCACGCCATGTTCCGCACGGGGGTCCGCGCCGAGCTCGCGCAGGCGCCGACCGTCGACGTCGTCGGCGAGGCGGCCGACACCGCCGAGGCCGTCGCGGTGGTGCTGCGGACCAAGCCCGAGGTCGTGCTGCTCGACGTGCACCTGCCCGGCGGCGGAGGTGCTGAGGTGATCCGCCAGGTGCACCCGAAGGAGCCGGCCGTCCGGTTCCTGGCGCTGTCGGTGTCCGATGCCGCCGAGGACGTCATCGGCACCATCCGCGCCGGCGCCCGCGGCTACGTCACCAAGTCCATCACCGGCGACGACCTCGTGTCCGCCGTGGGCCGGGTGGCCGACGGCGACGCCGTCTTCTCGCCGCGGCTGGCCGGGTTCGTGCTCGACGCGTTCGCCGGCACGGAGGCGCCGTCCGTCGACGACGACCTCGACCGCCTCACCCAGCGCGAGCGCGAGGTGCTGCGGCTGATCGCGCGCGGGTACGCGTACAAAGAGATCGCCAAAGAGCTGTTCATCTCGGTCAAGACGGTCGAGACGCACGTGTCGGCGGTGCTGCGCAAGCTGCAGCTGTCCAACCGGTACGAGCTGACCCGGTGGGCGACCGACCGCCGCCTCGTCTAACCCCGTCGCGGAGAAGTACGACACGGCGTAGTAGGCTGCCCGATCATGGAGTTCGTCTACGACCTCGTGCTCGTGCTGCACTTCTTCGGCCTGGCCAGCCTGCTCGGCGGCATCATGGTGCAGCTGAGCGCGCGCGGCGGCCGCGTCGTGAACCTCGCGATGCTGCACGGCGCGCTGACGCAGCTCGTCACCGGCGTGGCGATGGTGGGCATGGCGTCCGGCATCGACTCTCTCGACAAGGACATCGACAACGCGAAGATCGGCGTGAAACTGGTCATCGTGCTGATCATCACCGCGCTGTGCTTCGCCAACCGGAAACGCACGACGATCGCCGACGGACTGTTCTTCGCCCTGTTCGGGCTGTCCGCGGCGAATGTCGTGATCGCCGTCTTCTGGAGCTGATCCCCGGCGGTTCACCGATGCGCGGCCGTCGGTTAGGGTGGCGGGCAGCCGAGTGCGAACTGGAGGTCCGCGAGTGACGCCGATCCGGCGCCTGGCCGCCGCCGCGGCCGCGACGATCCTGACGAGTGTGCTGGTCACAGGCGTGACACCGCCAGCCTCCGCCGCCGAACACGACGGCGGGTGCCACGGTCTCGAGCTGTGCCTCTACTACAACTCCGGCCAGGCCGGTGCCCTGCATGACTTCCGCTACCGGGTCAGCGACTTCGCGCCGTACCGCTTCCTCGGCTCCGGCAAGGGCTCCGGCGTCACCGTGAAGAACAACGCCGCGTCGGCGTCGAATCGCGACGGCTATTTCACCGCGCGCGTCTACTTCAATTCCGGTTACGCTGGCCCGGCTGACGACGTGCCGCCGCTGGCCAAGCGGAATCTCGGCGACACGTACAACGACAACGCATCGTTCAACTGGTGCCACCAGCAGCCCCTGGTGTGCGGCTGACCGGTGGCCATCGAAAGGCCGTGGCATGACCGCCCGAGTGCTCCTCCGTTCCGCCGTCCTCCTCGCCGTTCCCGTCGCCGTGTGCGCGGCCGCGTGCGGCGCCGCGCCCGCTGACGTCGCCGTCGAGTCGTCCGGTGGTGGCGCCGTTCCGGGTGCGGAGGTGGCGCGGGCCGATGACGTCGCGCCGGGTGCGGCGCCGTCGGAGCCCGGGTTGACGCTGCCACTCGACGCGTATGCGTTCACCGCCGCCGAGGACGAGCTGCTCGGCCGGGTCGGCGAGGCGCACGTGCGCGACTGCGCGACGTCGCTCGGCCTCGACGCCGCGGCCATCGACCCGCTGCCGTTCGGCACCGCCGCCGAGACCGCGTCGGCCGCGGCCGGCCGCCACGACCGCCGCTACGCCGTCGCCGACCCCGAGGTCGCCGCCGCCCACGGCTACCACCCGCCGTCCACCGCCGACGTGCGGCGCGAGTTCTACGAGGCGCACACCGACGCCGAGCTCGAGGTGCTGGTCGGCGTCACAGCCGACGGCGAGCCGGCCGCTCGCGACGACGTCCCCGAAGGCGGCTGTCTCGGCTCGGCGACCCGCGCGACCGCCGTCGCGCCGGCGTCGGCGTCCGCGCTCCGCGACGGTCAGGAGCTGGTCTCCACCGTCCAGGCCGACGCCTGGCACGCCGCGTTGGGCGACCCTCGGGTGCTCGACGCGTTCGCCGCGTGGTCCGCGTGCATGGCCGAGGCGGGGTTCCGGTATGCCGCGCCCATGGACGCCAACGACGACCCGCGCTGGTGGACGTCCGACACCGCCGGCCCCGACGAGATCGCCACCGCCGTCGCCGACGTCGCCTGCAAGCAGTCCACCGGCCTGATCCCCGTCTGGTCCGCCGTCGAGGCCGACTACCAGGCGCAGCTCATCGCCGGTCACCGGGCGCAGCTCGACGACTATCGCGCCCTCCTCGACCAGCAGGTGGCGGCCGCGTCCACGGCCAGGTGAGCAGGGCCCACACGGCCACCACGAGCGCCGTCTCGACCACCACGTACCAGGGCCAGGGGCCGAACACGTCGAGCAGCGACGCGGAGTCCGGCTTGGCGTTGAGGAAGCCGTAGTTCGTGCCGGCCGCCGCGTTGAACGCGAACACCGTCACCGCCCACGCGGCCGTCGCGGCCACCGCCACCCGGTACGAGTCCCAGCCGGGGCGCAGCCCCAGCCCCCAGGTCAGGAAGATCGCCGTAACGACGGTCAGGCCGTGCATCGACCAGTAGAGGACGAACGCCGGGTCGGGGAACTCCGCGTCCAGGTCGGGGGTGAGGATCGGCTGGATGCTGAGGGTGAGGCCCCAGTAGTACGTCAGCGCGGCCGACCAGCGCCGGCGGGTCAGGAGCGCGTGGATCGCCGCCAGCCAGGCGAGGTCGCACAGCTGTATCGGCAGCGAGAGGCCCACGTCGAAGCGGCCGGGCAGATTGAAGTACACCTGCAGCGGCAGCGTCAGCGCCAGGAAGACGACCGCGAACCCGGCGCTGAGCCGGTCCGCCGTGCGGGTGCTGCGGGCCGCGCGTCCCCGCCGCACCAGCCACCAGGCCAGAGCGGCCAGGACCACCAGTACGGCCACGTGGGAGGGGCCGTACGGCGTGAAGGTGTCGCCGAGCATCGCCACAGCTCCCACCCGTGATGGTTCCCGTCTGGCGCGAAGTCATGCGCACGACCAGGCGACCGCCCCGGCGTTCGTAAGCGTGTTCGGTCGGAGTCTGTCGGCGGTCGGGCATAGGCTGGGTGCGCCAGCGCCAAGCGAGTGAGAAGGCGAGTGTGACCGCCGGCAATGAGCGCCCTGTTCGACGACCTCACCCTGACCGAGTCGGCCACGCCGAGTAAGCCGGCCAGGCGGCGGTCGCGCGACCCCGAAGCGCTGCTCGACGGCCTGAACGGGCCGCAGCGTGACGCGGTGATCCACCAGGGGTCGCCGCTGCTCATCGTCGCCGGGGCGGGGTCGGGGAAGACCAGGGTGCTGACGCGGCGCATCGCGTACCTGCTGGGCGAGCGCAACGCGCACCCGGGCTCCATTCTCGCCATCACGTTCACCAACAAGGCCGCCGGCGAGATGAAGGCGCGCGTCGCCGACCTCGTCGGGAAGCGCTCCGACATCATGTGGGTGTCGACGTTCCACTCGGCGTGCGTGCGCATCCTGCGGCGCGAGGCGAAGGTCTTCGGCTACACGTCGACGTTCTCCATCTACGACCAGGCCGACTCCCACCGGCTGATGGCCATGGTGTGCCGCGAGCTCGACCTCGACCCACGCCGCTACCAGCCGCGGCAGTTCAGCTACGCCATCAGCAACTTCAAGAACGACCTCATCGACTACGAGACCGCCATGGCCCGGGCCGACACCCACCACGAGAAGATGGTGGCCGAGGCGTACGAGCTGTACCAGCGCCGGCTCACCGAGGCCAACGCGTTCGACTTCGACGACCTCATCATGACGACGGTGCACCTGCTGCAGGCGTTCCCCGACGTCGCGGAGAACTACCGGCGGCGGTTCCGGCACGTCCTGGTCGACGAGTACCAGGACACCAACCACGCCCAGTACGTGCTGGTGCGCGAGCTGGTCGGCGCCGGCGTCATCTCCGGCGAGGACGAGCCCGCGGTGCCGCCGGCCGAGCTGTGCGTGGTGGGCGACGCCGACCAGTCCATCTACGCGTTCCGCGGCGCCACCATCCGCAACATCCTGCAGTTCGAGGAGGACTACCCCGACACCCGGGTCATCCTGCTCGAGCAGAACTACCGCTCCACCCAGACCATCCTGTCCGCCGCCAACGCCGTCATCGCCCGCAACTCCGGCCGCAAGCCGAAGCGGCTGTGGAGCGACAGCGGCGACGGCGCCAAGATCGTCGGGTACGTGGCCGACGACGAGCACGCCGAGGCGCAGTTCGTCGCCGACGAGATCGACCGGCTCACCGACGAGGGCGAGGCGCGCACCGGCGACGTCGCGGTGTTCTACCGCACCAATGCGCAGTCCCGGGTGCTGGAAGAGATCTTCGTCCGGGTCGGCCTGCCGTACCGCGTCGTCGGCGGCACCAGGTTCTACGAACGGCGCGAGATCCGCGACTCGCTGGCGTACCTGCGGTTCCTCGCCAACCCCGAGGACTCCGTGTCGCTGCGGCGCATCCTCAACGTCCCCAAGCGGGGCATCGGCGACCGCGCCGAGGCCATGGTCGAGGCGCTGGCCCAGCGCGACCGCACCACCTTCTTCCAGGCGCTGCGCCGGGCCGCCGACGCACCCGGCATCGCCACCCGGTCGGTCAACGCCATCGAGGGGTTCGTCCAGCTGACCGACGAGCTGCGGGCGCTGGTCGAGAACGGCATCGGGCCGGCCGCCGTCCTCGAGGCGACGCTCGACCGCACCGGCTACGTCGCCGAGCTGTCCGAGTCCGACGACCCGCAGGACGAGACCCGCCTCGACAACCTCCGCGAACTGGTCGCCGTCGCCGGCGAGTACGAGGCGAGCGAAGACTCCGACGGCTCGCTGCCCGGGTTCCTCGAGCAGGTCAGCCTGGTCGCCGACGCCGACGAGATCCCCGAGGGCGACGACCACGACGGCATGGTCACGCTGATGACGCTGCACACCGCGAAGGGACTCGAGTTCCCGGTGGTGTTCCTCACCGGCCTCGAGGACGGCGTCTTCCCGCACCAGCGCTCGCTCAGCGGCAACACGCAGGAGCTCGAGGAAGAGCGCCGGCTCGCCTACGTCGGCATCACCCGGGCGCGCGAGCGGCTGTACCTGTCGCGGGCGTTGCTGCGCAGCGCGTGGGGGTCGCCGGCGCACAACCCGGCGTCGCGGTTCCTCGCCGAGATCCCCGACGAGCTGATCGACTGGCGCCGCACCGAGGCCGACCAGGTCAAGTGGAACACCCCGCCGCCACCGCGGCGCCAGGCCGTCAGCGGCCGCGCCACCGGCGCCGGCAACCGCCCGGTCATCTCGCTGTCCGCCGGCGACCGCGTCACCCACGACGCGTTCGGCCTGGGCACCGTCGTCGCGACCAACGGCCAGGGCGAGCACGCCCAGGCCACCGTCGACTTCGGCGAGTCCGGCCTGAAGACGCTGCTGCTGCGCTACGCGCCGGTCGAGAAGCTCTGAGCCAGCTCCGCCGCCCGCCGCCGGCCGTTCCGGTACAGGACGACGGCGGTGACGACGGCCACGACGGCCACGGCGCCGAGCACGGCCCACGCGGCGATCGGCGTGATGACCGCCCCCTCGGTCCGGCAGGCCTCGTTGTACGTGCCGTCCGACGACCCCGACCCCGAGCACACCTCGGTGCCGCCACCGGACATGAACGAGAACGTGAAGAACACCACGCCGGTGGCCGGCAGCAGGAACGTGCCGGCGAACTTCTCGCCCACGGTCCACAGCGGCGAGATCCAGAGCAGCGACCACCCGGTGACCAGCAGGAACGGCAGCAGCAGGATGCCGCCGAACGAGACGAAGAACGGCAGCACCAGCGGGCCGAGCAGCAGCGCCACCACCACGGCGCCCGGCACCCAGTCGCGCTGCAGCACGGGCACGTCGCGGCGGCGGCCGTCCTCGGAGCCGGCCACACCGGCCGCGCCGGCCACACCGGCCGCACCGGGGCCGCCGCCGGTCCCGTCGTCGCCGGTCGCCTCGGCCGCGATGGCCAGCGGGTCGCCGAGCGCGCGCAGCACCTCGTCGACGTCCGCGTCGGTGACGGGCGACCGGCCGGTCAGGGCGGCTTCGACGTGCTCGCGCACCCCGGCGACGACGTCGTCCCGCTCGCTCTCCGGCAGGGCGCCGAGCGCGCCGGCCAGCTCGGCCAGGTAGCGGTCGACGCGCTGGTGCTGGGTGGCGGTCAGCATGGGCTCCTCCATGGCGGTCACCCTCGCCCGTCGGCGAGAACGCGGTCGACGGCGTCGCGGAACGGCCGCCAGGTCTGCTCGAACGTGTCCAGCGCCGCCCGCCCGTCGGACGTCAGCCGGTAGTAGCGCCGCGGCGGCCCGGAGTCGGACTCCTGCCACGACGACGCCACCAGCCCGCCCTTGCGCAGCCGCGACAGCAGCGGGTACAGCGTGCCCTCGCCGGCCATCAGCACGCCGTCGGTCAGCTCGCGGGCGATGTCCAGCCCGTACCGTTCGCCGTCGCGGACCAGGGCGAGGATGCAGTACTCCAACGCCCCGCGCCGGAGGTTGGTCATGATCTGACCCTCGCCAGGTACCATGCGACACAAGATACCAGGTTCGCCGATGTCCACAAGGGCCGTCGATTCGGGCCGTCGTCCACAAATCCGGCTCGGCCCCTGGCGACCGCGCCGACTGGTCGCTGGGCTGGTCCTCATGACAGCGGATCCACCGGGCGCGAGGTGCGACGGCGAGACGTTCGCGCGTCTGCTGGAGGCCGAGGCGGGCGTGCTGCACCGCCGCGAGGTGCCGCCGGACTTCGCTCGCCACGTCGCCGTGAGCTACGCGCGCGTCGGTGGCAGCGGATCGGCCGGGACGTCTTCGTCAGCCACAACGGCGCGCTCGGACGGGCTCAGCGGCTGCAGGCGGCCGTGAAGGGCTCGCCACGTGGCTCGGCGCTCGCCGGGCCGACCGCCGCCGCGCTCGATGGGCTGCAGGGGTTCTCGACCAGCGACATCGACGTGACGCAGCCCTGCGGCACCCGCGATCCGCGGCTGCCCGGCGTCGTGGTGCACTACTCCAGGTTCCTCGACGAGGCCGATGTGCATCCGCTCAAGGTCCCGCGGCGATGCCGGCTGTCCAGGAGCATCGTCGACGCCGCGGCGTGGGCGGCTCGCGACGACCGGGCACGCGCGATCGTCCTCGCCGGATTACAGCAACGTCTGGTGACGCCGGAGCAACTGCACGACGCCCTGTCACGGCGTGGCCTGTGTCTGCGTCACGCCCTGATCGTGGAGACCATCGACGAAGCCGCCGGCGGTATCGCGTCCGTCCCGGAGCGCGAGTTCGCCGTCATCGTCCGCGCCTTCCACCTGCCCGAACCGGCCCGTCAGCGGGTCCTTCCGCGGCCTGACGGGCGCCGCTACCTCGACGCGGACTGGGCGGACTACCGGCTCTCGGTCGAGGTCGACGGTCGTGGTCACCTCGACGTCGTCACGTGGGACTCCGACCTGGACCGGGCGAACGACATCCTGATCGACGGCCGGACCCTGCTCCGATCCACGTCGTACGCCATCAGGCATCGGCCGGAGTCGGTCGGCGAGACGCTGATCCGTGCGCTGATCGCCCGAGGATGGGACGGACACACCGACGCCTGATGATCAGGTGACCTAACGCTGCCCTCACTGCGCGTTTGGTCACCTGATCGTTTTCTGTCCACATGCTGGAGATGATCAGGTGACGAACTGGGCGGGCGAGGGGCGAGGGCGGGGCGAGGCGGTCGACCGTCAGACGCGGCGGAAGAGGAGGGCGCGCTTGACCTCTTGGATGGCCTTCGTCACCTCGATGCCGCGCGGGCAGGCGTCGGTGCAGTTGAACGTCGTGCGGCAGCGCCAGACGCCGTCGCGGTCGTTGAGGATCTCGAGGCGCTGCTCGGCGCCCTCGTCGCGCGAGTCGAAGATGAACCGGTGGGCCCCGACGATCGCCTGCGGGCCGAAGTACTGGCCGTCGGACCAGTACACCGGGCAGGAGGTCGTGCAGGCGGCGCACATGATGCACTTCGTGGTGTCGTCGTAGCGGGCGCGGTCCTCGGGGGACTGACGGCGCTCGCGGGACGGGTCGTTCCCGGTGGTGACGAGGAACGGCATGATCGACTTGTAGGCCTCGAAGAACGGGTCCATGTCGACCACGAGGTCCTTGAGCACCGCGAGGCCCTTGATCGGCTCGACGGTGACCGGCTTGTCGAGCGGCAGGTCCTTGAGCAGCGTCTTGCAGGCCAGCCGGTTGCGGCCGTTGATGCGCATCGCGTCGGAGCCGCAGATGCCGTGCGCGCACGACCGCCGGAACGTCAGCGAGCCGTCGATCTCCCACTTGATCTTGTGCAGTGCATCGAGCACCCGGTCGGTGCCGTGCATGGTGACGGTGTGCTCCTCCCAGCGCGCCTCGGTGTCGCTCTCCGGGTTGAACCGGCGCAGCCGCAGCGTGACCTGGAAGGACGGGACGGCGCCGGCGACCGGCGCGTCGGCAACAGCAGCAGTCATCAGAACTTGCGCTCCATCGGCTGGTAGCGGGTGACGACGACGGGCTTGAAGTCGAGGCGGACCCCGTCGTCCTCGGCAGAGCGGTACGCCATGGTGTGGCGCATGTAGTTGACGTCGTCGCGGTTCTGGTAGTCCTCGCGGAAGTGGCCGCCGCGCGACTCCTTGCGCTCCAGGGCGCCGACGACGATGACCTCGGCGAGGTCGAGCAGGAAGCCGAGCTCGACCGCCTCGAGCAGGTCGGTGTTGAACCGGCGGCCCTTGTCCTGCACGGACACGTTCGCGTACCGCGCCTTCAGGGCGTGGACGTCGGAGAGCGCCTGCTTCAGCGTCGCCTCCGACCGGAAGACCTGCGCGTTCGCGTCCATCGTCTCCTGCAGCTCGCGGCGCAGGACGGCGACCCGCTCGCCGTCGGCGCGGTCGCGGATCCCTTCGAGCAGCGCCTCGGTGTCGGCCGACGGCGCGTCCGGCAGCTCGACCAGCGGCGCCTTCTCGGCGAACGCCGCCGCCGCCAGGCCGGCCCGCCGCCCGAACACGTTGATGTCCAGCAGCGAATTGGTGCCCAGGCGGTTCGCGCCGTGCACGCTGACGCAGGCCACCTCGCCGGCGGCGTACAGGCCCGGCACGACGTGCGTGTTGTCGCCCAGCACCTCGGCGTCGATCGTCGTCGGCATGCCGCCCATCGCGTAGTGGGCCGTCGGGAAGACCGGCACCGGCTCGGTGTACGGCTCGACGCCCAGGTAGGTGCGGGCGAACTCGGTGATGTCGGGCAGCTTCGCGTCGATGTGCGAAGGCTCCAGATGGGTGAGGTCGAGCAGCACGTAGTCCTTGTTCGGGCCGGAGCCGCGGCCCTCGCGGACCTCGTTGGCCATGGCCCGGGCGACCACGTCGCGCGGCGCGAGGTCCTTCAGCGTCGGGGCGTAGCGCTCCATGAACCGCTCGCCCTCGCTGTTGCGCAGGATCGCGCCCTCGCCGCGGGCGGCCTCGGACAGCAGGATGCCCAGGCCCGCGAGGCCCGTCGGGTGGAACTGGAAGAACTCCATGTCCTCCAGCGGCAGCCCGCTGCGCAACGCGATGGCCATGCCGTCGCCGGTCAGCGTGTGCGCGTTCGACGTGGTCTTGTAGACCTTGCCGGCGCCGCCGGTCGCGAACACGACCGCCTTCGCGCGGAACACGTGGATCTCGCCGGTGGCCAGCTCGTACGCCACCACGCCGGCCGTGCGCCGGACGCCGTCGACCTCGGTGAACAGCAGGTCGAGCACGTAGAACTCGTTGTAGAACTCGACGTCGCGCTTGATGCACTGCTGGTAGAGCGTCTGCAGGATCATGTGGCCGGTGCGGTCGGCGGCGTAGCAGGACCGTCGGACGGCGGCCTCGCCGTGCTTGCGGGTGTGCCCGCCAAAGCGGCGCTGGTCGATCAGCCCGTCCGGCGTGCGGTTGAACGGCAGCCCCATCTTCTCCAGGTCGAGGACCGCGTCGATGGCCTCCTTCGCCATCACCTCGGCGGCGTCCTGGTCGACCAGGAAGTCACCGCCCTTGACGGTGTCGAAGGTGTGCCACTCCCAGTTGTCCTCCTCGACGTTGGCCAGCGCGGCGCACATGCCGCCCTGGGCCGCGCCGGTGTGCGACCGGGTCGGGTAGAGCTTGGTCAGCACGGCGGTGCGGACCCGCTGGCCGGATTCGAGCGCCGCGCGCATCCCGGCGCCGCCGGCGCCGACGATCACCACGTCGTACTGATGGGTCTGCATGGGTTGATCAGCCTTTCGGAACGAACACAGTGCTACGGCACCGGGCAGAACGACGGCAGCAGGTCGGCGGCCGCGTCCGGCGGGCACGGGTCGAACGTGAAGATCACCAGCGTCCCGAGCACGATGGTGATGGTGGTGGCCGTGTACAGGCCGACCTTCAGCCACAGCCGCAGCTGGTCGCGCTCGGCGTAGTCGTTGATGACCGTGCGCATCCCGTTGGTGCCGTGCAGCATCGCCAGCCACAGCATCATCAGGTCCCACACCTGCCAGACCGGGTTGGCCCACTTGCCGGCCACGAAGCCGAAGTCGAGCGCGTTGATGCCGTCGCCGGTCACCAGGTTCACGAACAGGTGCGTGAAGATCAGGATGACCAGCAGCACACCGGACGCGCGCATGAACATCCACGCGTACAGCTCGGTGTTGGTGCGGCCGCGCAGCCGCCGCGGCGTTCGCGGGGCGGGAATCGTCGTCGTCATCGGGTCAGCCCCCGAACACGTGGGAGAGGTGGCGGATCGTGAACGGCACCATCAGGACCACCCAGAGGACCAGGACGCTGGCGAACAGCTGCTTCTGGAACCGCGGCCCCTTCGACCAGAAGTCGACGAGAACGATGCGCAGGCCGTTGAACGCGTGGAACACGATGGCGGCCACCAGCCCCACCTCCATGAGCCCGACGATCGGGTTCTTGTAGGTGGCGATCACCTCGTTGTACGCCTCCGGCGACACCCGGACGAGCGCGGTGTCGAGGATGTGCGCGAAGAGGAAGAAGAAGATGCCGATGCCGGTGACCCGGTGGGCCACCCACGACCACATGCCTTCGCGGCCGCGATAGAGCGTGCCAGCAGGCGCCTTGGGCACGAACGTGCTGCCTTCCGATTGCGACGGGGGATGCCGGGCGTACGCGCCCGGCCGCCGGTCATGTTAGCCCCGCCGCCATGGTCGGGTCCGTGGCCAATCTCACGTCTGGCCTGTTCAGAGCCCTGTTTCGACCGTGACAATTCTCACTGAGGGTACCCTAACCCGCAGGACATCTTATGCCGCGGGAGCCGCCTGGCGCTTCCGCGCGATCGCCGTCGCGTAGTGGTCGAGCAGCTGGTCGCAGATCGCCGCCCACGACCGCCCGTACACCGACTCGCGGGCGGCGGCGGCCATCCGGACCCGGCGGACCGGGTCGGCGGCGATGCGCCCCACCGCGGCCCGCAGCTGCTCGCCGTCACCGGTGTCGACGAGGTAGCCGGACCAGCCGTGGTCGACGAGGTCGACGGGGCCGCCCGCGTTGGGCGCGACGACGGGGACGCCGGAGGCCAGCGCCTCCTGGACCGCCTGGCAGAACGTCTCGGCCGGGCCGGTGTGCACGAACACGTCGAGGCTCGCGTACGCCTTGGACAGCGGCTCGCCGGTGCGGAAGCCGAGGAACGCGGCGTCGGGCAGCGCGGCCCGCAGCGACTGCTCGCTCGGCCCGCCGCCGACGATGGCCAGCTTGACGCCGGGCAGCCCGGCCAGCGCGGTCAGCGAGGCGACATGTTTCTCCGGGGCGAGTCGGCCGATGTAGCCGACGATGACCTCGCCGTTCGGGGCCAGCTCGCGGCGCAGCTGCTCGTCGCGGTGGGCCGGGTGGAAGCGGACGAGGTCGACGCCGCGGCCCCAGCGGCCCAGGCGCGGGAAGCCGTGGTCGGCCAGCTGCCGCAGGCTCGCCGTCGACGGCGCCAGCGTGAGGTCGGCCTGGTCGTGGATGCGGCGCATCCAGGACCAGATGGCCTCGTCGCCGAGGGTGCGCCACAGCCGGTAGCCGCGGGCGAACCCGGCCACGTCGGTCTGGTAGATCGCCACCGTCGGCAGCCCCAGCCGGGTGGCGGCGTTCATGCCGGCCCGGCCCAGCCAGACCGGGGCCGCCAGGTGCACGACGTCGGGGTCGAAGTCGCGCAGGATCTTGCTGATGCGCCGCCGGGTGGAGATGCCGACGATGCTGTCGTCGTTGCCCGGCAGCGCGAACGACGGCACCCGCACCACCTGGTGGCCGTCGTACTCCGACACGCCCTCGCCGGGGGCGATCACGAGGGCCGTGTGACCGCGTCGCGTGAGATGCTCCACGACGCGGCAGACCGAGTTCGTGACGCCGTTGATCTGGGGGAGGAACGACTCTGCGACGATCGCTACCCTCATGTCCGCAACGATGCTGGCGCCCGGTGGCGCGACGGGGATGGCCGCATGAACGGCGGTTGACGCTATGGCGTCGGCTCAGCCGTGGCAACGACGGTTCGAGACGCAAGGTTCTCACTATGAGAGACGCACAGTGACGCTGAGTGATGCCGACCCGCAAGATCGATACTACGAGTGCGCCTGCCGGCTTCGCGCCGGGCACGGGCGTCTGGGCCGTGACAGGGCGACCTGGGGGTAGCGAGTGACGACCGAGATCGGGACTCCGGCACGCGTGTTGCTGGTCGGGAAACGAGTACGGGTCCTCGACGAACTGGGCCGGGCACTGCGCGAGGCGGGCATGGTCGTCCGCGAGGAGACCGACGCCGACCGCGTCCGCTACGGCGTCGACGGCGCCACCATCGACATCCTGGCCCTCGGCCGGGCGGTCACCGGCCCGAAGCGGGACCGGATGATCTCGTCGCTGAAGGCGCAGAACCCGACGCTGCGGGTCGTCGACGGCCTGGCGCCGATCCCGTCGATCATCGTGGCGCAGATCCGCGAGGTCGTCACGGCGCCCAACCGCGACACCCGCATCGTCGGCGCGGCCGCCTACGAGTCCGGCGACAACAGCATCGTGCTGCTGCTGCGCCGGCCCGCCCACATCGACGTCACGCTGCACCGGCTCGACCCGCTCTACCGGGTGCACGAGACCGACGTCTACACCGGCCCGCTCGACCGCGGCCGGCAGCGGCTGCCGCTGGGCCGGCGGGTCGGCCGGGGCGAGCGGTTCCTCGTCGTCGAGGCCGACCACGAGACGACGGTGCATCCGCTCGGCTGAGCTGGTGTGCAGAAAGTCACCACCCACGCACCGTCGTGGAGCTCTACGGTGGGCAGCATCATGAGCACCACGGAGTCCGGGCTCCCCATCGAGCCCGTCTACGGTCCGGATGCGCTGGACGGCTGGCCGGCGGCGCAGCGGCTGGGCGAGCCCGGCGGCTACCCGTTCACCCGCGGCGTCTACCCGACGATGTACACCGGCCGGCCCTGGACGATGCGCCAGTACGCCGGGTTCGGCACGGCCGCGGAGTCCAACCGCCGCTACCACCAGCTGGTCGAGGCCGGCACCGGCGGGCTGTCCGTCGCGTTCGACCTGCCGACGCAGATGGGCTACGACTCCGACGCCCAGGTGGCGGCCGGCGAGGTCGGCAAGGTCGGCGTCGCGATCGACTCGCTCGAGGACATGCGGGTGCTGTTCGACGGCATCCCGCTGGGCGAGGTGTCGACGTCGATGACGATCAACGCGCCGGCGTCGCTGCTGTTGCTGCTGTACCAGCTGGTGGGTGTGGAACAAGGAGTGCAGGGCGACCGATTGACCGGCACGATCCAGAACGACGTGCTCAAGGAGTACATCGCCCGCGGCACCTACATCTACCCGCCGGCCGCGTCGTTGCGGTTGACCAGCGACATCTTCGGCTACTGCCAGCGTGAGCTGCCGCGCTGGAACACCATCTCGATCTCCGGCTACCACATGGCCGAGGCCGGCGCGACGCCCGTGCAGGAGGTCGCGTTCACGCTGGCCAACGCGCGCGAGTACGTCCGCGCGGCGCTCTCGGCCGGCCTGGGCGTCGACGAGTTCGCGCCGCGGCTGTCGTTCTTCTTCGTGTCGCGCACGACGATCCTCGAGGAGATCGCCAAGTTCCGCGCCGCACGGCGCATCTGGGCCCGCGTCATGCGCGACGAGTTCGGCGCGACGAACCCGAAGTCGCAGATGCTCCGGTTCCACACGCAGACGGCCGGGGTGCAGCTCACGGCGCAGCAGCCCGAGGTGAACATGGTCCGGGTCGCGGTGCAGGCGCTGGCCGCGGTGCTCGGCGGCACCCAGTCGCTGCACACGAACTCCTACGACGAGGCCATCGCGCTGCCGACGGAGAAGGCGGCCCGGCTGGCGCTGCGCACCCAGCAGGTGCTCGCCTACGAGACCGACGTCACCCGCACCGTCGACCCGTTTGCCGGCTCGTACGCCGTCGAGTCGCTCACCGACGAGCTGGAGGCGGCCGCCGTCGGGCTGATGACGCAGGTCGAGGACATGGGCGGCGCCGTCGCGGCGATCGAGCGCGGCTTCCAGAAGGACCAGATCGAGAACTCCGCCTACGACGTCGCCAAGCAGATCGACGCCCACGAGCGCACCGTCGTCGGCGTCAACCGGTTCGTCACCAACGACGACGAGCCGTACGAGCCGCTGCGGGTCGACCCCACGATCGAGGAGGCCCAGGCCGCCAGGCTGGCCGCGCTGCGGTCCTCGCGCGACGGCGACACCGTCGGCCGGGCGCTCGACGCGCTGGCGGCGGCCGCGGCGGGGACGGACAACGCGCTGGTGCCGATGCGCGACGCGCTGGCCGCCCGGGCCACCGTCGGCGAGGTCTGCGACGCGCTGCGCGAGGTGTGGGGCACGTACACGCCGCCCACCGGAATCTGAGGCCCTGTCGGGGGTGGAACGTACGATGTGCCCACCCGTACCCCGACGGAGGACACATGAGCCGACGCGTGCTGGCGCTGGGCGCCACCGTGCTCGTGTTCCTGCTGCCCGCGTCGTGTTCGTCGGCCGGTGAGGAGCCCGCCGGCCTCGGCGACGGAACGGCCACCGGCCCGGCCACCGCATCCGCGTCGCTCCCGTCCGAGCCGTCAGACGAGCCCGACGACAGCCCGTCCGCCCCCGCACCCGAGCCGGGCGCCACGTTCACCCCGCCGTACCAGCTCGAAGGCGAGGAACGCGTCGTCGAGCTCCCGAGCGAACTGCCGATCGAGCCGCCCGACGGCGCCACCGACGACGAACGCGCGGTGCTGCAGGCCGCCGGCCGGTTCATGGCGAGCTGGGACGCCGTCTTGTTCGGCGCCGGCGACGAACAGTCCGGCATCATGCGCACCGCCGTCGACCCGCAGCTGGGCCGGCTGCTCAACTACCTCGTCGAGTCCGTCTCGAAGCGGCGGGTCATCGTCGGTGAGCCCACGCAGATCGAGCTGCGCGACGTCACCGTCGACGACACCACGGCCGAGGTCGACATCTGCACCATCATGCGCGACTGGGTCCAGTACACCGACGGCGCGGCCGAGCCACAGCCCGAGGTCGAGCGCCTGGTGCTGACGATGACGCTGGTCGACGGCGTGTGGCTGGCGTCCGACACCGAGCAGACCGACCCCGAGTCCTGCGAGTGAGACGGCCTCCTGACGCCGTTCGCCGCCGATGGTAGGGTCCGGTTTCCACAGTTGTGACCATGTATGCCACCGGATGTGAGTCATGAGGCGTGTCGTCAGGGTCCTGTCCGCCGCCGTTGCCAGCGTGTCCCTGGTGCTGTCCGCGCCGGCGGTCGCCGGAGCGCGTGGCGGCTCCGGTGGCGACGACACCGGCGACGGCTACGAGGTCGGCATCGAGGTGACGTTCACCGGCGACGGCGCTCCCGGTGGCGGCGGCACCTACACCGTGCCGATCCCGCCGGTCTGCTGGTGGGTCACGCTGAACACCTCCATGCTCGACGGCACCTCGGTCGACGCCACCGACCCGCAGGCCGTGATGGAGTGGTACGAAGAGGCCTACCCGAACATCAACGGCAGCTTCACCTTCGCGCGTGAAATGTTCCCCGACCGGTCGGTGTTCGAGAACGCGATCGCTCGCGAGGCGGCCGGTGAGGACGTCACCTGGTACCGCATCGAGGCGGGCAGCTCGGGCGATCCGGGCGCGATGGCGAGCTGCTCGCCTGAGGTCAAGGAGCTCGGCGGTCCGTACGGCGACGTCCCGGTCATCTACTACCCGTGGGCCGCGGGCGACCCGCCGGAGCCGGCCATCGACCCCGAGACGCTGGCGATCGAAGCCCGCGACGTCATGGTGATCGACGAGCCGGAGGTCGACCGGAACCCGAAACTGTCCGACGGTCTCGACGGCGCCACGTTCGTCAACGTCGACACCTGGTTCTGGGTGGTCGACCCGGAGATGGTCGGCGGCAGCGGCGGCACCCGCACGATCCGCGCCGACATCGTGGGCACCGACGTGTGGGCCGAGGTCACCGCGACCACCGACGGGCTGTCGATCGCGTCGCCGAACGGCTCGCGCCAGTGCGACCCGGAGCGGGCGCTGCGCGTCTGGGAACCCGACGCGGCCGACGCCGACGGCTGCACCGTCGCGTTCACCCGTGCCTCCGTCGCCTACCCGGGCGGCTATCCCGTCACCGCCGCCACCGAGTGGACGGCCACGTGGGAGGGCCAGGAGCAGGACGGCACCACCGTCGGCGGCGACCTCGATCCGCTGCGCCGCGAAGCGACGGTGAACGTCCCGGTGGCCGAGGTGCAGACCATCGTCAAACGCACCCGCTGAGGCGACATTCGGGGCGCATTCGCTGTGCGGCGGTTCGACAGCGACTTGGTCACGGAAGTATCTCGGCTGTTCAGCGTGCGTTCAAATGGCGATATCGGCAGTTAGCCTACGCCTTGGATTCGTTCCGATTTCGGCCCCACCGGACACGAGTGGCTCGGCCGATCGACCATCTGGGGCCTGGAGGGGCAGATGAACAAGAGGTTTCGGCTTGCTGCCGTGGTGAGCGCGGTCGCGCTCGCGGTAGCGGCCTGTGGCGACGCTCCTGACGAGGAGAACGGCGGCGACGACACGTCGTCCCCCGACGGTGGCGGTGGCGGCGGCGACTTCACCGGCTGCATGGTCTCCGACCAGGGTGGCATCAACGACAGCTCGTTCAACGAGACGTCCTACAACGGCCTGGTGCTGGCCCAGGACGAGGGCATCATCGGCGAGCCGAAGTTCGCCGAGTCGCAGACCGACGCGGACTACGGCCCGAACGTCGACGCGATGGTCCAGGACGACTGCGGCATTATCGTCACGGTCGGCTTCCTGCTGGCCGACGCCACCCGCGAGGCGGCCGAGGCCAACCCCGAAGCGCGCTTCGCGATCGTCGACTTCCAGTACACCGACGACACCGGCACGCCGACGCCGATCGACAACGTCAAGCCGCTGGTGTTCAACACCCATGAGGCGGCGTTCCTGGCCGGCTACGCGTCGGCCGCCCACTCCACGACCGGCATCGTCGGCACCTGGGGCGGCGCGAAGATCCCGACCGTCACCATCTTCATGGACGGCTTCTACGACGGCGTCCAGTACTACAACGAGCAGAAGGGCGAAGATGTCCAGGTGCTCGGCTGGGACAAGGCCACCCAGGAGGGCCAGTTCGTCGGCGACTTCGCCAACACCGGCCTGGCCCGGCAGATCAGCGACAACCTGATCAGCCAGGGCGCCGACGTCCTGCACCCGGTCGCCGGCCCGCTGGCCGAGAGCGCGGCCATCGCGGCGCAGGCGGTCGGCAATGTCGCCATCGTGTGGGCCGACTCCGACGGCTTCGAGTCCGCGCCCGACTACGGCGACGTCATCCTGACGTCCGTCCTCAAGGGCATGGACCAGGCGGTCCTCGCGGCGACGCAGGAGACGGCGGACGACGCGTTCACCAACGAGCCGTACGTCGGCACGCTCGAGAACGGTGGCGTCGGCATCGCGCCGTTCCACGACTTCGACTCCACCGTCACGCAGGAGACGAAGGACGAGCTCGAGCAGATCCAGGAGCAGATCGTCTCCGGCGACCTCGTGGTCGAGTCGGACGCGGCATTCTCCTGACAGGCAGTCACGGCCACCCCGAACGGCTCGGATCGCGGGCCGTTCGGGGTACGGTCGTGCTCACTTCGCTCCGCACCACGAGGAGGGCGGTCGGCCGTTGAAGCTCGAACTGCGCGGCATCACCAAGCGCTTCGGCAGCCTGGTGGCCAACGATGCCATCGACCTGGTGGTCGAGCCCGGTGAGATCCACTGCCTGCTCGGTGAGAACGGGGCCGGCAAGAGCACGTTGATGAACGTGCTGTACGGCCTCTACCAGCCCGACGACGGCCAGATCGTCGTCGACGAGCAGAAGGTGGCCTTCGCCGGCCCGGGCGACGCCATGGCCGCCGGCATCGGCATGGTCCACCAGCACTTCATGCTGGTCCCGGTGTTCACCGTCGCCGAGAACGTCATGCTCGGCCAGGAGCACGTCGGCGCCGGTCGGCTGCTCGACATGGAGGCGGCCCGGCGCGACGTCCGCGAGATCTCCGATCGCTACGGCTTCAACGTCGACCCCGACGCCTACGTCGAGGATCTCCCCGTGGGCGTCCAGCAGCGGGTCGAGATCATCAAGGCGCTGGTCCGCAAGGCCGACGTGCTGATCCTCGACGAGCCGACCGCGGTGCTGACTCCGCAGGAGACCGACGAGCTGATCGCGATCATGCGCCAGCTCAAGGCCGACGGCACGTCGATCGTGTTCATCACGCACAAGCTGCGCGAGGTCAAGGCCATCGCCGACCGCATCACCGTCATCCGCCGCGGCGCCGTCGTCGGCGAGGCGTCGCCGGGCGCGTCCGAGGGCGAGCTGGCCTCGATGATGGTCGGCCGCGCCGTCAGCCTCACCGTCGACAAGGCGCCGGCCCAGCCCGGCGACGTCGCGTTCTCCGTCACCGACCTCAGCGTCGTCGACGAGCGCGGCTCCACCCTCGTCGACCACGTCTCCTTCGACGTGCGCGGCGGCGAGATCCTCGCCGTCGGCGGCGTCCAGGGCAACGGCCAGACGGAGCTGGTCGAGGCGATCCTCGGCGTGCAGGAGCACGTGACCGGGTCGATCCGGCTGGACGGCAACGAGCTGCTCGGCCGCGGCGTCGACGACGTGCTGAACGCCGGCGTCGGGTTCGTGCCCGAGGACCGCACCGTCGACGGCATCGTCTCCAGCTTCTCCGTCGCGGAGAACCTCGTCCTCGACCTCTACAAGCGGGCGCCGTTCGCGCGCGGGCTGTCGCTGCGCGGTTCCGAGCTGGCCCGCAACGCCGAGCAGCGGGTCGAGGAGTTCGACATCCGCACCAGCGGCATCGACACCCCGGCGGGGACGCTGTCGGGCGGCAACCAGCAGAAGGTGGTCGTCGCGCGCGAGCTGTCGCGGCCGCTGAAGCTGTTCATCGCCGCCCAGCCGACCCGCGGCCTCGACGTCGGCTCCATCGAGTTCGTGCACAAACGCATCGTCCGCGAACGCGACCACGGCACGCCGGTCATCATCGTCTCCACCGAGCTGGACGAGATCAGCGCGCTGGCCGACCGCATCGCCGTCATGTACCGCGGCCGCGTCGTCGGCATCGTGCCCGGCGACACCGGCCGCGACGTGCTCGGCCTGATGATGGCCGGCATCGCGCCCGACGAAGCGCAAGCGGAGGCCGAGGCGCACCCGACGGAGGTCTCGCTCGCCGTCGACGACGACGCCCCGAAGGACGGACAGCCGTGACCGAGACCAAGCCGCCCGCGGAGAGCGCGCCCGAGGAGCCGCCCTCGCCGCCTCAGGAGACCGTCTTCCAGCGGTTCATGCGCGAGCTGACCAGCGGCAGCATCCTGGTGACCATCCTCTCGGTGGTGCTGGCGCTGCTCATCGGCGCGGTGCTGATCGCCGTGTCGGACCCGGACGTGCAGGACCGCGCCGACTACTTCTTCTCCCGGCCCGGCGACACCTTCTCGGCCGCCTGGAGCGCCGTCAGCGACGCCTATGGCGCGCTGTTCACCGGCTCCATCATCGACGTCAACGAGTACATCGTCGGCCGCGCGCTGCGCCCGCTGGCCGAGACCGCGACCAACGCGGCGCCGCTGATCGCGGCCGGCCTCGGCATCGCGCTGGCCTTCCGCGCCGGCCTGTTCAACATCGGCGCCGAGGGCCAGATCATCCTGGGCGCCATCCTGGCCGGCTACGTCGGCTTCGCCTGGCACCTGCCGACCGGCCTGCACCTGATCGTCGGCGTGCTGGCCGGCATCGTGGGCGGCGCGATCTGGGGCGGCGTCGTGGGCCTGCTGAAGGCGCGCACCGGCGCCCACGAGGTCATCGTCACGATCATGCTCAACTACGTGGCGCGGTTCCTCATCGCCTACCTGCTGACGACGACGGCGTTCCAGCGGCCGGGCGCGTCGAACCCGGTCAGCCCGATCGTCGACGACTCCGCCCAGCTGACGCGGTTCTTCGACGACTCGCGGCTGCACCTCGGGTTCGTGCTGGTGATCCTCGCCGCCGTCGGCGTGTGGTGGCTGCTCGAGCGCAGCACCATGGGCTTCGAGTTCCGCGCGGTCGGCGCCAACCCGAACGCCGCGCGCACCGCCGGCATGTCCGTCAGCCGCACCTACATCTGGGTGATGCTGCTGGCCGGTGGGCTGGCCGGGCTCGCGGGCGTCATGCAGGTGCTCGGCACCGAGCGTTACCTCACCGCGGGCATCTCCGCCGGCATCGGCTTCGACGCGATCACCGTCGCGCTGCTCGGCCGGGCCAGTCCGTGGGGGACGGTGGCCGCGGGCCTGCTGTTCGGCGCGCTGCGCGCCGGCGGCGTGCCCATGCAGGCCAGCACCGGCACGCCCATCGACATCATCGTCGTCATCCAGTCGCTCATCGTGCTGTTCATCGCGGCGCCGCCGCTGGTGCGGGCCATCTTCCGGGTGCCCGTGCGCTCGGCCGGCCAACCCGTCGCCGGGCTGCAGAGGGGGTGGGGCGCGTGAGCGCGTCGACAGTCACGGCATCGCCCGCGCCGACCGTTCAGGACCTCGCCGTCCGGCCGAGCTGGAAGGCGCCCATCGCGTTCGCTCTCCTGGCGCTGGTCGCGCTCATCGCGTTCGGCATCCTCGGCGAGTCCGGCCAGACCAGCACGTTCGGCATCTCGACCGGCTCCGACGCCTGGCAGATCGACCCGCTGGCGCTGTCGTCGCGGCCGGTCGCGCTCGGGCTGTCGCTGGTGTGCGTCGTCATCGCGCTGTACGCGGCCTGGCTGGTGCGCGCCGGTCAGGCGGTGCCGAGTTGGCTGACCGTGCTGTTCGCGATCGCGTTCGTGCTGGCGTTCCTGGTCTGGGCGGTGGCCGGCGAGCAGATCTCGTTCACGTCGCTGATGCAGGGCGCGCTCGCGCTGTCGGTGCCGCTGGTGTTCGGCGCGCTGTCCGGTGTGCTGTGCGAGCGGGCCGGCGTCATCAACATCGCCATCGAGGGCCAGCTGCTGGCCGGTGCGTTCCTGTCCGCCGTCGTCGCGACGCTGACCGGGAGCCTGTACGCCGGGCTGGTCGCTGCGATCGTGGCCGGGTTGCTGGTGGCGTTCGTGCTGGCGGTGTTCGCGATCAAGTACATCGTCAACCAGATCATCGTCGGCGTCGTGCTGAACGTGCTGGTGCTGGGCGTGACGAACTTCCTCTACGGCCAGCTGCTGGCGCCCGAGGCGGCGACCTGGAACAGCCCCGGCACACTGCCGCGGGTGGAGATCCCGCTGCTCAGCGAGATCCCGGTGATCGGGCCGGTGCTGTTCGAGCAGACGATCATCGTCTACGCCATGTACGTCACGGTCGCGCTCGTGCACGTCGCGCTGTTCCGCACCCGCTGGGGCCTGCGCGTCCGCGCCGTCGGCGAGCACCCGAAGGCGGCCGACACGCTCGGCATCCGCGTCAACACCGTGCGGTTCCGCAACGTCCTGCTCGGCGGCGCCGTGGCCGGGCTCGGCGGTGCGTTCTTCACACTCGGCAACGTCGGCGCGTTCAGCCGCGAGATGTCCGCCGGCCAGGGCTTCATCGCGCTGGCCGCGATGATCTTCGGCCGGTGGAGCCCGCTGGGCGCGCTCGGCGCGGCGCTGCTGTTCGGGTTCGCCAACAACCTGCAGAGCGTGCTGGGCATCATCGGCACGCCGATCCCGAGCGAGTTCATGCTGATGCTGCCGTACATCCTGACGATCTTCGCGGTCGCCGGGCTGGTCGGCCGCGTGCGGGCGCCGGCCGCGGACGGCGAACCCTACGTGAAGTCGTGACGTCGATCGACTGGGCCGCGTTGCGCGCGGCCGCCGTCGAGGTGGCCGCGCGCGCCTACGCCCCGTACTCCGGGTTCCCGGTCGGCGCGGCGGCGATGGTCGACGACGGCCGCGTCGTCACCGGCTGCAACGTCGAGAACGCCGCCTACGGCGTCACACTGTGCGCCGAGTGCGGGCTGGTGTCGTCGCTGGTCGCCGGCGGTGGCGGCCGGCTGGTCGCGTTCACCTGCGTCGGCGGCGCGGACCGGCACCTGATCATGCCGTGCGGCCGCTGCCGCCAGCTGCTGTGGGAGCACGGCGGCGCGGAGCTGCTGGTCGAGACGCCGCTCGGGATCCAGACGATGGACCAGGTGCTGCCGCAGGCGTTCGGCCCCGAGGACCTGCCTGACCGCCCGTAGGGTGGGACTCCCACCGTCGACCGTCCCCGGGAGTCGCCATGGAGCTGCTGACCGCGCGTGAGATCAAGGCCGAACTTCGCCGGCGGACGGCGGTCCTGGCCGCGCCACCCCGTCCGCACACACCGACCGGCGGCGTCGCCGTCGGCGTCTGCGTCGTCGGCCCCGCCAGGTACGGGGTGGCTGTGCGGACGTTCGGGCCGTCCGAGCTGGCCGACGAGGTCATCGCCGCCGGCCGCGAACTGGCCGGTGACGAGTGCGACATCCGCGACGTCGGCGTGGTGCGGGCGCAGCAGTGGGAGCCCGGCGAGCTGCAGGGCCGCCACCGGCCGCTGCGGCCGGGGCTGTCCGTGGCGCACCTCGACGTGACGGCGGGCACGATCGGCGGGTTCGTCGTCGACGACTCCGGCGCGGTGCTGGTGCTGTCGAACAACCACGTGCTGGCCGACTCCGACCGCGGCGCCGCCGGTGACGTCGTCGTCCAGCCGGGTCCGGCCGACGGCGGTGCGGCGGCCGCCGACCGCATCGGCGTCCTCGACGGCGCCGTCGCCCTCGACGAGGTGGCGCCCAACCTCGTCGACGCCGCCACCGCCCGCCTCGACGACGGCGTCGAGATCTCGGCGGAGTACCCGGGCGGAGCGCTGACCGGCTGGGTCGCCGTCACCGACGACATCGCTGTCGAGAAGGCCGGCCGCACCACCGGCGTCACCCAGGGCCGGGTCAGCGCCATCGAGATCGACGGCATCAGCGTCCAGTACCCGTCCGGCGTGCTCGACTTCGACGACCAGCTCGAGGTCACCGGCACCGGCTCGTCCGGCTTCTCCGCCGGCGGCGACAGCGGCTCGCTGGTCTACCGGCCCGACACCCGCGAGGCGATCGGCCTGCTCTTCGCCGGCAGCGACACCGGCGGCCCGAACGGCCAGGGACTCACCTACTGCAACCCGATCGGCACGGTGCTGGAGCGGCTCGGCGTGCGGCTCGCGTGAGCGTCACGAGACACCAGCGGCACACCTGCCGCACCGTCATCCCGCCAGCCTAAGGGCGCGCCGGAAGTGCGATGATCCCACCATGGCAGCACCCGAACCCTTCGACGCCGTCGACGTCATCCGGACCAAGCGCGACCGCGGCGAGCTGTCCGACGGGCAGATCGACTGGGTCGTCGACGCGTACACGCGCGGCGTCGTGGCCGACGAGCAGATGTCGGCGCTGGCGATGGCGATCCTGCTCAACGGCATGGCCCGGCGAGAGGTCGCCCGCTGGACCGACGCGATGATCCGCACCGGCCGGCGCATGGACTGGTCCGCCGTCGAGCGACGCACCACCGACAAGCACTCCACCGGCGGCGTCGGCGACAAGATCACCCTGCCGCTGGCGCCGGCGGTCGCGGCGTGCGGCGCCGCCGTGCCGCAGTTGTCCGGCCGCGGCCTCGGCCACACCGGCGGCACGCTGGACAAGCTCGAGTCGATCCCGGGCTGGCGGGCGTCGCTGTCGGCCGAGGAGATGCTCGACGTGCTGCGCAGCGCCGGTGCCGTCGTGTGCGCCGCCGGCGACGACCTCGCGCCCGCGGACAAGAAGCTGTACGCGTTGCGCGACGTCACCGGCACCGTCGAGGCGATCCCGCTGATCGCGTCGTCGATCATGAGCAAGAAGATCGCCGAGGGCACCGGCGCGCTGGTCCTCGACGTCAAGGTCGGGTCGGGCGCGTTCATGAAGGACGCCGAGTCCGCGCGCGAGCTGGCCGAGACGATGGTCGCGCTCGGCACCGACGCCGGCGTGCGCACCGTCGCGCTGCTCACGAACATGGAGACGCCGCTCGGGCTGACCGCCGGCAACGCGCTGGAGGTGCGCGAGTCGGTCGAGGTGCTCGACGGCGGCGGGCCCGAGGACGTCGTCGAGCTGACGGTCACACTCGCCCGCGAGATGCTGGCCGCGGCCGGGCTCGACGGCGGCAAGGACCCGGCCGACGCGCTGAAGGACGGGTCGGCGATGGACGTCTGGCGGCGGATGATCGCGGCCCAGGGCGGCGACCCGGACGCGCCGCTGCCGGTCGCGCGCGAGACGCACGCCGTCCTCGCGCCCGCGGCCGGCCTGCTGACCAGGCTCGACGCGTACCAGGTCGGCGTCGCGGCCTGGCGGCTCGGGGCCGGCCGGGCGCGCAAGGACGAGTCCGTGCAGGCGGGTGCGGGC
Organism: Jiangella alkaliphila; assembly: GCF_900105925.1. NCBI lineage: Bacteria > Bacillati > Actinomycetota > Actinomycetes > Jiangellales > Jiangellaceae > Jiangella > Jiangella alkaliphila. The sequence continues at coordinate 7,552,400 of NZ_LT629791.1, read as the reverse complement.
GTGGAGCTGCACGCCAAGCCGGGCGCCGTCGTCCGTGCCGGCGAGCCGCTGCTGACGCTGCACACCGACGAGCCGCTCCGGTTCGACCGCGCGCTCGATGCCCTCGACGGCGCGTACCTCATCGCGCCCGCGGGCGGCCGGCCGGACCTGCCGCCGCTGGTCATCGACCGCGTCGGCTGACGCGTCTACGCTCGGGTCATGGTCAGACTGATCGACGCGCCGGCGCGCATCCCGGTGCCCGGCGGCAAGGTCATCGACGAGTACGTCGGTCGCGTCGCGACCCAGAACGGCGCGGTCTCGGTGGCCCGCATGCAGGCGCCGCCCGGCTGGGACGAGCCCGCGCAGACGCCGGAGTTCGACGAGATCACGCTGGTGCTGAGCGGCAGCGTCGTCGTCGAGCACGACGGCGGCAGCACCACGGCCGCCGCCGGGCAGGCGCTGTTCACGGCGGCCGGCGAGCGGGTCCGGTACACAGCCGGCCCCGACGGCGCGGAGTACGTCGCGGTCTGCCTGCCGGCGTTCGCGCCCGACCTCGCGCGCCGGGCGGACTGACCGTTCGCCGCGCTTTGCAATGAGCACCAATACGCACCGCTCCGGCGGCCACGCCTGGTGGTGCGTATCCGTGCTCATTGCAAGGAGGGCCCCAGCTGTACCAGTACAGTTGCGGGCATGGCAGCCGAGCAGGTGATCGCCGGCCGCACGTCGCGGGCCATCGCCGACAGCGTCGAGGCGGCCATCGAGGGCGGACGGCTGGCCGAGTCCGAGCCGCTGCCGTCGGTCCGCGGCCTCGCGGCGCGCCTCGGCGTCAGCCCGACGACGGTGTCCGCCGCCTACCGCGACCTGCGGTTGCGCGGCGTCGTCACCAGCGAGGCGGGCCGGGTCACGCGGGTCGGCGTCCGGCCGGTCAGCCGGGCGCAGCAGTACGGCCCGGTCGGGCCCGGCGTCCGCGACCTCAGCGACGGCAACCCGGACCCCGAGCTGCTGCCCGACGCCGGCGCCGCGCTTCGTGAGCTGGAGCTGCCGCCGTTCCTCTACGGCGCGCCGGCGGTGCTGCCTGAGCTGGCCGAGATCGCCCTGGACCAGTTCGGCGACCTCCCGGCCGGGCTGCGGGCGAGTGCCGGGCCGGTCGCCGTCGTCGGCGGGGCGATGGACGGCGTCGAGCGGGTGCTGGCCAGCCGGGCCCGGCCCAACGACCGCGTCGCCGTCGAGGACCCCGGCTATCCGGGCGTGCTGGAGCTGGTCCGGTCGATGGGCATGGTCCCGGTCGGGGTGGCCATCGACGACGCCGGGCCGGTGCCGTCGTCGCTGGCGGACGCACTGGCCGGCGGGCCGGTCGCGTTCGTCGTCACGCCGCGGGCGCAGAACCCCACCGGCGCCGCCGTCGACGCGGCTCGGGCACGCGAGCTGCGCGCCGTCCTCACCGGCCACCCGGACGTACTGGTGGTCGAGGACGACCACGCGTCGCTGATCGCCGGCGCGCCGTACGTCTCCATCTGCGCCGGCCGCCGGTCGTGGGCGGTCGTGCGCACCACCAGCAAGGTGCTCGGGCCGGACCTGCGCACCGGCTTCCTGCTCGCCGACGCGCGCACCGCCCGCCGGGTGGCCGAACGGCAGCTGGTCGGGGCCGGCTGGGTCAGCCACGTGCTGCAGCACCTGGTCGTCCGGCTCTGGTCCGACGACGACGTCAGCGCCCGCATGCGCCGCGCCGCCGGCCTGTACCGCGACCGCCGCGAGACGCTGCTGGACCGGCTGGCCGAGCGGGGCATCGCGGCGCGCGGCCGGTCCGGGCTGAACGTCTGGGTGCCGGTGCCGCACGAGGTCCCCGTCGTGCAGGCGCTGCAGGCTCGCGGCTGGGCCGTCCGCGCCGGCGAGCCGCACCGCACGCACAGCGAGCCGTTCGTCCGCATCACGACGGCGACGCTGGCCGCCGCCGAGGCGGACCGGCTGGCCGCCGACGTCGCCGCGGTGCTCGGCCGGTCGCGGCGGACCCGGCTCGCGTGACCGCTCGCCGTTCCGCCAGGCGTTAGCAATGAGCACCTATGCGCACCGGTGCGTATAGGTGCTCATTGCAAAGGGGGTCGCTCAGCCGACGGCGCCGAGGCCGAGGAAATCGGTCATCAGCGCGGCGACCTCGCGGTCGCGGCCGTGCGCGCTGGCGGCCAGCGACGCGGCGACCCGGCGCTGGGTGTCGGCCGGCTTGTTCTGGCTGAGCTTGAACGTGCTGCGGACGTCCGCGGCGGCGAGCTCGAACGCGACGATGCCGGCCAGCAGCTTGTCGACGTACCCGAGCGACGGCGTCGGGTCCCAGGCAGTGCCGGCGTACGCCTCGGTCGCGTCGATGCTGGCGCGGACGATCGCCAGCGCCTCGTCCGGGTCGTCGACGACCCGCAGCGGCCCGCTGACGTGCACGGCCGCGTAGTTCCACGTCGGGACGTTCGGCCGGTCGCCGTCGTACCAGGTCGGCGAGACGTAGCCGTCCGGGCCGAGGAACACCGCCAGCGCCTCGTCCGCCTCGCGCAGCGCCGCGCTCTGCGGGTTCACCTTCGCCAGGTGGCCCACGATCGCGCCGCCGAGCAGCGGCTCGCCGTCGGCCGGCGGGCGTCCGTCCGTGCCGGGGCGGCGCAGCATCGGCACGTGCGTGGCCACCGGAGCGCCGGCCCCGGCGCCGCCGCAGACGATGAGACCGAACGGGTTCTCGCGGACCAGCCGGCCCTCGCGGTCCGGGGAGTCGGCGCGGAAGTGCCGGGGCGTGTGCATCGAGGCTCCAAAACGGTGTCTGCCGACCGCAAGGTGTGACGTCAGTCGGCAAGAATACTGTACTGGTACGGTTGCAGCGACCGTAACGTAACAGTCGCCGAACTGCCACACTGTGCCCGCGACGACGAGACGTGGAGGTGCGGTGGAGCTCGACCTGCTGGTGACCGGCGCCCGGATCGTGACCATGGACCCCGCGCGGCCGGCCGCCTCGCGGCTGGGCGTCTGGCGGGGCCGCATCGCCGGGCTGGACGAGGAGGTCGACGGGCTGCGGGCGCGGCGGACGGTCGATCTCGGCGGCGCGACCGTCCTGCCCGGGTTCGTCGACGCGCACAGCCACCTGGCGTGGACCGGCATGGCCGCCCGCATGGCCGACCTGTCGCAGTGCCGCACCCGCGACGCCGTCCTCGACGCCGTCGGCCGGGCCGCCGCGGCCGTCCCCGGCGACGGCTGGGTCGACCTCGCCGGCTACGACCAGCGCTCGCTCGGCGGCCACCTGACCCGCGACGACCTCGAGTCCGTCGCGCCCGGCCGCCGGCTCTACGTCAGGCACATCTCCGGGCACGCCTGCCTGGTCTCCGACGCCGTCCTGGCCACCGTCACCGGCGACGAGCTGGCCGCGGCCGGTCCGGGCGTCGTCCGCGACGCGAGCGGCCGGCCGACCGGGCTGTTGGAGGAGGGCGCGATGGCCGTCGCCCGCGCCCGCCGGCTGCCGTACACGCTGGACGAGATCGTCACCGCCGTCGAGACGGCCGGGCGCGAATGCCTGGCGCAGGGCATCACGACGGTCGCCGAGGCCGGCATCGTCACCGACCTCGCCGGGTCGTCGCCGGTTGAGCTGGCCGCCTACCAGGTCGCCCGGGAGCAGGGCCGGCTGCCGGTCCGCGTCCAGACGATGATCCCGGCGGCGATGCTGCGCCCGTCCGGCGCGGCGGTCGGCGACGGCATCGCGCGCGCGATCGACCTCGGCCTGCGCACCGGACTCGGCGACGACCGGCTGTCGATCGGGGCGCTGAAGCTCTGGCTGGACGGCGGCATGATGGCGCGCACGGCCGCGCTGACATCGCCGTACCTGACGCCGGACGGCACCGGCGGCAGCGGCACCGGCGGCAGCGGCCAGCTCGCCTTCGGCGACGACGAGCTGGCGGCGCTGATCCTGGACGCGCACCGGGCCGGCTGGCAGCTGGCCATCCACGCCATCGGCGACGCCGCGGTCGACCAGGCGATCGCCGTCGTCACCGCGGCGCAGGCGGCGCACCCGCGGCCCGATGTCCGGCACCGGGTCGAGCACTGCGGACTGGTCCGGCCCGAGCAGCTGCCGCGGCTCGCGGCGGCCGGGCTGACCGCCGTCGTACAGCCGACGTTCCTGGACGCCTTCGGCGACGACTACACGGCGATCATGGGACCCGAGCGCAGCGGCTGGATGTACCGCGGCCGGTCGTTCCTCGACCACGGCATCCCGGTCGCCGGCAGCTCCGACCGGCCGGTGGCCGACGGCGCGCCGCTGCGGGCGGTGCGGTTCATGGTCGAGCGGACCAGCTCCGGCGGCGCCCCCGTCGGCGCGGAGGAGGCGCTCACCGTCGACGAGGCGCTGGCCGCCTACACGACCGGCAGCGCCTACGCGTGCCGCGTCGACGACGTCGCCGGCAGCCTCGCCGCGGGGAAGCTCGCCGACCTCGTCGTGCTCGGCGCCGACCCGCGCGACGTCGCGCCGGCGGACATCGCGGCCGTCCCCGTGGTCGCGACGGTGCTCGGCGGCGACGTCGTGCACGGGTCCATCTGAGGTCCGCTCCGGGTACCCCTTACGGGAGAGCCCCTACGCCCAGCGGCGTAGACGGCGGCTCGGCTCCAGGACCGATGTGCGGGCCGCGTCGGGCTGGGACCGTTGACTCATGGTGTTCAGGACGCTGGCGGCGGGCTCGTTCCTCGTCGGCACGACCCCGGCGCCGGCCGACCTCGGCGCCGAGCCGGCGGAGTCGCCGTCGTCGCCGGGACCGGCCGACAACGAGCGCGAGCCGGACGCCGTCGCGGGGACGCGGCGTACCGGCTGCTGAACGGGGACGACGGAAGCGCCGGGCTCGCGGGGGACGAGCCCGGCGCTCCCGCCGGTCTGTGGTGTATTCAGTCTCTGCTCGGCTCCAGCCGCGCGCCCAGCGCCTTCGCGCCGATCACCATGACCGCCGCGGCCAGGATGATGTCCTTGAACACGTACTGCGCCTCGAGCGTCGGCGTCCCGTCCGGGAACATGTCGCCGAAGAACAGCACCAGCGGCGACATCATCCCCGCCAGCGCCCCGGCCAGGACGACCAGGCCGGTCCGCAGGAAGATGCCGGTGATCAGCGTCAGCCCGATGAAGGTCTCCATGACGGCGGTCAGTGTCACCGCTGCCTGGCCGTTCACCAGGCCCAGCGTCAAGGCGTCGACGGTGCGCATGACCAGCGGTTCCGCCGGGCTCGCGCCGGGGAAGAACTTGAGGACGCCGAACGCCAGGACCACGACGCCGAGGCTGATCTGCAGGGCCTGGATCCCGTGTGCCGCGAGCCACCGGGCGGCGACGGCGACCGGGTCGCGGCGGGCGGGAACTCCGGTGCTCTGACGTGCGGGGGCTGTGGTGGACATGATCTACCATCCTTCGTAGAGAGGGGTCCGCGGCTTGGGACTGTCCTTCTCGGCGGACCGCCGGAGTTGCCGCTCCGGCGGTCCTTCACCGACTCCGTTGGGAGTGGCTTCACGCTACGAAGGCGTGGTGTGCGGGCACGTCGGCTTGTGGGCGTATCTCCCGTCTACGTAGGGCGACGTACGGGGCGCGACGCGTCACCCAGGGGAGGTGCCGTCCGCGCGCGCCAAGCGACCGGGGGACCCGGGCGCTGCCTACGCCCAGATCCCCCGGCCATTCCCCGCGATCCCCGTCGTGCGGGTTCTGGAGGCGTTCCGCCGGCTGCGGCGGAGCACCCGAACGCCCCAATGTCAGATCAGCCGAACGGCCGACTGGACAATCGGGCTTTTCTCCACTTCCCCCGAGAATTGCACCCGTGTGATTGTTCCGTTCCCCGAAACGCGGGAACAATCCGGACGAATCACCCGCACGTTCGAATGGCGCCGCTACCGTCATTTCAGTCCGCCGCCGCGTCGGGGAAGACCGCCGGAAGGCGGCCGGCCGCGCCGTCGGGAGCGAGCGGGACGATGCGCCGCCCCTCGCGGCGGATGGGGCGCGCCTCCCACGCGTGGTCGGCGGCGTTCCAGGTCAGGACGTACTCCTTGTCGCGGTGCAGCATCGGCCTCAACTTTCCGAAACCTTCCCCAGCCCCCTGTTTCCCTGAAGTGCTGTGATCCCCCGGAAAGCCGCGGCGGGTTGCCGGGCTCGGGGTGGTCTGCCCGGCAACCCGCCTCAAGTCACGGCATCCATGAACGGTGTCGAATCGGGAGAAAGGCACCGGCCATGACTCGTGTTTCGATCATTTCGCCGGAATTGGGTGATCAGTAGGGCATCGAGGTGGGATCATCGGGGGAGGCGAGTGGGGATGGTTCGGGATTCTCCGGATCACCTGACAGCAATACGCCGAGAATGACATTATGTTCCTCCCCACGTATGTGGAGACATCGTGCGCGAACCGAACGAGCACCTTCGACTGGCCCGCGAGAGAACGCCGTCGGCTGAGGTCCCGGGTACCGCGATGTCCCGCCAGGAGCTGGCCGACCGCGTCAACGCCTACCTCTTCGAGCGCACCGGCCGGCTGCACGAGCTCGACGACAACTACGTCGGCAAGCTCGAGCGCGGCATCATCCGCTGGCCGCAGGCCACGTACCGCGAGGCCCTCCGGGCCGTTCTCGGCGTCGCGAGCGACCGCGACCTCGGCTTCGTCAACACCCGACGGCTGCAGGCCGCGCCGGTCGTCCACCTGGCGCCCGCGCCCCGGCAGCTGCTGGCCGACGCGCATCCGCCGCATCCGGGGGCCGCTCTCGAACCGGTGGGCGGTGAGCCGGACGTGAAACGGCAGGAGTTCCTCCGGGCCGCCTTCGTCGGGGTCGGCGGCCTGCTGGCGTCGCCGTCCACGCTGCTGGACCTGCTGGCGCCGTTGCGGCCCAGCGACGCGCCGAAGCGGGTCGGGCGCAGCGAGATCGAGCAGGTCCGCGGCGCCGCCGACCTGCTGGTCAGCTGGGGGCACAGCCACGGCGGCGCCGGGGTGCGCGAGGCCGCGAACGCCCAGCTGCGCTGGTTCGGCCAGCTGCTCGGCGCCCAGGCGACGCCCGAGGTGCGGGTCGAGCTGCACGAGGCGGTCGGCCTGCTCGGTCACGCCACCGCGCACATGGCCTTCGACGCGTGCGCCTACGACGACGCGCGGCAGATCTTCAAGTTCGCGCTGGCGTGCTCCGAGGAGGTCGGCAGCTGGCACCTGCGGGCGAAGGTGCTGTCGTCGCTGGCCCGGCAGGAGATCTGGCGCGGCGAGGCCGACCTCGGGCTGACGTACGCCGAGCTGGCGCTGGTACGCGCCGACCGGCTGACCGCCACCGAGCAGGCCATGCTGCACACCGCCCGCGCCCGCGCGCTGGCCAAGCTCGGCCGCTACCAGGACACCCTGCGCGCCGTCGGCCAGGCCGACGAGGCGTACGCGCACACCGAGCCGGCCGGCGACCCGCCGTGGATGGGCTACTACGACGCTGCGCAGCACGCCGGCGACACCGGTCACGCGCTGTTCGACCTGACGGTTCAGGGTCACCGCACCGAGGCCGCGCCCCGCCTGCGCACCGCCGTCGACGGCCACACCGCCGGCTACGTGCGCTCGCGGGCCATGTCGCAGACGAAGCTCGCGTCGCTCACGATGGCCGTCGGCGACCCCGACGACGCCGCCCGCATCGGCCTGGCCGCCGTCGCCGACGCCGGGGGGCTGCACTCCCGCCGCGCGGCGATGGACCTCGCCGAACTGCGCACCTACTCCGGCCGGCACGCCGGCGTCCCCGAGGTGGCCGAGCTACGGCACCGGCTCACCACCGCATTGGCGTCGTGACGTCCGACGACACCCACCGCGTTCTGCACCACGCCTGCCGACGCATCGGACTCGACCCGTCGCCGGCCCAGCTGATCCGCCGTGCCGAGAACTCCATCTACCGGCTGCCCGGCCAGGTCGTCGCCCGGGTCGGCCGGTCCGGCCAGACCGCCGCGGCCGGCAACGAGGTCCGCGTCGCCCGCTGGCTGGAGCGGTCCGGGCTGGCCGCCGTCCGCGTCCTGCCCGGCGTCGAGCAGCCGGTCGACGTCGACGGCATCCCCGTCACGTTCTGGCGGGCGCTGCCGCCGCACCAGGAGGCCGCCCACCGGCAGCTGGCGGGCGTCCTGCGGCGGCTGCACGCGCTGGACCCGCCGGGCGAGTTCGCGCTGCCGGAGCTGGCGCCGTTCGTGCGGGTCCGCGACCGGATCGAGGCGGCGCCGACGGTGTCCGCGGCGGACCGCCGGTGGCTGCTGGGGTACCTCGCCGACCTCGAGGCCCGGCACGCCGAGCTGCCGGACGGCCTTGCGGCCAGAGCCGTGCACGGCGACGCCTGGACGGGCAATGTGGTGTCCGACGATGACGGCACCGTCTGGCTGCTGGACCTGGAGCGGTTCGCCTTCGGCCCGCCGGAGTGGGACCTGGTGTCGACGGCGGTCCGCCTGACGTCGTTCGGGACGCTCGACGCCGCCGGGTACGCCGACTTCTGCGCCGCGTACGGCTACGACGTCACCGGCTGGGCCGGCTACGAGACGCTGCGCGACATCCGCGAGCTGCGCGCCTGCTCGTACATGTTGCAGCACGCCGGCCGCAGCGACGCGGCGCGGGCCGAGGCGGAGCTGCGGGTCGCCTGCCTGCGCGGCGTCTCCGGCGACCGGCCGTGGCGGTGGCGGCGGGTGTTCTGAGGCGCTGGAGTCCCGCTGACGACGGTCAGGACCACGGGGTCACCGGACGCGGCCGCGGCTTGCCGTCGACGGTGACGTCGACCCGCTCGTCGAAGAAGGTGATGCGGTTCTTCACCTCCACGCCGTCGGACAGCGGCTCCTCGTAGCTCCACGCGAGGTTCCGGCGCAGCTCCCCGTTCACCTGCGCCGACCAGTACCTGGCATGGCCCTTGTACGCACACCAGCTGCGGGTGTCGCTGGGGACCAGCAGGTCCATGCGCACGTCCTCGCGCGGGACGTAGCTGCGTGTGGGCAGGTGCGTCTCGAACAGCAGCTTCGCCCGCGTGGAGTCGGCCAGCACGACACCGTCGACGGAGACCGTGACGTGCCGGCTGGAGGAGCGCACGTCGATGCGCTTGAACGGGTCGCGCGCGTGGGCGAAGACCTCGTCGTCCTCCTCGAGCCACTGGTCGAAGGCCGACCAGTCGAGGCACACGTAGCCGGCGAGGTCGGGGTCGGCGGGCCGGAAGCCGGCGCCGTCGAGCAGCACCGAACCGCGGCGCAGCGACACCGGCTCGCCCTCGGTCGAGCGGACGGAGAACGGCGTGCGCGGGTCGAGGACGCCGCCGATGTCGGCATTGACGGCGACGGCGTGCGCTTCGGCCTGGGGGGCGGGCCCGGCCGGCAGCAGCTCGGCGTCGAGGTCGGTCTCCGGCACCGCGTAGCCGGGCACGATGCGCCGCGGCTCCCAGACGACCATGGCGGACGCGGTGTCGGCCCAGGTCTCGCCGCCGACGACGGCACGGATCCGTTTTGGGGTCGGCTCGTAGCGCAGCTCGGGCAGGACGCCCATGACCAGGCTGCTCATCCTGATGCCCATGGCTCACTATCCGCGCGCGAGAATGGGCACGTCAACGACGGAGGGGTGAACGTGGCGGCGAAGCTGACCGAGCAGGTGTCGACGGCGGCGGTGCTGGGCGCGCTGGGGGGCGCGGCGCTCGGGGCCGGACGGGACCGGCGTGCGGCCGGGCTGGGGGCGGTCGCGGGCGCCGCGGTCCTCGCCGCGTCGGAGTACGTGGCCCGGCGCCGGCAGCGGCCGGACGAGATCCCGGCGCTGCCGCATCGCATCCTGGCCAGCGGCGCCGTCGCCGCACCGCTGGGCTGGGCGGCCGGCGCGCTGACCCGCCAGTCTGCGGCACGGGTCGCGCTGGCGGCCGGCGGCGTGGCCGGCGGGCTCGGCGTCCGTCCGCAGAAGGTGCTGCTCGGCCCGGCCGTCGGGCTCGCGGTGCGCCCGGTCATCGCGGGCAGCACGCCGGCGCGGGCCGCCGCGCTCACCGTCGTCGCCTACCGGCTGGCCGCGGCCGCGCTGTTCCGCGACCCGCAGGTGTCGCTGCTGGCCGAGCGGGCCGCGCCGGCCGACCTGCCGTTCGTGGTGCCGCTGGCGGCGCAGGGCCGGTACGTCGGAACCGACTTCGTGCGGGCGCTGGCCGAGCAGCTGGACGGCGAGTACACCCGCGACGCCGCCGACGTCGGCATCGTCGCGTCGCTGGACGAGCTGGCCGGCGGCGACTTCTACCCGGCCGCCGTCGACCCGCTGGTGCGTGAGTTCTACGAGCACACGACCCGGTTCGCGCTCGACATCGTGCCCGAGTGGCGGGCCTGGGTGCGCCCGGGCTACCTGCTGTACCGGACGGCGCTGGCCCGCCCGCTCGGCCAGGCCAACGTGCCGATGAACCAGCGCCAGGCGCAACGCGGCGTCGTCAGCCGCATCGACACCGTCGACCAGCCCGACGGCGCCAGAGTCCGCGGCTGGATCCGCTCCTACGCCGACGACGACGAGCCGATCTACGTCGGTATCTACACGACCTACCGCCGCGACGGCCGCGGCTGGGTCAGCGTCGGCTTCCCGCTGCCCGGTGGCAGCTTCACCGCGACGCTCGAGCCGCGGCTGCGCCCGGGCGGCGGGCTGACGCTGACCAGCCACGGCGCGGCGGCCGACGCCGGGCACTACCTCTCCGTCGTCGACCCGGACACCGGTGAGCTGACGACGCTCGCGGTGCCCGGGTTCGGCGAGGAGCTGCAGGTCTGGGCCGACGGCGGCGAGCTGCGCGCCGACCACGCGTTCACGCTGTTCGGGCTGCCGTTCCTGGTGCTGCGCTACACCATCCGCCGCAAGCCGCACGCCGTCCCATGATCATGTTCCCTCGCGGTCGCTCAGGCGCCGCGAGGGGACATGATCATGGGATCCCGGTCAGCGGGTGAAGCGCAGCCGCGACACGACGCCGGCGTGGTCGGATGGCCAGAAGCCGGTCGGCACGGTGCGGTCGGCCTCCTCGTCGCCGATGATCTCGGTCGTGACGGCGCGGACGCCGGCGCCGGCGAGGACGTAGTCGATGCGGCTGCGCAGCCGGTTCTCGTCCAGCAGCGTCGCGGACTGGCCCGCGGTGAAGCCGGTGGCCGGGTCGCCGCCGGTGGCCAGCCAGGCGTCGGTGAGCCCGGTACCGGTGAGGATGCCGTACGCACCCGCGGTGTCGGCCGGCCGCGAGTTCAGGTCGCCGACCAGCACGGTGCGCAGCGGCGACGTGTCCAGCAGCCCGGCCAGCTCCGTCGCCTGCGCGTTGCGGATGGCGGCCGGCCCGGACGCCTCCAGGTGCGTGTTGGCGAACCGGAACGACGCGCCGAGCAGCCGGACGTCGACCGTGGACCAGCCGCGGGGTGACTGGAACGTCAGGCCGGGGATCGCCGTCGGGATCTCCAGGACCGCGCCGTACGTGCCCGACTGCGGGTTCGTCACGCGCAGCAGCGGGCGGGGGAGGTCGGCGCGGACGATGATGACGTCGCGGTCGCGGAACCGGGCCTGCTCGGTCGCCGAGATCGGCAGCGTCCCATCGAAGTTCCAGTTCGTCGCGACGGCGCGGTACGGGTGGCCGCGCTCGGCCAGCTCGTCCAGCAGCAGGTCGAGGAAGTCGTACGTGACCTGCAGCTTGCCGCCGAGCGGGCCCTTCTCCCAGAGCGCGACCTCCTGCAGGCCGACCACCTCGGGGTCGTGTCCGGCGATCTGGTCGGCGATCGCGCCGGCCCGCTCCGGGAAGTTCGTGGCCTCGACGCCGGCGTAGACCTCGCCGGCCAGCCGGACCAGCTCCTGCGGGTTCGTCGCGGTGAACAGCGGATCGAGCGTGGCGCCCAGGTAGACGTTGTAGGTGGCGACGTCGGCGGAGAACAGCGGGGGCAGGTCTTGCGCGCCGCGAGCGGCGTCGTCAGAGGCGGCGGCCGGCGCCAGCGAGAACGCGGTGGCGGCCGCGAGCGCGGTGACGAGCGCGGCGCGGCGGGTGATCCGGGGCATGGTGATCCTTCCGTGTGACCGGTGTCACTCGGGAGGACGCCTGGCACCGTGCCGAGGTTGCCTCAGGCGGGTCGCCGGCCGGTGCTGCGTGTTTCCGCAACGCTCACACACCCGCCGGGGGTGAGTGCGACGCAGAGTCGTCGGGGCTGTCATAGTCGCGTCATGACACGAAGGATGACGATCGCGGCCGCCGTGCTGGCCGCGCTGTTCACTTTGTCCGCATGTGGTGACGACACGGGCGGCGAGGACGGGTCGAGCCCGTCGGCCGGGACCGAGGACCAGACCGAGGACCAGACCGAGGACCAGACCGAGGACCAGACCGAGGACCAGACCGAGGACCAGATCGGTGGCGCCGAGGACGGTTCCGGCGACGCCAGTGAGTTGACGGGGGCCACGGTGGTCCCGGCTGATCAGAGCGACATCACTCCCGAGCAGGTCTGCGCGGCGATCCCCGTCGCCGAACTGCCGGTCCCGGTCGACGAGCTGAAACCCTTCGACGACCCCTCGCTGGTCGAATGCATGATCGACCGCACCGACAACTTGGACATCACCACCTCGGTGATCTTCTCGGCCGACACCGAGGTCGGTGGTGACGGAACCACCATCGACGGTCGTGATGCCAGTGTCATGGAGGCGCCCGGTGTTGGCTGCCTGGTGGAGTTCAGCCGAGGCGACGACTCGGTCAGCGTGGAACTGGCGACGGTCGAGTCCGCCGGCGCTGAGGGCATGTGTGACACCGCTCAGGCGATCGCCGAGGCTGTCGCGCCGTACTTCCCGGAGGACTGAGCCCGACGCTCGGCCCGGCGGTGAAGACGACCGCGTGCGCCCGCCCGAGAACCGCGAGGTAGTCGCATGCTTCGACGCCACATCGCTAGGCGCTGTGGTCGTCGGTGTCGTAGTCCGCCAGGATGCGCCACCGTCCTTCGCTCTTCCGCGAGAATGTGTGGAAGTGGCCGTGGAAGGTCTTTGTCTCACCGGTGGCGCGGATTGCGGTCAGCCCGTACACGCCTTGTTCGCTGGCGAGACCGGCGTTGACGAGACGCTCCGTGAATCGGAAGTCGATCGTGACTCGGTCGCCGCTGGCGGACAGGTCGGCGAACCATTGTCTGGTCGTGGCGGCGTATTCGGCGAAGGACTGCACCTGCTTGGTCGGACCGCCAGCGCGGATGAGTTCCGGGTCGTGCAGAGCCAGGAATCGCTCCGCGTCGCCTGTTCCGAAGGCGTGGCGATACGCGCGCCAGATGTCATGGTCCAGTTCATCGAGCACAGCAGTGAGGGTCATGTCGGGCCTCCGTAGTCGAGTGGTGGGAGATGCGAACGACGCACCACGACGGGAGGAGCGCGAACCGACCTAACGGGCAGCGGCAGACCTTTGACCGGAAATCACACAAATGATCGTGGTCAGGAGGGCGCGGCTTGTCAAACTGACCGGATGTGCCACACCGCAAGCGGCTGTTGATCTCGCCGTGTCGCTGCTTGCTGGCGCAGGCCGATCAATGCGGATAAGCCGGCGACGACGAGCAGTGCGGCATGCGGGTTGAGCAGCCAGCCGAGGTCCCATACGCCGATCAGGGCTCCCGTTGGCCGACCAGCCCGGCCGCCTGCCGCGCGATCTCCAGCTCCTCGTCGGTCGGGACGACCAGGACGGTGACGTCGGCCTCGTCGGGGGAGATGACCTGGGCGCGGCTGGCGGCGAAGGAGTTGCGGACGTGGTCGACCTCGACGCCGAGGTGGCGCAGGCCGGCCAGCGAGTGCGACCGCACCCACGAGTCGTTCTCGCCGACCCCGGCGGTGAACACGATGGCGTGCGTCGGCGCGAGCACCGCGAGGTAGGCGCCCACGTAGTGCCTGATCCGGTAGCAGTACAGCTCCCGCGCCAGCTGGGCCGCGGCGTCGCCGGCCTTGGCCAGGCGGTGCACCTCGCGCAGGTCGTTCGCGCCGGCCAGCCCGAGCAGCCCGCTGGACCGGTTGACCAGCCGGTCCAGCTCGTCGACGGAGAGCCCGGCCTCGCGGTGCAGGTAGAACAGCGCGCCCGGGTCGAGGTCGCCGGTCCGGGTGCCCATGACCAGGCCCTCCAGCGGCGTCAACCCCATGGACGTGTCGACGGAGCGGCCGCCGCGCACGGCCGTCGCCGACGCGCCGTTGCCGAGGTGCAGGACGACGAGGTTGGTGTCGGCCGGGTCGCGGTCCAGCAGCCGGGCCGCCTCGCGGCTGACGTAGGACACCGAGGTGCCGTGGAAGCCGTAGCGGCGCACGCCGTACCGGCCGGCGAGGTCGCGGTCGAGCGCGTACGTGTACGCGACCGGCGGCAGCGTCTGGTGGAACGCGGTGTCGAAGACGGCGACGTGCGGGACGTCGGGCAGCTCGCGCCGGGCCAGCCGCAGCGCCGTCAGCCCGGGCGGGTTGTGCAGCGGCGCCAGCGGCGCGAGCTCCTCGATGGCCCGCTCGACGTCGTCGTCGACCACGGTCGGCTCGGCGAACCGGTCGCCGCCGTGCACGATGCGGTGCCCGACGGCGGCCAGCCCGAGCTGGTCGAGCGGCCCGCACTCGGCCTCCAGCTCGGCGATGACCTGGCGCAGCGCGGCCGCGTGGTCCGCGACGCCGTCGTCCTCGCCGATCCGCTCGACGATGCCCTTGGCGAGGCGGGCCGGGCCGGCCGGATCGATCAGCTGGTACTTGATGGACGACGATCCGCAGTTGAGCACGAGGACGGTCATCGGGGGAGTCCGTTCCTGTCGGAGGGTGCCGTTACTGTGCGGCCTGTAGAGGGCCGTGCATACTGGCGACGACTGGGGGCCGGAGGCTCCCACGAGTCGTCGGTCCGGGCCGTGAGGTGACCGGAGCGAAGGAGTCCTCGTGCACGGGCCGAGACGTGAGGAATGTTGATGACCAACCGCCTGCAGGTCGGAATGAGCTTCGACCGATCCTTCCCGCCCGCCTTCGTCACCGAGGCCGCCCGTGTGCTCGAAGCAGGCGGCGCCCAGCAGCTCTGGGTCATCGAGGACTGCTTCTACACCGCCGGCCCGAGCCTGGCTGCCGCGGCGCTGACGGTCACCGAGCAGCTGACGGTCGGTGTCGGCATCCTGCCGGCGGTGGCCCGCACCGCGCCCGTCACGGCCATGGAGATCGCGACGCTGTGCGGGCTCGGCCCCGGCCGGGTGCTGCCCGGCATCGGCCATGGTGTGCAGTCGTGGATGGCGCAGATGGGCGTGCGGCCGGTCTCGCCGCTGACGGCGCTGGAAGAGGTCCTGGTCGCGGTCACGCGGCTGCTGGCCGGCGACGAGGTCACCAGCCACGGCCACTACGTCGACCTCGACGCCGTCCGGCTCGAGCACCCGCCGGCCGACCCGCCGCCGCTGCTGGCCGGCGTGTTCGGGCCGAAGTCGCTGGCGCTGGCCGGCCGGGTGGCCGGTGGGCTGGTGCTGGCCGAGCCGGCCAGCCCGTCGTACGTGCGCTGGTCGCTCGAGCAGGCCGGCCGCACGCCCGGCGACCCCGGCTTCCATCTCGCGGTGTTCGGCGTCCTCTGCGTGAAGAAGGACCGCGCCGAGGCCTACCGCACCATGGCGCCGTGGCTGGCGGGGCAGCTCGAGCAGCCGCGCACGCCGTACACCTCGCTGCCGTTCTTCGACGACCTCGCCGCCCGTTTCGCCGCGAAGGGCGTCGATGGCCTCGCGACCATGCCGTCGGAGTGGTGGACCGAGCTCGCGCCGGTCGGCACGCTCGACGACGCCGCCGCGCACCTGCAGGCGCTCGAGGACGCCGGCGTGCAGAGCATCGGCATGTTCCCCATCCGCGACGTCGAGGTCGCGCGCACGCAGCTGGCCGACGTCGTCGCGCTGGCCACCCGCTAGCGCGGTCACGACGCCTCCGCCGACTGCGCCTGGATCGCGGTGATCGCGATCGTGTTGACGATGTCGCGGACCAGCGCGCCGCGCGACAGGTCGTTCACCGGCTTGCGCAGGCCCTGCAGCACCGGGCCGACGGCGATGGCGCCGGCGCTGCGCTGCACGGCCTTGTAGGTGTTGTTGCCGGTGTTGAGGTCCGGGAACACGAACACCGTCGCGCGGCCGGCCACCTCGCTGCCGGGCAGCTTGGCCCTGGCGACGCTGGCGTCCACCGCGGCGTCGTACTGGATCGGGCCCTCCACGTCGAGGTCGGTCCGCCGCTCGCGGACCAGCGACGTCGCCGTCCGCACCTTGTCGACGTCGGTGCCGGTGCCGGACGTGCCGGTCGAGTACGACAGCATCGCGATGCGCGGCGCCACGCCGAACTGCGCCGCCGTCTCCGCCGACGAGATCGCGATGTCGGCCAGCTGCTCGGCGGTCGGGTCGGGGTTGACGGCGCAGTCGCCGTAGACGAGCACACGGTCGCGCAGGCACATGAAGAACACGCTGGACACGATCGAAACCGCAGTCCCTTTTCCCTTGTGGGACTCGCCGCGGCTTTGAACCTCGCGGTCGGCGGCGGCACTCGCCAGCGTCTTGATCACCTCGAACGCCGGCCTGATGGTGTGCGCCGTCGTGTGCGCGGCGCCGGACACCATGCCGTCGGCGAGGCCGAGCTGCACCATCATCGTGCCGAAGTAGGAGACGTCGGCGACCTGGTCCCAGGCGGCCTCCTGCGTGACGCCGCGGTGGGCGCGCAGCCGGGCGTACTCGTGCGCGAACCGCCCGCGCAGCTCGCTCTCCCGCGGGTCGACGACCTGGGCGGCGCCGATGTCGACGCCGATGCGGTCGGCGGCGGCCGCGACGTCGGACGGCGGGCCGAGCAGCGTGAGGTCGGCGATGCCGCGGCGCAGCACGGTGTCGGCGGCGCGCAGGATCCGCTCCTCGGTGCCCTCGGGCAGCACGATGTGGCGTAGCGACGCGCGGGCGCGGTCGACGAGGTCGTGCTCGAACATCAGCGGCGTGACGACGTCGCTGCGGGTGACGTCGAGGCGGTCGAGCAGGTCGTCGGCGTCGACGTGCCGGTCGAACAGCGCCAGCGCGGTCTGCACCTTGCGGGTGGCGTCGTAGGTCAGCCGGCCACGCACCGCGGCCAGCGCGGTCGCCGTCCCGAACGTGTCGCCCGGCGCGGTCGCGATCGGCAGCCCGACGTCGAGGCCGTCCATCAGCCGGACGATCTGCGGCGGCAGCTCGAACCCGCCGTTCAGCACGACGCCGGCCAGGGTCGGGAGCGTCTTCGACGCGTGCGCGGCCAGCACGCCGAGCAGGACGTCGCTGCGGTCGGCCGGGGTGATGACGACGGCGTCGTCGAACAGCCGGTCCAGCACGTGCGGCAGCGTCATGCCGGCGACGACCAGCCCGCCGACCTCGCGGCCCAGCCGCGACGGGTCACCGCGGAACAGCTCGCCGCCGGCGGCCGCGACGAGATCGCCCATCGTCGGCGCGGACAGCAACGGCTCCTCGGGCAGCGCGTAGGCCGGGCCGAGACCGCTCAGCGCCTCGCGGGCGGCGTCCAGCGCGTCCGGCGGCACCCGGTTGGCCACCAGCGCGGCGACCGTGCCGTAGTTCGCGGTCAGCTCGGCGGTGGCCAGCTCGGCGACGGCGCGCAGGTCGGCCGGCGACCGGTCGTGCCCGTTGAGCACCAGCACCACCGGTGCGCCCAGGTTCGCCGCCACCCGCGCGTTGAAGGAGAACTCCGTCGGGCTGTCGACGTCGGTGTAGTCGCTGCCGACCACCACGACGGCCTCGCACTGGGCCGCCACGGTGCGGTACCGGTCGAGGATGGTGCTCATGGCGGCGTCGGGGTCGGCGTGCACGTCCTCGTAGGTGACGCCCGCGCACACGTCGTACGGCAGGTCGACGCCGTCGTGCTCGAGCAGCAGTTCCAGCACGTAGTCGGACTGGGCGCCGGCGCGGACGACCGGACGGAACACGCCGACCCGGCCCAGCCGCCGGGTGAGTGCCTCCAGCGCGCCGAGCGCAACCGTCGACTTCCCGGTCTCGCCCGTCACCGATGCGACGTAGACGCTGCGAACCACCCCGAGAGGCTATATCGGGGTGGGGCCGGTCAGCTTGCCACCGCGCCGCGTTTCGGTGGCTCCTCGCCGTCGGATTCCGACTTCGTGAAGACGGAGAAGGTGCCGTCGGCCTCCAGCACCATGAGGTCGACGGCGGCGAGGTCGCGGACGCCGTGTTCGCGCGCCGCCGCGAGCACGTCGTCGACCGGCAGCCGTTCGAACCGCAGCACCGCGTCGTCGACGTGGCCGTCCTTGACCAGGATGGTCGGCTCGCCCTCGAGCAGCCGCCGCGACCGCCGGAAGCGCCAGCTCAGCCACGACAGCAGGACCGAGAGCAGCGCGAACGTCGCGACCGCGAGCGTGCCGCCGGTGAGCGACAGGTCGTCCTGCAGGACGGTCTGGCTGATCAGGTCGCCGAGCGTCACCAGCAGGATCAGCTCGAACGCGGACAGCTGCGTCACCTGCCGCTTGCCCGACACCCGCAGCACGAACCACAGCAGGACGAACACGACCGTGGCGCGGATGACGATGTCCATCAGGGCAGCACCGCCATCCGGAACGTCGCCTCGGCCAGCACCGCGCCGCCGGAGTCGACGACGGCGACGGCGTACCGCCGCAGGCTGGGCAGCTGGCCGGGTGCCGTCCGGGCGTCCAGCAACACGTGCAGCTCGTCACCGCGCGGCGGGGTGAACTCGTACTCCACCCGGTCCGGGCCGACGCTCTCGCCGTCGGCGTTCGGCGACCAGTTGTTGAAGTCCAGCCGGTCGAGCAGGCCACGGCTCACCGACACCGTGACCGGGCCGTCGAACCCGCCGGTCCGCTCGACGGTGATCTCCAGCGGGACGGGGAGGCCGGGCCGGGTGATCTGGCCGTGCCGGACGCTGAGCTCGTACCCGCCGCCGGACGCCGTCGTCGTCGCCGCTCGCGGGCCCAGCGCGCCGGCGAGCGCGGCCAGCACCAGGGCGATGAGCGCCACGATGCCGACGCGCCGCAGGTTCCGGCCGCGGCGGGCGGCGACGGCGTCGCGGGTGCTCGGCAGCGTCGCGAGATGCTGGCTCACATCGGGCATGTACCCAGCGGCGATGTACGCAACCGGAGCGGTAGGTTCGGACCATGCGACCGACCGACGCCGAGATCCTGGCCGCGCCGAAGGTGCTGCTGCACGACCACCTCGACGGCGGGCTGCGGCCGGCCACCGTCCTCGAGCTGGCCGCGGAGATCGGGCACGAGCTGCCGGCCGCCGACGAGCCCGGCCTGCGGCGGTGGTTCACCGAGGCCGCCGACTCCGGGTCGCTGGAGCGGTACCTGACGACGTTCGAGCACACCGTCGCGGTCATGCAGACGCGCGACGCGCTGGTCCGGGTGGCCGCCGAGTGCGCCGAGGACCTCGCCGCCGACGGCGTCGTCTACGCCGAGGTGCGGTACGCGCCCGAGCAGCACCTCAGCGGCGGCCTGTCGCTCGACGACGTGGTCGCGGCGGTCGAGGAGGGATTCCGGCTGGGTGAGTCGCGGGCGGCCGCGGCGGGCCGGCCGATCCGCGTCGCGACGCTGCTCACGGCCATGCGGCACGCGGCCCGGTCCCGCGAGATCGCCGAGCTCGCCGTCGCGAACCGCGAGGCCGGCGTCGTCGGCTTCGACATCGCCGGCGCCGAGGCGGGCTTCCCACCCACCCGCCACCTCGACGCGTTCGAGTACCTGCGCCGCGAGAACGCGCACTTCACCATCCACGCCGGCGAGGCGTTCGGGCTGCCGTCCATCTGGGAGGCGCTGCAGTGGTGCGGCGCGGACCGCCTGGGCCACGGCGTGCGCATCATCGACGACGTCGCGGTGGGCGCCGACGGCGCGGTGACGCTCGGGCGGCTGGCGGCGTACGTCCGCGACAAGCGGATCCCGCTGGAGCTGTGCCCGTCGTCGAACATCCAGACCGGCGCGGCGGGCTCGATCGCCGAGCACCCGATCGAGCTGCTCGCGCGGCTGCGGTTCCGGGTCACCGTCAACACCGACAACCGGCTGATGAGCGGGACCTCGATGTCCCGCGAGTTCGCGCTGCTGGCCGACGCGTTCGGCTACGACCTGCCCGACTTCCAGTGGTTCACGGTCAATGCGCTCAAGAGCGCGTTCATCCCGTTCGACCAGCGGCTCGCGCTGATCAACGACGTCGTCAAGCCCGGGTACACCGCGCTGGGTGCCCAGCGGGCGTTCGACCAGGTCCGCGCCGCCGGGACGGAACGGCTCAGTCCTCGCTCGGCATGATCAGCCAGAGCGCCAGGTAGACCAGGATCTGCGGGCCGGGCAGCAGGCAGGACAGGATGAAGAGCAGCCGCACGGTGCGGGTCTTCATGCCGAACCGCCGGGCCAGGCCGGCGCAGACACCGCCGATCATGCGGTTGCCGGTCGGGCGGACCAGACCGCCCCGGGCCTCGGGGTAATAGCTGCTTGTGCTCATACCTCAACGGTAGGCGCGCGGGCCTGCCGGCGGCGTCCGTCTCGCGGATGGTCCGTCCCGGAGTCGGCAGGTCAGGGCATCCCGGAGGGCGCATCGGCGGCATCCCTGATGGCGTTGCGAGCGTCCTCCGCGTCGGCCGGCCGGGCGCCGAGGCCGAGCTGCCGGTCGACGATCGCCTGCTCGGTCCGCATCAGCTCGCGGCCGCGGCGCAGCAGCGTCAGCGGCGGCTTGCGGTGCTCGGCGAGGTCGCGGGTGAGCCGGCGCAGGAAGTTCTTCCACGGCTTGCGGCGCAGCACGATCGCGTCGGCCAGGATGCCCCTCGCCCGGCACGCGTCGACGATGTCGGCCGCGAACAACCCCTCGGCCACGAACACCGGCACGTCACCGACGGTGAACAGCTCCGTGCCGACGGTGCGGTCGTGCGCGATGTCGTAGACCGGGATCTGCGCGCTGCCCGTGCGGCACAGCTGCACCAGCGTGTCGACGGCCCGCTCGGCGTCCCACGCGCGCGGGTCGTCCCAGTCGACGATGCCCAGCTCCGGATGGCGCGGCATGTCCGGGTCGTCGCCGTCGCGGTAGAAGTGGTCGAGGTTGAGCACCGGCAGGCCGCTCTCGCGGGCCAGCCGGGACTTGCCGCTGCCCGACGGGCCGGCGAGAAGGACGACACGATGCACGGGCGCACAGTCTGTCACGACCGGCGCCGGCCGCTTCAGGTCAGTGGAGCGTGGGCCGGTAGATGAGCTCCTGGGTGCGGCCGTCGAGGGTGCGGGTCTCGATCAGCTCGAGGTCGAAGTCGGCTGCGCCCTGGAAGATCGGCTCCTCACCGCTCCGGCCCGTGATGACGGGGAACAGCGTCACCTGGACGACGTCGACCAGGCCGGCCGCCATCAGCGCCCGGTTCAGCGACAGGCTGCCGTGCGAGCGCAACGGCACGTCGGACTGCTCCTTGAGCCGGGCCACGACGTCGACGGCGTCGCCGGTCTCGAGCGTCGCGTCCGGCCAGTCGAGGGGTCCTTCCAGGGTGCTCGACACCACCGTGGTCGGCAGGTTCCGCATCCGGGTCACCCACGGGTCGCGGACGTCGTCGCCCTCGGAGCTCTCGGCCAGCATCCGCGCGAACGCCCGGTACGTGGTGGCCCCGAAGACGATCCGCTGCTCCTCGCCGTACAGGGAGAGGCGGTGGTCGAGCAGCTCCGGGCCCTGTTTGCCCCAGTAGCCGCCCCAGTCGGCGCCGGCGGCGACGGAGCCGAACCCGTCGAGGCTGCAAAAGACGTCGAAGGTGTAGGTCGCGCTCATGGTGTTCTCCCGTGGTCGGGGGCGCCCTCGTGGTGCGCCGCTCACCTCTTCTACGTACGCGGCTACCCCGATCCGACACCGCGGCGCGGACTTTTCTCAGCGGACGATCCGGTAGCGGATGTGGGTGGCCTCCGGCGTGTCGACCACCTGGACGATCTCCAGCCGCGAACGGGTGGACATACCCTAGGGGGGTAATGTATGAATGTACGCAGACGCCGATACCGCACCGGGGTACCGTGTACGGGACGGGGTTGGCGTCGACGCGAGGAGGACACATGACCGAGACACCCGATGAGGACCACGGCCACCACGGCTACATCCACCGCAAGGACGACTACCTCAAGCGGCTCACCCGCATCGAGGGTCAGGCGCGGGGGCTGCAGCGGATGGTCGCCGAGGAGAAGTACTGCATCGACATCCTCACGCAGGTCTCGGCCATGACGAAGGCGCTGGAGTCGGTCGCGCTCGGGCTGCTCGAGGAGCACCTGGCGCACTGCGTCGTCGAGGCGGCTCGGCAGGGCGGTCCCGAGGCCGACGCCAAGGTCAAGGAGGCGTCCGACGCCATCGCCAGGTTGGTCCGGTCCTGACTCGCGAGTCCACGCAGCACTGTTCCGCACAGCCACGAGGGAAGGCTTCAGCATGACCACGTCCACTTACACCGTCGTCGGCATGACCTGCGACCACTGCGCAGGCTCGGTCCGCGAGGAGCTCGGCCGGCTCGACGGCGTCAGCCGCGTCGACGTCGACCTCGCCACCGGCAATGTCGACGTCACCAGCGCCGCGCCGCTCGACGGCGGCGACGTCAAGGTCGCGGTCGAAGAGGCCGGCTACCAGCTCGCCGGTTCCTGATCCCAACCACGGAGGTAGTGCCATGAACGCGCCGGCCAAACTCGGCGTCTACGCGCTGTGCCTCGCCGGCGCGTTCGGCCTGGCGGCCGGGGTCGGCCGCATCGTCGGCCCGATCGGCACGGACGAGGCAGCGCCCGCCGCGCACAGCGACGACGCCGGTCACGAGGAGGAGGCCGGCGGCCACGCCGAGTCCGCCGCCGACGCCGAAGGCGCCGAGCACCTGCCCGGCGGGCTGATGGTCTCCGACCGCGGCTACACGTTCGCCCTCGCCACCGACACGCTGGCGGCGGGCGAGGACCAGCAGCTCAGCTTCACCATCGACGGCCCCGACGGCGTCGTCACCGAGTTCGACGTCGAGCACGAGCAGGAGCTGCACCTCATCGCCGTCCGCCGCGACCTCACCGGCTACCAGCACGTCCACCCGGTCCGGGCCGCCGACGGCACCTGGTCCACGGCGCTGGACCTCACGCCCGGCGAGTGGAAGCTGTTCGCCGACTTCTCCACCCACGGCGAGGCGCTGACGCTCGGCACCGGCCTCTCCGTCCCCGGCGACTACCAGCCGGCCGCGCTCCCCGCCTCCAGCACCACGGCGGAGGTCGACGGGTACACCGTCACGCTCGACGCCCACCTGGACGCCGGCGAGGAGACCGAGCTCACCCTGAGCGTCAGCCGCGACGGCGTCCCGGTCACCGACCTCGAGCCGTACCTCGGCGCCTACGGGCACCTCGTGGCGCTGCGCGACGGCGACCTCGCCTACCTGCACGTCCATCCCGAGGGCGAGCCCGGCGACGGCGTCACGCCGCCCGGACCGGACGTCTCGTTCTTCGCCACCGCGGCGTCGGCCGCCGACTACCGGCTGTTCTTCGACTTCCAGCACGACGGCGTCGTCCGCACGGCCGAGTTCACCATCGCGGCGGAGGAGCACCCATGAGCATCGTCGACCTCGAGATCGGCGGCATGACCTGCGCGTCCTGCGCCAACCGGGTCGAGCGGAAGCTGAACAAGCTCGACGGCGTCACCGCCACCGTCAACTACGCGACCGAGAAGGCGCGGGTGACCTACGGCGAGGGCGTCGGCACCGACCGGCTGATCCAGGCGGTCGAGGCCGCCGGCTACACCGCGCGGGTGCCGCAGCCGACCCCGTCACCCCAGACCGAGGCCGCCGCCGACCCCGTCCGCACCCTCCGCGACCGGCTGATCCTGTCCGTCGTGCTCAGCGTGCCGGTCATCGTGCTCGCGATGGTGCCGGCCTGGCAGTTCGACTACTGGCAGTGGCTGTCGCTGACGCTGGCAGCGCCGGTGGTGCTGGGCGCCGGGCTCCCGTTCCACAAGGCCGCATGGACCAACCTGCGCCACGGCACCGCCACCATGGACACGCTCATCTCGATGGGCACGCTGGCCGCGCTCGGCTGGTCGGTGTACGCGCTGTTCCGCGGCACCGCCGGCATCCCGGGCATGACGCACCCGTTCGAGCTGACCATCGAGCGCAGCAGCGGCGCCGGCGAGATCTACCTCGAGGTCGCCGCGGGCGTCACGACGTTCATCCTGGCCGGGCGGTACTTCGAGGCCCGGTCGAAGCGACGGGCCGGCGCGGCGCTGCGGGCGCTGCTGGAGCTGGGCGCCAAGGAGGTCTCCGTCCTGCGTGACGGCGTCGAGCTGCGGGTCCCGGCCGGCGACCTCGCCGTCGGCGACCTGTTCGTGGTCCGGCCGGGCGAGAAGATCGCCACCGACGGCGTCGTCACCGAGGGCGCGTCGGCCGTCGACCGATCGATGCTCACCGGCGAGTCCGTCCCGGTCGAGGTGGCCGCGGGCGACGAGGTTGCCGGCGCCACCGTCAACGCGCACGGGCGGCTGGTCGTGCGGGCCACCCGGGTCGGCGCCGACACCCAGCTCGCGCAGCTGGCCAAGCTGGTCGAGGACGCGCAGAACGGCAAGGCCGAGGTCCAGCGGCTGGCCGACCGCGTGTCGGGCATCTTCGTGCCGATCGTCATCGGGCTGGCCGTCGCCACGCTGGGCTTCTGGCTGGGCACCGGCGGCGGGTCCGGGGCGGCGTTCGCGGCCGCCGTGGCGGTGCTGATCATCGCCTGCCCGTGCGCGCTCGGCCTCGCCACGCCGACGGCGCTGCTGGTCGGCACCGGGCGCGGCGCGCAGCTCGGCATCATCATCAAGGGCCCGCAGGTGCTGGAGTCGACCCGCCGCGTCGACACCGTCGTGCTGGACAAGACCGGCACGGTCACCACCGGCACGATGACGCTGGTCGAGGTCGTCACCGCCGACGGCGAGTCCGAGGACGACCTGCTGCGGCTGGCCGGCGCGCTCGAGGACGCCTCCGAGCACCCGATCGCCCGGGCCGTCGCCGACGGCGCCCGCTCGCGGGTCGGCGCGCTGCCCGCCGTCGAGGGCTTCCGCAACGTCGAGGGCCTCGGCGTCCAGGGCGTCGTCGACGGGCACGGCCTGCTGGCCGGCCGGCCGCGGCTGCTGGCCGACTGGTCGGTCGCGCTGCCCGCGGAGCTGACCGAGGCGATGGAGCGGGCCGAAGCCGCGGGCCGCACCGCCGTCGCCGTCGCGTGGGACGGCGCCGCGCGCGGCGTGCTCGTGGTCGCCGACGCCGTGAAGCCGACGTCGGCCGCCGCGATCGCGCGGCTGCGCGGGCTGGGGCTGACGCCGATTCTGCTGACCGGCGACAACGAGGCGACCGCCCGGACGGTGGCGCGCGAGGTCGACATCGACCACGTCGTCGCCGAGGTGCTGCCGGCCGACAAGGTCGACGTCCTCAAGCGGCTGCAGAGCGAGGGCAAGGTCGTCGCGATGGTGGGCGACGGGGTCAACGACGCCGCCGCGCTGGCCCAGGCCGACCTCGGCCTGGCGATGGGCACCGGCACCGACGTCGCGATCGAGGCGTCCGACCTCACGCTGGTCCGCGGCGACCTGAACGCGGCCGCCGACGCGATCCGGCTGGCCCGGCGCACGCTCACGACGATCAAGGGCAACCTGTTCTGGGCGTTCGGCTACAACGTCATGGCGCTGCCGCTGGCCGCGGCCGGGCTGCTCAACCCGATGCTGGCGGGCGCGGCCATGGCGTTCTCGTCGGTGTTCGTCGTGTCGAACAGCCTGCGGCTGCGCGGGTTCAAGGCAGCGGCCTGAGGTCGGTGCACTCGCGCAGGGCGGCCAGGTCGGCGGTCATCTGGTCGGCCTCGCCGCCCGACGCGAACGCCGGCAGCCCGTCGGCGCCGATCCGCGCGGGGGCCCAGCTGTCCGCCGTCACCGCGCCGTTCTCGACGGTCACCGTGAGTACGCCGGTCACGGTGGTCACCTCCCTCCGCTGCGTGTACCAGACGAAGTTGCCCAGCCCGTAGGCCACGTAGGCGTCGCCGGCCGGGGCCAGCCCGGTGCCCTGCAACTGGTGCGTGTGGGCGCCGACGACGACGTCCGCGCTCGCCGCCAGCGCTCCGGCCAGGGCGGTCTGCGACGGGCTCGGGCAGCTCTCGCCCTGGTTGCCCCAGTGCAGGTAGACCACGACGACGTCGGCCTGCGCGCGGGCGGCGTCGACGGCGGCCAGCAGCGCCGCCGGGTCGAGCGCCATCGCGACGCCGGCGGTCGTCTCGG
The DNA here is from genome assembly GCF_900105925.1 of Jiangella alkaliphila. Lineage (NCBI taxonomy): Bacteria > Bacillati > Actinomycetota > Actinomycetes > Jiangellales > Jiangellaceae > Jiangella > Jiangella alkaliphila. Next base: position 7,526,278 of record NZ_LT629791.1, on the reverse strand, counting down.
TGGCGGCCCAGTGGCCGGTCGGATCGCCGGTCGGGTCGTCGGGCACGCTCGCCCCGATGACGGCGACCGTCGTGCCGCCGACCTCGCGGATCGCCGGGGTGAATGCCTCGGCGAGGTTCGCGCCGACGCCGACGACGTCCAGCCCCGGGGCGGTCGTGCGGGCGGCGAGCGTGTCGGCCAGGCCCTCCGGGCCGAAGTCCATGCCGTGGTTGTTCGCCATCGTCACGACGTCGACGCCGGCGGTCTGGAGCGCGGTGAGGGCGGACGGCGGTGCCTGGAAGGTGAACTCCTTGCCCGGCTCCGGCTCGCCGCTGGTCCCGACCGACGACTCCAGGTTGACGATCGTGAGGTCGGCCGCGCTCAGCTGCGGTGCGATCGGCGCCAGCGCCGTCGCCGGGTCGTCCAGCAGCGGACGCAGCTCGCCCTCGAAGTGGATGTCGCCGGCGAACGCCAGCGTGACGGGTCCCGGCGGCGGCGTGGGCGTCGGCGTGGGCGTCGAGGTGGGCGCGGGCGGAGTTGTGGCCGGCGTCGCCGAGGTCGGCGGAGCGGACGGTGCGCTGACCCCGTCATCGTCGTCGCCCGCACAGCCCGCGAGCACTACGACGGCCGCCACCGCCGCCGCGAGTGCCCTGCGCCCGTACATGGCACGAGCCTACGAGTGTGCTCACACCTTGGGTGGCGGAGAATCGTGCCGGAACTGTTTGACCCGCACCTCCCACGCACTGCGCCGGCGCTTCGCGTCGCGCCACGCGCGGTCGCGATGGTAGGTCTCCGGTGGCTTCGCGAGGCCGTAGCGGCTCGCCCACCAGTCGTCGGACGCTGGATCCAGGACCAGATCGAGGTGCGCCGGGAACACCTTCTCGCCACCGTCGCGCGTCTCGTCCCAGACGCGCATGGGTTCGATGACGTTGCCATCCGCGTCCGTCACGACGAGCAGCAGTTCGGCGACATCGACGATGCGGAGCAGTGTGGCGATGCTCGGCACGACACGTCCCGCCTCAAGTCGCGAGATGGTCGAATGCGAGACACAAATGCGCGCGGCCAGCTCGCGTTGGCTCAGATCGGCGAGGCGCCGTACCCGCCTGACGAGCCCCGGCAGTGTCGACTGCTCGATCCGCACCAGTGGCTCGTCATCTTCGGGCGGTTGGACTGGCGTCATGGGTCAAGCCTCGGGTGTCGTTGGTTGCTCCGCATGGCGCTGGACCTCGAATGTGGACAACCTTCCTGATCGGCTCGACCTGTGGACGGGCGGACCGTGGCCCGTCCGGAGGTCGCGTCGGGCGCTTTGCAATGAGCACCTATACGCACCGCCCACCGCCGGGGCTGCGTGGCCTGCCTGCGCGGGACGGGGGCGCACAGCACACCGTCTAGATCCAGTCGCGCTCGTCGTGACGTATCGCACCCGGCCTGCCTCGAGGCGACATGGTGCGTATAGGTGCTCATTGCAAAAGCGCGCAGGCCGGCAGGTCACCGAGCCCGCCGGCCGTCGGTCAGGCACGGCGTGTCGCGTCGTGCACAGTAGTGCGTAATGCATAATAGTCCGCCATGGACACCAGTCAGCTCCTCAAAGGAGTGCTCGACCTCGCCGTGCTCGCGGTGCTCCGCGAAGAGGACGGCTACGGCTACGACGTCGTGCGGCGGCTGCGCGCGGCCGGGCTGACGGAGGTCGGCGACGCCTCGGTCTACGGGACGCTGCGGCGGCTGTACCACGCCGGCGCGCTGACCACGTACGTCGTGCCCTCCGAGGAGGGCCCGCACCGCAAGTACTACAGCCTCAACGGCACCGGCCGCGACCTGCTGCGCCGATCGGCGAAGACGTGGCGCGAGTTCGCCGGGGTGCTGACGGAGCTGGTCGACCACGCCACCAAGGAGGCAGCGTGAGCAGCACCCGGGCGACGGCCCACCCGGCCGTCGCGACGTACCTCGCGGCGGTCCGCGACGAGCTCGGCGACCTGCCGGCCGACGAGCTCGCGGAGATCGCCGAGGACGTCCGCGACCACCTCGACCACGTCGCCGGCGAGTACGGCGACGACGTCACGATCGACGTGCTGATCGACCGGCTGGGCGCGCCGGCGGCGTACGCGGCGGAACTGCGGGCCGCGGCCGGGCTGCCGGAGCCGGCACCGGAACCCGCGCCGGTGCGGGTCGGCTTCGTGCGCCGGCTGCTGCGGTTCATGGTCGCGTTCTTCGGCTGGAGCGCCGTCGGCTTGGGCGCGCTGGCGTTCGTCGACACACTGTTCGGGCTGAGCGGCGCCCCGGCGTTCTTCGGCGTCCCGGCGATCGTCGCGGTCGTCCTCGCCGCGGCCGCCACCGTGCTCTTGGTGACCGGGCGCGACGACCCGGTCGGCGAATTGCGCCAGGTGCCGACAGCCGTGCTGCTGGCGCAGGTGGAGGAATGGGTGCGCAGCATGCCGTGGGGGCGGCCGGCGATCGAGCTGGTGACGTCGCTGCGCTCGGCCTGGTGGCTCGCGCGGGCCGTCGCGCTGGCGCTGATCGTGTTCGCCGTCTTCCGCAGCGCCCCGTTCAGCGTCGCGGTGTTCCTGCTCGCCGTCGTCGGGTCGGTGTGGCTGGGCCGGCGGACGGCGGCTGGCGAGGTCCGCGGGCCGCGGCTGGTCGCCGTTCAACTGGCCAACGCCGGCCTGGCGATCGGCGGCGTCGTCATGGCCGGCGTGGTGGCCGCCAACGGCACCTGGGACGGCGTGCAGTACGTCGACGGCGGCTACGACTACACCGGCCCGGCCATGGACGACGGCCCGATCTTCTACGGCGAGAACGGCACGCAGGTGACCAACATCTTCCCGTACGGCGCCGACGGCACGCTGCTGGAGAACGTCCGGCTCTACGACCAGGACGGCAACCCGATCAGCCTCGGCTGGTTCGAGGAGTGCTACGGGGGCGCCTACGACGAGCAGTCGTTCGTCGCCGCCAACCCCTGGGGCGACCACGTCTTCCCGCGGCCGACCGTCGAGGTGTCGCCGAACGGTGAGTGCGAGCAGCCGCACCTGAACGCGCCGTTCGGGCCGCAGCTCCCGGGCACGCCGACCGCGGGCACCGCGACGCCGGCGCCGGACCCGCTGAAGTGACCAGTCACACGCCGACCGGGTGCCAGACGGTCTTCGTCTCGAGGTAGGCGGTGATGCGCTCGAGGCCGGGCTCGACCAGCCAGTCGGGCTCGGCCGCGGGCGCGCGCACGACCCGCTTGAGGTTGTCGGCGGCGGCCAGTTCCAGCTCGCGGGCCCGCTCGGCGTCGCCCGCCGCGGCGGCGAGGTCGACGGCGTTGACGTCCATGTGCGCGGCCAGGATCGGCGCGGTGTCGGCCAGCGCGCCGGTGAGGATGTTCACCACGCCGCCGGGCACGTCGGAGGTCGCCAGCACCTCGGACAGCGTGATGGCCGGCAGCGGCCGGTCCGCCGACGCCGTCAGCACGACGGTGTTGCCGCCGACGATGGCCGGCGCCAGCACCGACACCAGGCCCAGCAGCGACGACCGCTGCGGCGCCAGCACCGCCACGACGCCGGTCGGCTCGGGCACGGAGAAGTCGAAGTACGGCCCGGCGACCGGGTTGCTCGACCCGACCACTTGGGCGATCTTGTCCGACCACCCGGCGTACCAGACCCAGCGGTCGATCGCCTCGTCGACCAGCGCCGTGGCCTTGGCGCGGGTGACGCCCTCGCCGGCCGCGACCTCGTCGACGAACTGGGCGTGCCGGCCCTCCATGACCTCGGCGACGCGGTAGAGCACCTGGCCGCGGTTGTACGCCGTCGCCCCGGACCAGCCGGTCAGCGCCTTGCGGGCGGCGACGACGGCGTCGCGGGCGTCCTTGCGCGAGGCCCAGGCGGCGTTGGCGAGGAACCTGCCCTTCGCGTCCACCACCTCGTAGGACCGGCCGGACTCCGAGCGCGGGAACTTGCCGCCGACGTACAGCTTGTAGGTCTTCTTCACAGCCAGCCGCTCGGCCATCAGTGCTCGCCCTTCAGGTATGCCAGCAGACCGTGCCGGCCGCCCTCGCGGCCGTAGCCCGACTCCTTGTAGCCGCCGAACGGCGACGTGGGGTCGAACCGGTTGAACGTGTTGGCCCAGACGACGCCGGCGCGCAGCTGCTGCGCCATGGACAGGATGCGCGAGCCCTTCTCCGTCCACACGCCCGCGGACAGCCCGTACGGCGTGTTGTTGGCCTTCTCGACCGCCTCGGCCGGGGTGCGGAACGTCAGCACCGACAACACCGGGCCGAAGATCTCCTCACGGGCGATGCGGTGCGCCTGGCTGACGCCGGTGAACAGCGTCGGCGGGAACCAGAAGCCGCGCTCGGGCAGCTCGCACTCGGGCGACCAGCGCTCGGCACCCTCGGCCTCGCCGACCTCGGACAGCTCGCGGATGCGGGCCAGCTGCTCGGCGGAGTTGATGGCGCCGATGTCGGTGTTCTTGTCCAGCGGGTCGCCGACGCGCAGTGTGCCGAGCCGCCGCTTCAGCCGGGTCAGGACCTCGTCGTACACCGACTCCTGCACCAGCAGCCGCGAGCCCGCGCAGCACACGTGGCCCTGGTTGAAGAAGATGCCGTTGACGATGCCCTCGACGGCCTGGTCGATGGGCGCGTCCTCGAACACGATGTTCGCGGCCTTGCCGCCCAGCTCGAGCGTCGCCTTCTTGGCCGTGCCGGCGACGCTGCGGGCGATCTGCTTGCCGACCTCGGTGGACCCGGTGAACGCGACCTTGTCGACGCCCGCGTGCTCGACCAGCGCGCGGCCGGTGTCGCCGGCGCCGGTGAGGATGTTGACGACGCCCGGCGGGAGGTCGGCCTGCTGGCAGATCTCCGCGAACAGCAGCGCCGTCAGCGGGGTGGTCTCGGCCGGCTTGAGCACGACGGTGTTCCCTGCGGCCAGCGCCGGCGCGATCTTCCACGACAACATGAGCAGCGGGAAGTTCCACGGGATGACCTGGCCGGCGACGCCGTGCGGCTTCGGGTCGGGGCCGGCGCCGGCCCACGCGAGCTTGTCGGCCCAGCCGGCGTAGTAGAAGAAGTGCGCCGCGACCAGGGGGATGTCGACGTCGCGTGACTCGCGGATCGGCTTGCCATTGTCGATCGACTCGAGGACGGCCAGCTCGCGGGCGCGCTCCTGGATGAGCCGCGCGATGCGGAACAGGTACTTGCCGCGGTCGCGCCCGGACAGCTTCGACCAGGTGTGATCGTAGGCGCGGCGGGCGGCCTGGACGGCGCGGTCGACGTCCTCGGCGCCGGCCGACGCGATCTCGGCCAGCACCTCCTCGGTGGCCGGATTGACCGACTTGAACATCGACCCGTCGACCGGCTCGACGAACTCGCCGTTCACGAACAGGCCGTACGAGCTCTTGATGTCGACGATGGCCCGCGACTCCGGCGCGGGCGCGTACTCGAACTTCGTCATGGTGCGCCTCAGTCCAGCGTGAAGTAGTCGGGGCCCGCGTAGCGGCCGGTGGCGAGCTTCTGCCGCTGCATGAGCAGGTCGTTCAGCAGGCTCGACGCACCCAGCCGGAACCAGTCGGGGTCGAGCCAGTCGTCGCCGGCGGTCTCGTTGACCAGGACCAGGTACCTGACGGCGTCCTTGCTGGTGCGGATGCCCCCGGCCGGCTTGACGCCGACCTGGCGGCCGGTCGTCTCGCGGAAGTCGCGGACCGCCTCGAGCATGACCAGCGTGACCGGCAGCGTCGCGGCCGGCGCGACCTTGCCGGTGCTGGTCTTGATGAAGTCGGCGCCGGCCAGCATGGCCAGCCAGGACGCGCGCCGGACGTTGTCGTAGGTGGCCAGCTCGCCGGTCTCGAGGATGACCTTGAGGTGGGCGTCGCCGGCCGCCTGCTTGACCGCGACGATCTCGTCGAACACCGCGCCGTAGCGCCCGCCCAGGAATGCGCCGCGGTCGATGACCATGTCGACCTCGTCGGCGCCGGCCGCGACCGCGTCGCGGGTGTCGGCCTCCTTGACCGCCAGGCTCGTGCGCCCGGACGGGAAGCCGGTGGCGACGCTGGCGACCTTGACGTCGGAGCCCTTCAGGGCCTCCTTGGCCGTCGCGACGAGGTCGGGATAGACGCAGACCGCCGCGACCGGCGGGACGGAGCGGTCGGACGGGTCGGGGCGCATGGCCTTCGCGCAGAGCGCCCGCACCTTGCCCGGGGTGTCCTGGCCCTCGAGCGTGGTGAGGTCGATCATCGAGATGGCGAGGTCGATGGCGTACTGCTTGGCCGTGGTCTTGATGGACCGCGTGGCCAGCGTGGCCGCCCGAGCGTCGGCGCCGGTCTGGTCGACCCCCGGCAGGCCGTGCAGGAAGCGGCGCAGCGTCGCCTCGGAGGAGGCGCTGTCGGGCAGTGAGCTTCGCGCGTCGTCGAGCATGGTCACGCACAGAGTCTAGTCGCGCAGGCGATGGCGGTAGCGCAGCGGCGACTCGCCGACCTCCCGCTTGAACGCGGTGCTGAACGCGCTCTCCGACGCGTAGCCCAGGTCGAAGGCCAGCGACCCGACGCGGACGTCGTCATCGCGGAGTGCCCGCTGGGCCAGCAGCATCCGCCAGCGGTTCAGGTAGGTCAGCGGCGGCACGCCGGAGACGCTGCGGAACCGCTCCGCGAACGTGGTCCGCGACATCGCCGCGGCCCGGGCCAGTTCCTGCAGGCCCCACCGCCGCCCCGGCTCGGCGTGCATCAGGCCCAGCGCCGGCCGCAGCCGCTCGTCGGCCAGCAGCCGCAGCCAGCCCGGCGGCGGCTCGGCCTGGCCGACGTAGGCGCGCAGCACCTCGAGCAGCAGCAGCTGGCCGTGCTGCCGGACCGCGAACGCGGAGCCGATGCGGTACTCGGTCAGCTCGCCGACCAGCCGGTAGAGGCTGCCGCGCAGGTTGGCCGCCGCCGTGCCTGACCCGCGGACGTGCGCGACCGGCGGGAGCGCCTGCAGCAGCAGCGCCCGGCCGGCCGGGTTGAGGTCGACGTGGCCTCCGACGACGACGTCCGCGCCGGCCCCGTGGGCGCCGAGCAGGTGGATGGACGTGAAGTCCGCCTCCGGCGTCACCTCGCGGGGCGGCCCGTCGCCGCTGCCGCCCTCGGCCGTGAGCCAGGTCCGGTCGTTGAGGACGGCGACGTCGCCCGCCTCGAGCTGGAGCGGTTCGTCGAGACCGTCGGTGCTCAGCCGGGCCCGGCCGCTCACCATGGCGAAGAACTTCAGCCCCTCGATCGCCGCGCGCGAGGCCCAGGGGCCCTGGACCGCGAACCCGCCCGACACCACGCCGCGCACCTCGACGAGGTCGAACACCTCGGACAACTGGTCGTCCGCCACCTCCGTACTATCGCGCAAGAAATACGGATCGACAAGTATTCAGAGTCCGGCCGTGCGGGCGCAGCCTGGAGGCATGACACACAAGCAGCACCTCATCGGAACCGGGTTCACCGCCGCCTCGACCGCCGACGACGTCCTCAAGGGCATCGACCTGACCGGCACGAACGCCGTCGTCACCGGCGGCCACGCCGGGCTCGGCCTGGAGATCACCCGGGCGCTCAGCAAAGCCGGCGCCTCGGTCACCGTCGCCGCGCGCAACCCCGGCCGCGCCGCGTCGCCGCTGGCCGGGATCGAGCGGGTCGACGTCGGCCGGCTCGACCTGCTGGACCCGGCGTCCATCGACGCCTTCGCCGCCGGCTACCTCGGCTCCGGCCGGCCGCTGCACGTCCTGCTCAACAACGCCGGCATCATGGGCGGCCCGCTGGTCCGCGACGCCCGCGGTTACGAGTCGCAGTTCGCGACCAACCACCTGGGCCACTTCCAGCTCACCCTCGGCCTGCTGCCAGCGCTGCGCGCCGCGCACGGCGCGCGGGTCGTCAACACGACTTCCGGGGGTCACCGGCTGTCCGACATCCGCTGGGACGACCCGCACTTCGCCAGCGGCTACGACGACCTGGGCCTGCTCGGCTACGGCCAGTCCAAGACCGCGAACGTCCTGTTCGCCGTCGAGCTGGACCGCCGCTGGGCCGGCGACGGGATCCGCGGCTACGCGGCGCACCCGGGCATCGTCGTGACGACGAACCTGGGGCCGTGGCGGGCCGAGGGCGAGGCGCGGCCGGAGTTCCTCAGCGACGACCAGCTGCGCGCCATGGGGCTGCTGGACGAGTCGGGCCGCCCGGTCGTCGACCCCGACCGGGAGATGAAGACCCCGCAGCAGGGCGCCAGCACCCCGGTGTTCGGCGCGACCAGCCCGCTGCTGGCCGGCATCGGCGGCGTCTACCTCAAGGACAACGACGTCTCGCCGCTGGACACGCCCACGCAGATCGACTTCGGCGCGAGCGAGGACGTCCGCTCCGACGTCGTGCCGTACGCCGTCGACCCCGAGTCGGCACGGCGGCTGTGGACGCTGAGCGAGCGGCTGCTCGAGGCCTAGCCTGCCTGGTCGGCGGTGGTGTATACGTATACACCATGAGGACACTCAAGGACCGCTCCGCCGCCGTCGACCGCAGCGCCGACGCCGCCGCCGTCACGGCCACCGTCGCGCGCATGCTGGCCGAGATCGAGACCGGCGGCGACGCCGCCGTCCGCACCTACTCCGAGCAGCTGGACTCGTGGTCGCCGCCCTCGTTCCGGCTGTCCGGCGAGGAGATCGAGAAGATCGTCGCGACGGTGCCGGAGCAGGCGCTGGAGGACATCCGGTTCGCGCAGGCGCAGGTGCGCGGGTTCGCCGAGCGGCAGCTGGCGTCGTTGCGGGAGTTCGAGGTCGAGACGCTGCCGGGCGTGTTCCTGGGGCAGAAGCACCTGCCGATCGCGTCCGTCGGCGCCTACATCCCGGGCGGGCGCTACCCGCTGACCGCGTCGGCGCACATGACCATCGTGACGGCGAAGGTCGCCGGCGTGCCGCGGGTGGCCGCCTGCACGCCGCCGATCCGCGGCGAGATCCCGGCCGCCACCATCGCGGCGATGTCGCTGGCCGGCGCCGACGAGATCTACCTGCTCGGCGGCGTCCAGGCGATCGGCGCGCTCGCGCTGGGCACCGAGACGGTCCCGCCGGTCGACCTCGTCGCCGGGCCGGGCAACGCGTACGTCGCGGAGGCGAAGAAGCAGCTCTACGGCCGGGTCGGGCTGGACCTGTTCGCCGGGCCGACGGAGATCCTGGTGCTCGCCGACGAGACCGCCGACCCGTTCACCGTCGCCGTCGACCTGCTGTCGCAGGCCGAGCACGGGCCGGACTCGCCCGCCGTCCTCATCACGACCAGCGAATCGGTGGCGCGGGCGGCGATCGCGCACGTCGAGGAGATCCTGCCCGGCATGCCGACGAAGGACATGGCCGAGCCGGCCTGGCGCGACTACGGCGAGGTGCACGTCGCCTCCTCGCTGGACGAGGCGTACGCGCTGGTCGACGAGCGGGCGTTCGAGCACGTCGAGGTGCTGACGGCGAACCCGCGGGCGGCGCTGTCGCGGCTGCGCAACTACGGCAGCCTGTTCCTCGGCGCGCTGACGACGGTGTCGTACGGCGACAAGGTCATCGGCACCAACCACGTGCTGCCGACGCGCGGTGCGGCTCGCTACACCGGCGGGCTGTGGGTCGGGAAGTACCTCAAGACGGTGACGTACCAGGAGATCACCGACCCGGCGTCCAGCGCCCTGCTCGGCGAGGTCTGCGGCCGCGCGTCGCGGGTCGAGCTGTTCGAGGGGCACGCCCGCTCCGGCGACATCCGCACGGCCGCCCACACCGGCGGGTCGCTGACGTGGACAGATCACGCGTTCGGGGGCGTGCGAGACTGACCGGCATGGCGAAGCCGGGCGGTCGCGGACGCCCGCCCACCAGCGTCGACATCGCGCGGGCGGCGGGCACCTCGCAGGCGACGGTGTCGCGTGCGCTCAACGGCGGCCGGGTCGCGGCGGCCACCCGCGACCGGATCCTGGCGATCAGCCGGGAGCTCGGCTACACCCCGAACGCCGCCGCCCGCAGCATGGTGACCAGCCGGACCGGGTTGGTCGGGGTGGTCGTGTCAGACCTCACCAACCCGTTCTACCCGGAGTTCCTCGAAGAGATCGCCGCCGCCGTCGCCGCCCGGGGGCAGCACATGCTGCTGCAGAACGCCGGTTCGGTCGAGCTGCTGCTCCAGCAGCGGGTCGACGGCATCGTGTTCACCGCCGCGGTCGAAGGCTCCGCCGAGGTCGCGGACCTGGCGGCCCGCCGGTTCCCGGTGGTGCTGGCCAACCGTGTGGTCGACGCGGGCTGCGACAGCGTCGAAGGGGACCATCCGGCCGGCGCCGCCGCGGTCGTCGACCACCTGGCCGAGCTGGGGCACCGGCGCATCGCCGTCCTCGCCGGACTGCCCGGCGCGAGCACGTCGGCGCGGCGGCTCGACGGGATCGGCCGGCGGCTGGCCGAGCGCGGGTTGCCGCCGCCCGACGTGCGGGAGACGGGTTTCGACTACGACCGCGCCGTCGACGCCGCGACCGACCTGCTCACCGCCGCGGCGCCGCCGACGGCGATCGTCGGGCTCAACGACCAGGTCGCGTTCGCCGTCCTCAACGCGGCCGCCGCCCTTGGCGTCGCGGTGCCGGGTGAACTCTCCGTGGCCGGCTTCGACGACGTGCGCCAGGCGGCCTGGCCGACGCTCGGGCTGACGACGGTGCGCCAGCCGCTCGCCGCGATGGCCGCCCGGTCCGTCGCGCTGCTGAACGAGCGCATCGACGAGCCGGGCCTGCCGCCGCGGCACGAGGTGCTGCCGGCCGACCTGATCGTCCGCAGAACAACAGGTCCCGTACGGACCTGACGCAATCCTTCCGGCCGGTTTCCGCGTACTCCACGCGACGCACTCCGACCGAGGAGGTTCGACCATGCACGTCCGCAGGCGTCTCATCGCATTGGTCGCAGGGCTGGCCGCCGGGTTGTCACTGGGCCTCACCGGGCCTGCGACGGCGACGGCGGGGTCCGCGCCACCGACCCCGTTCAACTTCTACGTCAACAACGTCACCGCCACGCAGGTGTCGATGCAGTGGTCGCCCGGGTACCTCACCGAGCCGACCAGGTGGCGGGTCTACCAGAACGACGTGCTGGTGACCACGAGCTTCGGCAGCGCCTACGTCGCCCGGAACCTCGTGCCGGGGCAGACGTACGGCTTCCGGATCGTCGCGGTCGACGCGTCCGGCGACGTCGCGGCACCGACTCGCACGATCACCGTCACGACCCGCGGCCCCGGCGTGCAGCCAGGAGCGCCGTCCGGCCTGCGCACCACCGAGGTGTCGCCGGCCCGGGTGCTGCTGGAGTTCGACCGCCCCGGCGACGAGTTCGACGTCGGCGCATATCAGGTCTTCGACGGGTCGACGCTGGTCGCCTGGGCGGCCGCGCCGTTCGCGCAGCCGACGGCGACCGTGACGATCCGGCAGCTGACGCCGGGCAGCACGCACCACTACACCGTCCGCGCCAGCCGGAGCAGCGGCCTGTCGGCGCCGACGAACACGCTCACGGTCACGACGCCGACGACCACCGACGTCACGCCGCCGGGCACGCCGTCCGGGCTGGCCGGCCGGATCGTCCGCTACACCTGCGACAACGCCGCGCTCACGTGGACACCGTCGACGGACGACCGGGACGCGCCCGGCGCGATCGACTACGAGGTGTTCGGCAACGGCCGGATCATCTCGGTCGCGCGCGGCACCGGCGCCACGACCGTGTGGCTGCCCGACCTCGGCGCGAACACGGTCAAGGTGCGCGCCGTAGACAGTTCGGGCAACGCGTCCGCCTTCAGCAACGCGATCACGCTGACGGTGGACCCGGCCTGCGAGCCCTAGGCGCTCTCGACACGGATGCTCCCGCCGAACATCGTGCCGGTCACGGTGACCACATGCGTCACCGTGCCCGGCACGGCGCGCCGGGAGGCGTGGTCGCGGATCCGTCCGCCGGCCGCCGCGACCCCGCTCAAGTCCACCGCGACCCCCGGCGGCACCGTCAGCCGCAACCGTCCGCCGGCCGTCGAGATGCGCAGCGTGCTCTGCCCGCCCTCCGGGAGCCGCGCCACGGTGTAGTCCAGCCGGGCCGAGCCGCCCATCATGGCGAGCTCGATGACGCGCGGCACGGTCCACGCGCCCTCGCGGCGCAGCCGCTGGCCGGCCACCTCCCACCGCACGATCTCGTCGGCCGGCGGCGCTGCCGGAACCGCCGGCGCCGGCGCGGGCGGTGCGACCGGCGCGACCGGCAGGCCCTCTGTCAGCGGCTCCAGGTCGGCGAAGGTGCGCGCGGTGAGCGCCCGCTCCACCCGCTCCTCCAGCTCCTCGGTGTCCAGCCGTCCGTCCGCGGCCGCGTCGCGCAGGATCTCGACCATCCGGTCGCGGTCGGCGTGCGAGACCCGCATCAGGCTCGCGTCGCGCTCGGCCGGGCCGCGCGGCTCCTCGGTGCTCATACCGGCTCAGCCTCCAGGCCCAGCGCGGCGGCGACGTCGGCGCGGACGGCGGCCAGCCGCTCGCGGGCGACGGCGCGAGCGGTGCCGACGTCGCCGTCGCCGACCGGCACCACGACCTCGAGGTAGCACTTGAGCTTCGGCTCGGTCCCGCTCGGCCGGACGACGGCGCGGGTGGCGTCGGCGGTCAGGTAGCGCAGGCCGTCGGTGGGTGGCAGGCCGCCGTCGCCGGCCAGCAGGTCGTCCGCCGTCACGACCTCGGACCCGCCCAGCGACGGCGGTGACGCCGAGCGCAGCCGGGCCATCGCGCCGGCGATCAGCGACAGGTCGTCGACGCGGACGGACAGCTGGTCGGTGGCGTGCAGGCCGTGCGCCACGGCGAGATCGTCGAGCAGGTCCCACAGCGTCCGGCCGGCCGCCTTCGCCTGTGCCGCCAGCTCGGCCACCAGCACGGCCGTCGAGATGCCGTCCTTGTCGCGCACCGACTCAGGGTCGACGCAGTAGCCCAGCGCCTCTTCGTAGCCGAACGTGAGGCCGGGCACCCGGGAGATCCACTTGAACCCCGTGAGGGTCTCCTCGTGCGACAGCCCGAGCGCGGCCGCGATGCGCCCGAGCAGCCGCGACGACACGATCGAGTTGGCCAGCACGCCGGTCCGCCCGCGCCGGGCGAGATGCTCGCCCAGCAGCCCCCCGACCTCGTCGCCGTGCAACATCCGCCACTCGCCGCCGGCGTCGGGCAGCGCGACCGCGCACCGGTCCGCGTCGGGGTCGTTGGCGATGACGACGTCCGCGCCGACCCGCCGCGCCAGCGCCAGCGCGAGGTCGATGGCGCCGGGTTCCTCGGGGTTGGGGAACGCGACGGTGGGGAAGTCGGGGTCGGGCTCGGCCTGCTCGGCGACGGTGTGCAGGTCGGTGAAGCCGGCCCGGATCAGCGCCTCGCCGGCCGTCACGCCGCCGACGCCGTGCAACGACGTGTGCACGATGCGCAGGTCGCGGGGGCCGCCAGGCTCGGCCACCCCCGCGGCGGCCGCCAGGTACGCCGTCACGACCTCCTCGCCGATCTCCGCCCAGCCCGACTCCGTCCGCGGGACCGAGGCGACGGAGTCGACGGCGTCGATGTGCGCGGCGATCTCGGCGTCGGCGGGGGCGACCAGTTGCGAGCCGCCGTCGGGGCCGCCGAGGTACACCTTGTAGCCGTTGTCCTGCGGCGGGTTGTGGCTGGCCGTCACCATGACGCCGGCGTCGGCGGACAGGTGGCGCACCGAGAACGCGAGCACCGGCGTCGGCAGCAGCCGCGGCATGACCAGCGCCTCGATGCCGGCCGCGGTCAGGACGGCGGCAGTGTCGGTGGCGAAGTCGTACGACCGGTACCGGGCGTCGTAGCCGACGATCACGCGGTGCCGTGCGCCATTCACCGGCGTGCGGGCCGCCAGCAGGAAGGCGGCGAGGCCGGCGGCGGCGCGGATGACGACGGCGCGGTTCATCCGGCTCGGGCCGGCGCCGATGGCGCCGCGCAGCCCGGCGGTGCCGAACTGCAGGATGCCGGCGAACCGGTCGGAGAGGTCCGCGGCGGCGTCGGTGTCACCGGCCACGGCGGCGTCGAGCACCGCCTGCAGCTCCGCCCGGGTGGCCGGGTCGGGGTCGTCGGCCAGCCAGGCGCGGGCCTGCTCGAGCACGTCGGTCATCGCGTGACCTTCCCTTCTCACGGGGCGGACACAGCGCCGCACCGTGTTCAGGAGATCCTAGGAGCATGCAGGTCTCCATCCTCGGGCCGGTGCGCGTCGGCGCGGCCGGTGAGATCCCCGGCGCCGGCGTGCGCGCGCTGCTCGCGCGCCTGGCGCTGGCGCCCGGCCGGGTGGTCGGGGTCGAGACGATCGTCGACGACCTGTGGGCCGGCCGCCCCGCCAACCCCGCCAACGCCGTGCAGGCGGCGGCGTCGCGGCTGCGCAAGGCGCTGAACGGGCACCCGGTGACGGTCGATGCGGCGGCCGGCGGGTACCGGCTCGCGGTCGGCCGCGACGACGTCGACGCCGCCGTGGCCGACGTCCTGCTGGCGTCCGCGACGGCGGCGCTGCGCGACGGCGACCCCGAGGCGGCGGCGGCCGACGCCACGCGGGCGCTGGACCTGTGGCGCGGCGAGCCGCTGGCCGACGTCGGCGACGCGCCGTTCGCATCGGTCGAGGCGGCCCGGCTCGGCACGTTGCGGCTGGACCTGCGCCGCGCCCGCATCGAGGCCGACCTGCGCCGCGGCGCCCACGCCGACCTCCCGGCCGAGCTGGTCGCGCTGGTCGACGACCACCCGCTCGACGAGGCGCTGCTCGGCCAGCTGATGCGCGCGCTGGTCGCGACCGGGCGGCCGGCCGAGGCACTGGCCGCCTACGAGGACGGACGCGAACGGCTCGCGGAGGCGTTCGGCGCCGACCCCGGGCCGCAGCTGCGCGACGTCCACCTGGCGGTGCTGACGCACGAGTTGCCTGAGCAGGCCGGTCCGAGCGTGCGGGCGCCGCGGCTGCGCCGGTCGGCGACGCCGCTGCTGGGCCGCGACGACGAGCTGGCGTGGGTCGAGCGGCTGCTGGAGGACACCCGGCTGATCACGCTGCTGGGTCCCGGCGGCGTCGGCAAGACCCGGTTCGCCACCGAGCTGGGGCTGCGGTGGCTGAACCGGATGAGCCGGCCGGTGCACCTCGTCGAGCTGGCCGGCCTGCGCGACGACGCCGACGTGCTGCCCGCGGTGCTGGCCGCGCTGGGCGTCCGCGAGGCCAGCCTGATGGAGCGCGGCACGTACCAGCTGTCGCGGTCGCCGATCGAGCGGCTGCGCGACATGCTGGCCGACAGCGACGCGTTGATCATCGTCGACAACTGCGAACACCTGGTCGACGCCGTCGCACAGGTCGTGCACGAGATCGTGACGGCGTCGGAGCTGGTCAGGGTGGTGGCGACCAGTCGGACGCCGCTGGCCGTCGACGGCGAGGTCGTGCACCCGCTGCCCGCGCTGGCGCTGCCGCCGGACGGCGACGGCGCGCTGGACTACCCGGCCGTGCGGCTGTTCCACGACCGCGCCAAGGCGGCCCGGCCGGCCGCGCACCTGGACCCGGCCGTCGTCGTGGACGTCTGCCGGCACCTCGACGGCCTGCCGCTGGCGATCGAGCTGGCCGCGGCGAAGGTGCGGTCGATGTCGGTGGAGCAGCTCGCCGCCCGGCTCGATGACCGGTTCGGGCTGCTGGTCGGCGGCCCGCGCTCGGCGCCGGAACGACACCGCACGCTGCTGGCCGTCGTCCGCTGGAGCTGGGAGCTGCTGGACGCGACCGAGCAGGCGGTGCTGCGCAGGCTGGCCGTGCTGCCGGGCGGGGCCGACGCGGCGACCGCGGCCGCCGTCTGCGGGTTCGGGACGGCCGGTGGGGCGCCGGTCGACGCCGCCGCCGTCGACGCCGCGCTGGCCGGGCTGGCCGACCAGTCGCTGCTGGTGGTCGACGAGTCCGGCGGGACGGTCCGGTTCCGGCTGCTGGAGACCGTCCGCGAGTTCGCCGACGCCGAGCTCGAAGCCGCGGGCGAGCGGGCGGCGGCGACGGCCGGGCTGGTCGCCTGGGCGGTCGACCTCGCCATCCGGGCCGAGCCGCACCTGCGCGGCAGCGGCCAGGTCGAGTGGTTCGGCGTGCTGGCGGCCGAGCACGACAACCTGGTCGCCGGGCTGCGGGCCGCCATCGACGCCGGCGACACCCCGTCCGCCTACTCCATCGCGTTGACCATGTGCTGGTACTGGGCCGCGCTCGGCCTGCACTTCGAGGTGGCTGGCTGGGGCGAGCAGCTGATCCGCATGGACGGCGCGGCCGACCCCAGCACCGCCGCCGTCCTCTACACGCTCATCGTCCCCAACTCGCTGGTCGCCGGGCCGACGCGGATGGGCGTGGGGTTCATCCGGCGGCTGCGGCGGCTGGTGCGCGGCGACGTGGAGCTGACCCCGCTGGCACGGGCGTTCGGCGAGCTGCTGCTCGCCGCGATGAACGGGCGGCCGGCCCAGCTGGAGCGGGCCCGCGTGGTCGTCGAGGCGTCCGGCGAGCCGTGGGTGCGGGCCATGGGTGCGCTGTTCTTCAGCATGATGGCCGACAACGAGGGTGAGCGGGAGCGGTCGCGCCGGCTGGCCCAGGAGGCGCGCGCGGGGTTCGCGGCGCTCGGCGACCGGTGGGGCCTGGCGATGACCTCGATGACCCTGGGCATGACGGAGGCGGCCGACGGCGACAGCGCCACGGCCGTGAAGCTGCTGGACGAGGCGGTGCTCGGCTTCGACGTCCTCGGCGCGGGCGACGACGGCCGCCAGGTTCAGCTGCTGCGCGCGATCGTGCGGGTCCGTGCCGGTGACGTCGCGGGCGGGGTGGCCGAGCTGACGGCGATGCTGGAGCGCTACCCGAACGACCCCGAGGTCGCCACCATGGCCGAGACCGGGCTGGCCGAGGCGGCGGCGCACCTCGGCGACGTCATGTCCATGCTGGCGCACTATGACGTCGCGGTGGCGGCGGCCCGGTCCGAGGAGATCGGCGGGCCGCCGCAGCTGCGGGTCATGGCGCTGGCCGGCGCGGCCGTCGCCCGGCTGCGGGTCGGTCGCGACGACATCGACGACCTGCTGACCGGCGCGTTCGACCTCGCCCTCGCCGACGGCGACCGTCCGGTCATCGGCATCGTCGCCATCGTGTACGGGCGGCTGGCGCTGGTCCGCGGCGACGGCGCCCGCGCGGCCCGGCTGATCGCGCTCGGCCGCCGCATCGGCGCCGTGGAGCTGCTCGGCGACGTCCGCCACCCGGCGCTCGTCGACCTCCCCGAGCCCGACGAAAAGCTGCTGGCGGCCGAGCGGGACCGCGCCCGCGATCTCACCGCCATCGCCGCGGTGCGCGAGATCGGGGCGCTGGTCCTGGGTGAGCGTGGCGTCACGCCTTCCGGCGATACGCCTGCACCGTGAGCGGGGCGAACACCGCGACCAGCACCGCGCAGCCGATCAGCGACCAGGCGATCGCGCCGGCGTCCGGGCTGCCCGCCATCAGCCCGCGGACCGCCGTGACCAGGTGCGACACCGGGTTGACGTCGACCCAGCTGCGCAGCCAGCTGGGCATGGTCGACGGGTCGACGAACACGTTGCTGGCGAACGTCAGCGGGAACATCGCCAGCATGCTGACGCCCTGCACCGCGCCGGCCGAGCGCATGACCAGCCCGAGGAAGGCGAAGATCCAGCTCAGCGAGAACGCGAACACCAGCACCATCAGGCAGGCGGCGACCACCTCGAGCACGGTGCCGTCCGGCCGGAAGCCCATCGCCATGCCGACGGCGAGGCAGACGGCGGCCGCCACGACGTAGCGGATGCTGTCGGCCAGCAGTGCGCCGACCAGCGCCGCTGGCCGCCAGATCGGCAGCGACCGGAACCGGTCGAAGATGCCCTTGCCGATGTCGGTGTTCAGCGAGATGCCGGTGTACAGCGACGCCATCACGACGGTCTGCACGAGGATGCCGGGCAGCACGAACTGCAGGTACTCCGTCGTGCTGCCGGAGACCGCGCCGCCGAACAGGTAGACGAACATCACGATGAAGATCACCGGCTGGAACGTCACGTCGAACAGCTGCTCCGGGATGCGGCGGATCTTCAGCACGCTGCGCCAGCCCAGCGTCAGGCTGGCCGACAGCGCACTCGGCGGCTCCGGCCGGTCGACCCGGGCGGCGGCGATGGTGCGGACCGGCCGCTCGACGGCGGCGGTCTCGGTGGTGGTGGTCATGCGGCGGTCCTCTCGGTGTCGTCGTCCTCGGCCGCGTGGCCGGTCAGGGTGAGGAAGACCTCGTCCAGGCTGGGGCGTTGCACCCCGATCTCGTCGATGCCGACGCCCTCGGCGCGCAGCCGGAGCATCAGGTCGGCGACGAGGTCGGGGTCGGCGACCGGAGCCGTGATGACGCCGGCCTCCGGGGTGCGGCGCGGGGTGGTGTCCAGCGTCAGCGCGACCAGCCGCTCGGCGAGATCGCACTGCGCCTCGTCCGCCAGGCGCAGGTGCAGCGAGCTGCGGCCCACGGACGCCTTGAGGTCGGTGCTGGTGCCTTCGGCGATGACGGTGCCGCGGTCGATGACGGCGATCCGGTCGGCCAGCTGGTCCGCCTCGTCGAGGTACTGGGTGGTGAGCAGGACGGTCGTGCCGCCGGCGACGAGGTCGCGGACGATGTCCCAGACCTGCCCGCGGCTGCGCGGGTCCAGACCGGTCGTCGGCTCGTCCAGGAACAGCACGTCCGGCGTGACGACGATGCTGGCCGCGAGGTCGATGCGTCGTCGCATGCCGCCGGAGAAGTGCTTGACCGGCCGGCTCGCGGCCTCGGTGAGGTCGAAGCTCTCCAGCAGCTCGGCCGCTCGGCGCTTCGACTGCGCGCGGCTCAGCCCGACCAGCCGCGACTGCAGCACCAGGTTCTCGGTGCCGGTCAGGTCCTCGTCGACCGAGGCGTACTGCCCGGTCAGGCCGATCAGCCGCCGCACCTGGTCGGCGTCGTCGACGACGTCGTGGCCCAGCACCCGCGCGCTGCCACCGTCGGGGCGCAGCAGGGTGGTGAGCATGCGGACGGTCGTGGTCTTGCCGGCCCCGTTCGGCCCGAGGACCCCGTACACGGTGCCGGCGCGGACGGCGAGGTCGACGCCGTCGACGGCGCGGTTCTCGCCGAACGTCTTGACCAGGCCGTGCGCCTCGATGGCCAGTGTGGGCATGCGTTCCTCCTGCGGTTCTTGGGCACGGTTGTGCTCGAGAACCAGACTCGGAGACGCGGCTGACCGGCCGCTGACAGTCCGCTGACGACGTCGCGTCAGGCTGTCAGAGCTTGGCGACGACCGCCGCGAGGAGCGCGCTGATGCGGGGACCGGCGGCCTGACCTGCCTCGATGACCTCGGCGTGGCTCAGCGGCGTCGCGCTGATGCCGGCGGCGAGGTTGGTGACCAGCGAGACGCCGAGCACCTCGAGGCCGGCCTCGCGCGCGGCGATGGCCTCCAGCGCCGTCGACATGCCGACGAGGTCGCCGCCGACGCGCTGCGCCATGCGGACCTCGGCCGGGGTCTCGTAGTGCGGGCCGCGGAACTGGACGTAGACGCCCTCGGGCAGGCTCGGGTCGATCTCGCGGGCGACGGCGCGCAGCCGGCTGGAGTAGAGGTCGGTGAGGTCGACGAAGTTCGCCCCCTCGACCGGCGAGGTGGCCGTCAGGTTGATGTGGTCGCTGATCAGCACCGGCGTGCCCGCTGTCCACTCCTCACGCAGTCCGCCGCAGCCGTTCGTCAGCACCAGCGTCCGCGCGCCCGCCGCTGCCGCCGTCCGCACACCGTGCACGACGGCGCGCACGCCGCGGCCCTCGTAGAGATGGGTGCGGGCGCCGAGGACGAGCGCGTGCTTGCCGCTGCCGTGGACGCGGATGGAGCGCAGGGTGCCGACGTGGCCGACGACCGCCGGCGCGGCGAAGCCGGGGACCTCGGTGCTGGGCAGCTCGGCGACGGTCTCGCCGATGAGGTCGGCCGCGCCGCCCCACCCGGACCCCAGCACCAGCGCGATGTCGTGTCGCTCGACGCCGGTGGCCGCGGCCAGGTGCTCGGCCGCGGCCTGCGCGGCGGCCCGCGGATCGTCCAGCAGCTCGGTCACCGGCCGACCCTACCGCGCGGTGCCGCGGCGGATGCCGTCGATGCTGACGCCGCGCCAGGTGAGGACGGCTATCAGGATGGCCGCGGCGGTG
Source organism: Jiangella alkaliphila (assembly GCF_900105925.1). Classification (NCBI taxonomy): domain Bacteria; kingdom Bacillati; phylum Actinomycetota; class Actinomycetes; order Jiangellales; family Jiangellaceae; genus Jiangella; species Jiangella alkaliphila. Next base: position 7,506,187 of record NZ_LT629791.1, on the reverse strand, counting down.
ATGGCGATGTCGGCGATGTTGCCCACGAACAGGCCGCCGTAGTCGATGAAGTCGACGACGTGCCCCTCGGGGAAGCCAGGATCGCGGAACAGCCGGTCGATCAGATTGCCGAACGCGCCGCCGAGCAGCAGCCCGAGCGCGATCGCCCACGCCGTCGAGCCCAGCTTCGCCGACGCCCGGATCACCGCCGCGATCACCGCGACCACGATCAGCGTCAGCAGCCACGTCATGCCGGTCGCGATCGAGAACGCCGCGCCGGAGTTGTAGAGCAGCCGCAGCTGCAGCAGGTCGCCGACGATCTCGATCGGCTCCCGGCCGGCCAGCTCGTTCTCGGCCCACCACTTCGTCAGCTGGTCGACCGCCGTCACGACGACGGTGAGGGCGGCGAGCCGGCCGATCAGCCGCCAGTTGACCGGTGCGGGCGTTGCGGGCGCCGCGTCGCCGGCCGCGGGATCGTCGCCGGCCGCGGGGTCGGGTGTGGTCGGCACGGTGTAAGGGTGCCATGCCGGTCGGCGACCTCCGAGCACCGGGCGGGCGACGCGGCGTCGCCGGGTACGCGACAATGGCCGCGTGACACGTGTGGCGATTCTCGGCGGCGGACCCGGCGGCTACGAGGCGGCGCTGGTGGCGGCGCAGCTCGGAGGTGAGGTCACGCTGGTCGATCGCGACGGCGTCGGCGGCTCGGCCGTGCTCACCGACTGCGTGCCCAGCAAGACCCTCATCGCGACCGCCGAGGTGGTCAGCGACGCCGCGGAGTCGGCGGAGCTGGGTGTCGAGCTGGGCGACGACTCCGTCGGTGTCGACCTGCGGCGGGTCAACCGGCGGGTGCTCGACCTCGCCAAGGCGCAGTCGGCCGACACCACGGCGGCGGTCGAGAAGGCCGGCGTGCGGATCCTGCGCGGCGCCGGCCGGCTGGCGCCCGGCGACCGCGTCGTCGTCGACGACGGCGCCCACGAGTTCGTCGCCGACGTCGCGCTGCTGGCCACCGGCGCGCGGCCGCGCATCTTGCCCGAGGCCGAGCCCGACGGCGAGCGGATCCTCACCTGGGAGCAGGTCTACGACCTCGACGAGCTGCCGTCGCACCTGGTCGTCGTCGGGTCGGGCGTCACCGGTGCTGAGTTCGCCAGCGCCTACAACGCCCTCGGCTCCGACGTCACGCTGGTGTCGTCGCGCGACCGCGTCCTGCCCGGCGAGGACGCCGACGCCGCGTACGTCTTGGAAGAGGTGTTCGCGCGGCGCGGGCTGAACGTACTGTCGCGGTCGCGCGCGGCCTCGGTACGGCGCGACGACGACGGCGGCGGCGTGATCGTCGAGCTGACCGACGGGCGGACGGTGCATGGCTCGCACTGCCTGATGGCGGTCGGGTCGGTGCCGAACACCGAGGGTCTGGGGCTGTCCGAGTGCGGCGTCGCCCTCGACGACCGCGGTTTCGTCAAGGTCGACCGCGTCTCCCGCACGTCCGCCCGCGGCGTCTACGCGGCCGGCGACGTCACTGGCGTCAACATGCTTGCGTCGGTGGCGGCCATGCAGGGGCGAACGGCGATGTGGCACGCCCTCGGTGACGCCGTGTCGCCGCTGAACCTCAAGACCGTCGCCGCGAACGTCTTCACCGACCCCGAGATCGCCACCGTCGGCTGGAGCCAGGCCGCCGTCGACGCCGGCGACATCGACGCCGTCGCCGTCAAGCTGCCGCTGGCCACCAACGCGCGGGCGAAGATGCTGGGCATCCGCGACGGCTTCGTGAAGCTGTTCTGCCGGCCCGGCACCGGCATCATCGTCGGCGGCGTCGTGGTGGCGCCGCGGGCCAGCGAGCTGATCCACCCCATCTCACTCGCCGTCGAGGCGTCCCTCACCGTCGACCAGATGGCCCGCGCCTTCACCGTCTACCCGTCGCTGTCGGGGTCGGTGGCCGAGGCGGCACGGCAGCTGCACCGCCGCGACTGAGCCACCGCGACCGAGCCGCCGTCTGGGCTGGTCGCTGCCGCTTTTCTGACCTTGTCGGTGGGCCCGGCTAGGGTGGTTCGCATGTTCGAGGAAGCGCTGCTGTCTGCTCCGTTGCCGGGTATAGGCCCGGCGTCGGAGGGTCAGTGCGTGGCGCCGGACCCGTGCGATGTGATCGATCCCGACCTGGATGCTCAGCTGGACCAGCTGGCCGCCGGCTACGCCGCGGTGCCTGCGGCAGCGGTGTTCCCGCCCGACGCGGACGAGTTGCCTCCGGGGCCGGAGCTGGCGGCGATGGTCGCCCGGTTCGACCCGGCGCATGCCGAGGCGGGTGACCTGCTGGAGGTGGCCGCGGCGCTCGGCCGGTTGGAGGCGTGGACCGAGGGTCTGCAGGCGGCGGTCTCGGCCGCGCTCGCCTCACGGGCGGAGATGCGCCCCGACCAGACCGGATACAGGTCGGCGAACCCGGTGACGAACACCGCGGTCGCGGTGGCCGGGCGCCGCCACCTCACCGCCAGGCAGGCGGAGAACCTGGTCGGTCACTCGCTGCAGCTGGTCGAGGACTTCCCCGACACGCACGCTTGCCTGTCGGCCGGGTTGATCGATCTGCGGCGTGCTCGAGTCATCACCGACGAGCTCGGCGGACAGGACCCGGCCGTGCGGGAGCGGGTGGAGGCCGCGGTGTTGCCGAAGGCGCCGCACCTGGATTCTGTTGCTCTGCGGGCGCTGATCAAGCGGTTGCTGCATGAGCTCGCGCCGGTCGAGACCGCCGAGCGTCACCGGCGTGCTCGTGACCGCCGGTATGTGGCCGTCACGCCGGCGTCGGACGGGATGTCGTTCGTCGAGGCGCTGATGCCGGCGGAGGACGCCACCGCGATCGACACGGCGTTGAACGTCGCCGCCGCGGACGCCAAGCGCGCCGACGCCGCCGCCGGGAGGCCGGCCCGCACCCGAGACCAGCGCCGCGCCGACGCCCTCGCCGACCTGGGCTGGGAAGCCCTCACCGCCTGCGCCGACGCCGCCACTCGCCCCACCCCCGACCCCACCCCCGGCCAGACTGCCGCGGCTGCGACGAGCAGCGGCCCGCCCGAGCGAGCAACGGCGGTGACGACCGGGCCGCGGCGGCGGCCGATCAGCGTGCACGTCACGATCCCGTTCACGGCACTGTGCGGGCTGACCGACGAGCCCGGCGAGCTGGACGGGTACGGGCCGATCCCCGCCCACGTCGCGCGAGCCTTGGCCGCCGAGGGGGTGTGGACCTGGCTATCCACCGATCCCGGCACCGGGCAGCTGCTCGACCTCGGGCGCAGGAAGTATCGGCCCACCAAGGCGCTGGCCGACTTCATCACCGCCCGCGACCGCACCTGCCGCGCACCGGGCTGCCACCGGGCCGCCCGCAGCTGCGACATCGACCACATCGTGTCCTTCGCCGCCGGCGGCGCCACCTCGGCCGCGAACTGCCACGCGCTGTGCGAAACCCACCACCTGCTCAAACACCACGCCAAGTGGGCCGTCGAACGACAACCCGACGGCACCACCCGATGGCGCAGCCCGACCGGACACCACTTCCTGAAGCCGCCCGCGCGGGCGGGCTAGGGCTGGACGAAGTAGGCGGCGGGCTCGTCCTTCAGCGCCCGCAGCAGCCTGGCCCGGTGGTCGTCATCCAGGGGCGGTAGGTCGTCGGGCGCGAACCACCCGACCGCCAGCGACTCGTCGTCGTTCACCTGTGCCTCGCCGCCGACCGGCCGGCACCGGAACGCGACGTCCATGAACTGGACGCGGTCGCCGTTCGGGTAAGCGACGGCCGGTCCGGTGAGGACGCTGGTGATGCGGTCGACCTCGATGTGCACGCCCGTCTCCTCGAACGCCTCCCGCACGACGGCGACGGCGGGCTGCTCGCCGGGCTCGAGGATGCCGGAGATCAGCGCCCACTGGCCGGTGTCGGAGCGCTGGTGCAACAACACCCGCCCCTCGTCGTCGACGATCACCGCGGTCACGCCGGTCAGCCACAGCAGGTCGTGGCCGACGTGTTCGCGCAGGTTCAGGATGAACTCAGGAGTCGGCACGGATCAGGACGTTACCGCGTCACTCGAAGCCGCCGAAGTCGCCACCGCCGCCGTCGAAGCCGCCGCCGCCCCAGTCGCCACCGCCGCCGTCGAAGCCGCCGCCGCCCCAGTCGCCACCGCCGCCGTCGAAGCCGCCGCCGCCGTCGCCGCCTCCACCGTCGATGTAGACCGGGCTCGACATCGCAGACCCGAGCATCGTGCCGATGAGCATGCCGGGCAACAGGCCGCCGAAGTAGCCGCCCGCCCAGCCGCCGTACGCAGGCCCGGCGTCGTAGTACGGCCGCCGCTCACCGTCGTCGCCGACCGGGACCATGCGGGTCTCGGGGTCCTCCCCGTTCCTGACCCGGAACGCGTCGGCCGCGCATGCCGGGACGGTACGCGGCGCACCGCCGGCGGGCGCCCACTCGATGTCCTCGACCGACGGGCCGTGACCGGGGTCGAAGAAGCAGGGCAGCCGCCGCGCGGGCAGTGGCTCGCCCTTGGCGCGGGCGTCGACGCACGCCAGCAGCCAGCGACCTTCTTCCAGGGCGTGGGTGACCGGCTTGAGGTCGGTGGGCCTCTCGGCGCGGTCGGCGAACGTCTTGGCGTTCTCGTAGAGGTCGAGGGCGCGGCCGTACTCGTTGCGGGCCTCGATCGGGACCTTGGAGTCCTGGCGCAGGTCGAGGTCGAGCTCGGAGAGCCGCTCACCGTATTTGGTGATGTCTTCCTCGAGAGCTCCGCGGACCTGCTGGAGCTGAGCGCGTTCCTTGCTCCGCTTGTTGCGGCGGTACAGCAGGAAACCCCCACCGCCCGCCGCCGCCAGGATCGCAAGGGGCAGCAGCCCGCCGCCGGCACCGCCGCCGTCGCCCGACCCGGAGCTCGCACCTCCGTCGCCTCCGGAGCCTTGTCCGGAGATGGTTTGCTCTGCCGTGTCGACGAAGCTGGAGATGCCCTCGCCGAGATTGTCGGGGGAGTTTCCAAGCTGCTGAGTGGCCATCTGGTCGGCGTCGGTGAAGGCGGTGGAGCCGGCGCTCAGCCGCTGATCACCGAAGACCACGAGATAGGTGCCCTCTCCGAGCTGCTGGTTCAGCTGGCCGGCCACGCCGGGATCGGCCATGGCAGTAGGAAGGACAGCGACGAAGAACGTCGAGGACGCCCCTTCGATGGCGGAGCGCGCATCGGACTGGGCGGCGTCGTCGAACGTGACTCCCTCGTCGTTGAGTTCGCCGACCGCGTCGGGGTGCACGTAGAGGGGGGAACGTTCGAGCTCGGAAGCGACGTCGTCCAAGTTGCTCGCCATGTACCCATCATCCACGGTCTTGGCCTCTGTGCCACGAGCAGGTCCGCCTGAGTCGATCAGGCGGCGCGACGTTGTCGGGGACAGGTGGTTCGATGGACCCGTGGAGAAGGTCACCTGGGGCCAGGTGCTCGCCCGCCGGCTGCGGCGCCTGCACGTCACCGACCCGTCCGCCGATCTGGTCGGCACGGCGGGCCGGCTGGTCGGGCTGCACGCGCAGGTGGCGTCGTCCGCCGAGCTCATCGCCGGGGTGCGCACACCCGGCTACCGGCTGGGCGACGCCTCGACGGCGCTGTGGACCGACCGCACGCTGGTGAAGACGTGGGGCATGCGCGGCACGCTGCACCTGTTCCCGGCCGACGATCTGCCGCTGCTGGTCTCGGCGTGGGAGCACCGGCAGTGGCCTAACGTCAACGCCGCCTGGGAGCGCTACCACGGCATCAACCTCGCGGCGCTCAAACAGATCACCGAGGTCATCGGCGAGGTGCTGCCGGGCAAGGTGCTCACGCGCGAGGAACTGCTGGCCGAGATCGCCACCGTCGTGAAGGCGCCGGGGCTCGAGGAGGCCGTGCGGTCCGGCTGGGGCCAGATGTTCAAGCCGGCCGCCGCGGGCGGCCTGCTCTGCTCGGGGCCTGAGCGCGACCGCAACGTCACCTTCACCAGCCCGCGCACCTGGCTGCCCGACGTCTCGTGGGACGCGCAGCCCGACCACTCGACCGCCATGACGGCCGTCCTCGAGCGGTTCCTCGACGTCTACGGTCCGGCCACGCACGAGGACTTCAGCCGCTGGTGGGGCGTCGACGCCGCCAAGGCGCGCCGGCTGTTCAAGGAATACGCCGAGGTCATGGTCCAGGTCGAGGTCGACGGCATCGCCCACTGGTCCACGCCGGCCACGCTGGCCGACCTCCAGAAAGAGAAGGCCGACGCCACCGGGGTGCAGCTGCTGCCGGGGTTCGACCCGTACGTCATCGCGCCCATCGGGCACCGCGAGCAGACGGTGCCCGACGGCTTCATCGACCGCGTGTCGCGCGCCGCCGGCTGGATCTCGCCGGTCCTGCTGGTCGACGGCGTCGCCCGCGGCGTGTGGAGCCATGAGCTGAAGAACGGCACCCTCACCGTTACCGTCGAGCCGTTCGCGAAGGTCACAGCCGCCACGAAGAAGGCGGCCAAGACCGCCGCCGCCCGCTACGGTGAGCTGTACGACGCCGAGCCGCGGCTCACCTGGGGGTGAGGGTCAGCCCTCGATGGTGCAGATGACGGCGCCGTTGCCGATCGTCGTGCCCACCTCGGCGCTCAGCCCGGTGACCGTGCCGGCCTTGTGCGCCGTGATCGGCTGCTCCATCTTCATCGCCTCCATGACGACCACGACGTCGCCCTCGGCGACCGTCTGCCCGTCCTCGGCGACCACCTTGATGATCGTGCCCTGCATCGGCGACGTGAGCGCGTCGCCACCCGCCGCCCCCGCGGCCCCGCCGGCCCGACCGGCGGCGCGGCGCACCGGCCGCCGGGCAGTACCCGGGTTGACGGCCCCAGCGCTCGCCGACGCCCCGAGCCCGGCCGGCAGCACGACCTCCAGCCGCTTCCCGCCGACCTCGACGGTGACCCGCTCGCGCGCGTCGTCGCCCTCGGCGCCGTCTGCGTCGCCGCCGGTGAACGGGGGGACGGGGTTCGCCCACTCGGTCTCGATCCAGCGGGTGTGGACGGCGAACGGCTCGCCGTCGGCGGCCGGGACGAACGCGGCGTCGTCGAGGACCGCGCGGTGGAACGGGATGACGGTGGCCAGCCCGCCGACCTCGAACTCGGCCAGCGCCCGCCGGGCCCGCTCGACCGCCTGCCGCCGCGTGGTGCCGGTGACGATCAGCTTGGCCAGCAGCGAGTCGAAGTTCTGCCCGACGACGCTGCCCGCTTCGACGCCCGCGTCGACCCGCACGCCGGGCCCCGACGGTGGCCGGAACGTCGTGACCCTGCCCGGGGTGGGCAGGAAGTTGCGGCCGGGGTCCTCGCCGTTGATGCGGAACTCGATGGAGTGGCCGCGGACGACCGGGTCGTCGTAGCCCAGCTCCTCACCCTCGGCGATGCGGAACATCTCGCGGACGAGGTCGAGGCCGGTGACCTCCTCGGTGACCGGGTGCTCGACCTGCAACCGGGTGTTGACCTCGAGGAACGAGATGGTGCCGTCGGTGCCGACGAGGAACTCGCAGGTGCCGGCGCCGACGTAGCCGGCCTCGCGCAGGATCGCCTTGGACGCGCGGTAGAGCTGCGCGTTCTGCTCGTCGGTGAGGAACGGCGCGGGCGCCTCCTCGACCAACTTCTGGTGCCGCCGCTGCAGCGAGCAGTCGCGGGTCGAAATCACAGCGACCGCGCCATATCGGTCGGCCAGGCACTGGGTCTCGACGTGCCGCGGCCGGTCGAGATAGCGCTCGACGAAGCACTCGCCGCGGCCGAACGCCGCGACCGCCTCGCGCACCGCGGACTCGTACAGCTCCGGGATCTCCTCCAGCGTGCGAGCGACCTTGAGGCCGCGGCCGCCGCCGCCGTAGGCCGCCTTGATGGCGACCGGCAGGCCGTGCTCCTCGGCGAACGCGACGACCTCGGCGGCGCCGGTGACGGGGTCGGACGTGCCCGCGACCAGCGGGGCGCCGGCCCGGGCGGCGATGTGGCGCGCGCTGACCTTGTCGCCGAGCGCGGTGATGGCGGCCGGCGGCGGGCCGATCCAGACCAGCCCGGCGTCGAGGACGGCCTGCGCGAACTCGGCGTTCTCGGCCAGGAAGCCGTAGCCCGGGTGGACGGCGTCGGCGCCGGCCCGCTCGGCGACGTCGAGCAGCTTGGCGATGACCAGGTAGGTCTCGGCGGCGGTCGCGCCGTCGAGCGCGTAGGCCTCGTCGGCGAGCCGGGCGTGTGGCGCGTCGCGGTCGCCGTCGGCGTAGACGGCGACGCCGGCCAGGCCGGCGTCGCGGCAGGCGCGGAGTACCCGCACCGCGATCTCGCCGCGGTTGGCCACGAGAACCTTGCTGATCCGGCGGTACTCCACGCTGACTCCTCCCAGAACTGGAGGCGAGTCTAAGCGGAACGCCGGGTGTCTCCTGGTCGCGGGCAACCGGCGCGGCCCGTCCTGCGTGTTCACGGCATCGAGGCAGACAGGCGAAGCGGGGTCGTGATGCTTATAGAGTCCCCAGACGGGGAAGCCGCACCGGCCGTGGGTGCGACGGTGATCGCGGGCCGCTCCGAGCCGGACGAGGCGACCATGGAGTTCGAGGAGTTCGCCCGGGCCAGTCTGCCTGGCCTGCTGCGCTACGGATACGCGCTGACCGGGTCGCCGCACGACGCGGCCGACCTCGTGCAGACGGCGCTGGAGAAGGCCGGCGCGCGCTGGTCGAAGATCATCCGGCACGACACCGACCCGCTCGCCTACGTGCGGCGGTCGATGGCGAACGCGCACGTGAGCCGTTGGCGGCGGCGCCGGCGCGAGGTGCTGGTCGACGAGCTGCCCGATCGCGGCGTGTCCCTTCCGGACCGTCTCGACGGCGAGCCGCTCTGGCAGGCACTGGCCGGCCTGCCGCCGCGGCAGCGCGCCGTGGTGGTGCTGCGCTACTACGAGGACCTGTCCGAGGCGGAGATCGCCGCGGCTCTGGGCATCACCGCGGGCACGGTGAAGAGCCAGGCGAGCAAGGCCCTGACGAAGTGGAGGACGACCATGTCCTCGGTGGAGGGAAGAGACCGATGAACGAGTTCGACGACGAACTGCGCCGCCTGCTGGGCGACGACCGGCTCGCGCTCACACCGCGCGCCGACGCCGTCGACCGGATCGTGCGGGGCGCCCGGCGCCGCCGCGCCGCCCGGCTGGCCGCGACGACGGTGGGCTCCGTCGGCATGGTCGCCGCGCTGACTGTGGGATCGTTCGCCGTGGCGGACCAGTTCACCGCCGGTCCGGACGCTGTCGGCCCGGCGGGGACGCCGTCCGGCGCGACGGACGATCCGACGACCCCGGCGCCGACCACCACCACGCCGGCCGAGCCGGTCATGGTGTACCCGAACGAGGGCATCGACGGGCTCACCGTCGGCACGAAGCTCGCCGACCTGGAGAACCTCGACGGCGTCGAGATCACCCGGTTCGAACCGGAGGACGGGTACACCGAGCTCTGCTACGGCGAGTACCGCAGCGCCAACGCGCACGGGTACATCTCGACCCGCGGCACGTTCGGCGTGACCCCGGACGACCTGAACCCGTACTACGAGGTGTCCACCATGCACTTCGACGTGCCGGTGGCGACGCCCGAGGGCATCACGCCGGGCTCGTCCGAGAGCGACCTCCTCGCGGCGTACCCGAACCTCGACCTCTTCGGCAAGCCCGACAACGGGCACCGCGCGACGTTCGAGGGCGAGGACATCATCGTGCGCGGCTGGGAGTTCACGATGGCCGGCGGCGTGGTCACCGAGATCATGATGGAGGGCCTGCAGCAGTGCCACCGCGCGCCGATCCTCGACCCGCCCACCGGCGGCGACGAAGGCGGCGAGGGCGACGAGACCGGCGAGGAGCCGCAGGATCCGCCCGCCGGCACCGAGCCGCCGAACGACGAGACCGGCGCCGACGAGGGGACCGAGACCGGCACCGAGACGCCCGGCGGCGAGACCGACGCCAGCTGGCGGGTTGAGGGGGAGGACATCTTCGCTCCGATCCGGCTCGGCATGACGCTGACCGAGCTGCAGGCCGTCGACGGCGTCGTCATCACGCCGATGGAGGACGAGTTCGGGGTGTGCCACAGCCGCTTCGAGCTGGGCGACGACGTCTCCGGGTGGGTCTCCGTGCGCTCCGACTGGGTCACCGAGGCGGAGCGTGCGGAATCCGACGACGACTACCGCGTCACGGCTGTCACCTCGCTGGCGGCGGGCCTCACGACGCCGCTCGGCATCGGGCCCGGGTCGACGATCGAGCAGGTCCGCGAGGCCTACCCGGACGTCAGGGAGGGCGACACGTTCGACCCGTTCGTCGCGGACCCCGGCAACCCGGCGGTGCGCTGGATCTTCCTCAGCAGCGACGGCGAGACGGTGTCGGGCCTCGGCCTCGACGCCGGACAGATCTGCGCTGGCTGACCCGACAGGAACCTGCATTGGACACAGGCAACCGGACGGCTCGTCCGGGCGTCATCACAGCAACGAGGCAGAACGGGCGAAGCGGGGTCGTGATGTTCCTTCAGTCTCCTGGCGAGGAGGCCGCACCGGCGGTGGGTGCGGCGGCGTTCGCGGGCCGTTCCGAGGCGGGCGAGGCGACGGTCGAGTTCGAGGACTTCGTCCGGGCGAGTCTGCCCGGGCTGCTCCGATACGCGCACGCGCTGACCGGGTCGCCGCACGACGGCGCCGACCTGGTGCAGACGGTGCTGGAGAAGGTGGGGTCGCGCTGGGGGAAGCTCATGCGCCAGAACGTCGACCCGCAGGCCTACGTCCGCCGGGCGATCGCGAACGCGCACGTGAGCCGCTGGCGTCGTCGTCGCCGTGAGGTGCTGGTCGACGAGTTCCCCGAGCGCGCCGACCTGCCGGCCGACCGCCTCGACGGCGAGCCGGTCTGGCAGGCACTGGCCGAGCTGCCGCCACGGCAGCGGGCGGTGCTGGTGCTGCGCTACTACGAGGACCTGTCCGAGGCGCAGATCGCGGCGGCACTCGGGATCTCCACGGGCACGGTGAAGAGCCAGGCGAGCAAGGCGCTGGCGAAATTGAGGGCGAGTCTGTCCTCGGTGGAGGGAAGCGACCGATGAACGACTTCGACGACGAGTTGCGCCGGATCTTCGGCGACGACCGGCTCGCGGTGCCGTCCAGCACCGACGCGGTCGGGCGGATCGTCCGCGGCGCTCGCCGGCGACGCACGGTGCGCATGGTCGCGTCCACGGCGGCTTCGGTCGGTGTGGTGGCCGCGCTGGCGGTCGGCTCGATGGCCGTCACCGGTCAGTTCTCCGCCGACGCCGGGTACGAGCCGGAACCGGCCGAGTCGCCGGCCATGCTCGCCCCGGAGCTGACTCCGGACCCGGTGACGCTGCCGGCTCCCGCGGCCAGCCCGTCCGAAACGCCCGTCGGCGACCCCACCGGAGCGGCCACCGGAGAGCCGGCCGGCGACGTGACGGGCGACCCGACGGGGTCGTCGGCCGGTGGCGCCGATCCGGGCGGCGAGCAGCCCACGGACGTCCCGGTCCCGGTGGACGTCATCGGCCTGCCGCTGCTCGACCCGGCCGCGCCGTTCGACGGCGTCCAGGTGCGCATGACGCTGGCCGAGCTGCAGCAGGTGCCCGGGGTGCAGATCACCCGGCTGCGCGGCGACTCCGACCGGCCGGAGCTGTGCTACGGCGAGTTCCGCACCGAGCGGGCGCACGGCTACATCTCGCTGCGCGGGGCGATCGGCGAACCGCCGGAGGACATCATGGCCGCCTACGAGGTGGCGACCCTGGTGCCGGACGTCCCGGTGCGCACGCCCGAGGGCATCGGGGTGGGCAGCCTCGCCGCCGACGTCTGGACCGCGTATCCGGAGACCTCCGCGGACGACGGCGACGACCTCGCCACGGTGATCCGCGGGCTGGACGGCGTGATCTCGTTCTGGGCATTCGAGGTCACCGACGGCCTGGTGAGCCGGATCGTCCACGACGGCCTGGACAACTGCGGCGCGAACCCGCAGCCATACGAGGAACCGGACCTGCCGGTGTTCGACCCGGCAGGGCTGGAAGGCGTCCAGATCGGCATGACGCTGGCCGAGCTGGAGGCGTTGGGCAACGTCGAGATCGATACCACCCATCAGGGCGGCGCCTGCTACGGCAGCTTCGTCCGCGGGCAGGTGTCGGGATGGATCTCACACCGGCGCGACCTGTCAGGGGACGGCTCGATCGACGACAGCGAGTGGCGGGTCACGGTGCTCCGGTCCAGTGCGGAGGTCCGGACGCCGGAGGGGATCAGGGTCGGGTCGACGAGGAGCGAGGTGCTCGCCGCCTATCCGGGTCTGATCGAGGGTGACTCGTTCGACCCCTATGTGACCGTCGCGGGCCGGCCAGACCTGCAGTGGGTCATCAACTTCGCCGGCGGTGACCTGGTGGACAACTTCCATCTCGACGGCGGGCAGAACTGCTACGGGTGAACCGTCAGCCGGTGAGGCGGCCCAGGTCGGCGCGGCAGCGGCGCTCCAGTTCGGCGAGGTCGGACAGGGTGGCGTCGATGTCGCGCCGCCGCTGTTCCAGCTCGTCGCGCCGGTGCTCGATCTGGTCGAGCAGGTAGCGCAGCTGGCCGACTTCGCCGGGCTCGGCGTCGTACATGCCGATGATCTTCTTGATCTCGTCCAGCGGGAAGCCGAGCCGCTTGCCGCGCAACACCAGGCCCAGCCGCACGCGGTCGCCGTCGTGGAAGACCCGGCGGGTCCCGTTGCGGGCGGGGGTGAGCAGGCCCTGCTCCTCGTAGAACCGGATCGTGCGCAGCGTGATGCCGTACTCGTCGGCCAGTTCGGCGATGCTCCACGTCCGCTCGGTCTCGGTCACACCCACTCCTCCGGTCCCATCACTGGTACGACGGTCGAACTTACGTTAACGTAAACGTCAAGTACGCACGCGCTACGGAAGCGGGAACCACATGTTCGAGCTCTCCACCGAACACGAGGAGTTCCGCGCGGTCGTCCGCGACTTCGCCCGGGCCGAGATCGCGCCGCACGCCGCCGAGTGGGACCGCAAGCACGAGTTCCCGACCTCCGTCCTCCGGGCCATGGGCGAGCTGGGGCTGTTCGGCCTGACCGCGCCCGAGGAGTACGGCGGCGCGGGCGGCGGCCTCACCAGCCTGTGCGTGGCGATCGAGGAGATCGGCCGGGTCGACCAGTCGATGGGCATCACGCTCGAGGCGGCCGTCGGTCTGGGCATCACGCCGATCCTGTCCTACGGCACCGACGAGCAGAAGGCCCGCTGGCTGCCCGACCTGCTCGCCGGCCGCGCGCTGGCCGCGTTCGGCCTCACCGAACCCGGCTCCGGATCCGACGCCGGCGCCACGACGACCCGTGCGGTCCTCGACGGCGACCAGTGGGTCGTCGACGGCGCCAAGCAGTTCATCACCAACTCCGGCACCGAGCTGACCAGCTGCGTCACCATCACCGCACGCACCGGCGAGCGGCCCGGCGGCGGCGCGGAGATCTCCGCGATCATCGTCCCCGCCGGCACGCCGGGCTTCATCGTCGAGCCGGCCTACGACAAGCTCGGCTGGCACGCGTCCGACACCCACCCGCTGACGTTCGACGGCGCCCGGGTGCCGGCCGACCACCTGCTCGGGCAGCGGGGCCAGGGGTTCGCGCAGTTCCTGGCGACGCTCGACGACGGCCGCATCGCCATCGCGGCGCTGGCGGTCGGCTGCATCCAGGCCATGCTCGACGCGTCGGTCGGCTACGCGCACGAGCGGACATCATTCGGCGTGCCGATCGGCGCCAAGCAGGCCGTCGCGTTCCAGATCGCCGACCTCGAGGTCATGGCACAGGCCGCCCGGCTGCTGACGTACCGCGCGGCGGCCCTGCGCGACGCCGGCGCGCCGGCCGAGCAGGTGAAGCAGGCGGCGGCGTCGGCCAAGCTCTACGCGACGGAGTCCGCCGTCACCGCGACCCGGGTCGCGACCCAGGTGCACGGCGGCTACGGGTTCATGGAGGAGTACCCGGTGGCGCGCTTCTACCGCGACGCGAAGATCCTCGAGATCGGCGAGGGGACCAGCGAGATCCAGCGGCTCGTGCTCGCGCGCGGACTGGGGCTGCCGGTTCAGGCATGATCGTGCCCGTGACAGGGAGGGGCGCCGTGGGGCGCGACCACTACGCCGAGGTCGACGCGGCGCGCAAGGCGACCGAGGTCCCGTCGGACGCCGGCGCCGCCAAGCTCGCGGCGCAGGGCAAGCTCTACGTCCGCGACCGCATCGACCTGCTGTTCGACACCGGTACGTTCGTCGAGGACGGCCAGCTGGCCAACGCGCTGGCCACCGGCCTGCCCGCCGACGGCGTCGTCACCGGCCGCGGGCTGGTCGAGGGCCGGCCGGCGCTGGTCGTCGCGAACGACTCCACCGTCAAGGCCGGTTCGTGGGGCGCCCGCACCGTCGAGAAGATCGTCCGGGTCACCGAGACGGCGCTGCGCGACGAGCTGCCGGTGTTCTGGTTCATCGACTCCGCCGGCGCCCGCATCACCGACCAGGTCGACCTGTTCCCCGGCCGCCGCGGCGCCGGTCGCATCTTCCACAACCAGGTCGCGCTGTCCGGCCGGGTGCCGCAGATCTGCTGCCTGTTCGGGCCCAGCGCGGCCGGCGGCGCCTACATCCCGTCGTTCTGCGACATCGTGATCATGGTCGAGGGCAACGCGTCGATGTACCTCGGCTCGCCGCGGATGGCCGAGATGGTCGTCGGCGAGAAGGTCACGCTCGAGGAGATGGGCGGCGCCCGTATGCACGCGACGGTGTCGGGCTGCGGCGACAACCTCGCCGCCGACGACGCCGAGGCGATCGAGCAGGCGAAGGCGTTCCTCTCCTACCTGCCCGGGTCGTGGCGCCAGGCCCCGCCCACGTACGCCGCCGGCGGCGCGGCCCGCGAGTTCACCCGCGACCTCGTCCCCGCCGAGGAGTCGGTCGGCTACGACATCCACGATGTCATCGGCGCGCTCGTCGACGACGACTCGTTCTTCGAGGTCAAGCCGCTGTTCGCGGCCGAGCTGGTGACCGGGTTCGGGCTGCTGGAGGGGCAGCCGGTCGGCGTCGTCGCGAACCAGCCCGCCGTCAAGGGCGGCGTGCTGTTCACCGACTCCGCGGACAAGGCGGCCCGGTTCATCTGGCTGTGCGACGCGTTCAACGTGCCGCTGATCTACCTCGCCGACGTGCCCGGCTTCATGATCGGCTCCGAGGTCGAGCGGCAGGGCATCATCCGGCACGGCGCCAAGATGATCACGGCGGTCGCCGAGGCGACGGTGCCGACGGTCTCGGTGATCGTCCGCAAGGCCTACGGCGCCGGCCTCTACGCGATGTGCGGTCCCGGCTTCGGCCCGGACGCCTGCCTCGCGCTGCCGACGGCGAAGATCGCGGTCATGGGCCCGGAGGCGGCCGTCAACGCCGTCTACTTCAACAAGATCGCCGCCATCGAGGACGAGGCCGAGCGGGCCGCGTACGTGGCCGGGCTGCGGCTGGAGTACGAGGCCGACATCGACATCCTGCGGCTGGCGTCCGACCTCGTCATCGACGCGATCGTGGAGCCTGAGGAGCTACGGGGCCAGCTGGTCGCCCGCCTGGCGGCCGCCGCCGGCAAGGACCGCCGCTTCTCCGAACGTCGCCACGGGGTGCCGCCGGTCTAGGGGGTGTCTGATGGATCTTGGTGGATGCGGGCGGCGTCCAGTCGTCGGTCCAGCAAGGCGGAGGAGGAGATCGATGCGGTGCCATCGGGCGACGACGCCAACGCAGCTGGTCGGCGTCTGGGCGTCGATCCGCGCCGCCGAAGATCCATCAGACACCCCCTAGCCTTCGCGGGTGGCGGCGCGACGGGCGCGGCGGCGGACCGGCTCGTGGTCGGGGTCGGTGCGCCACAGCTCGGTGATCGAGACGCCGAGCCGGCCGAGCAAGGTCCGCAGCAGGGGCAGCGACAGCCCGACGACGCTGTGGTGGTCGCCGTCGATGGCGGTGACGAACGGGCCGCCGAGGCCGTCGATGGTGAAGGCGCCGGCGACGCGCATCGGCTCGCCGGTGGCGACGTAGGCGCGGATCTCGGCGTCGGAGAGGTCGGCGAAGTGCACCGTCGTGCTGGCGGTGTCGCCGATGGACCGGCCGGTGCCGCCGTCGTCGGGTTCGCGCAGGTCGATCAGCCAGTGGCCGGTGTGCAGGACGCCGGACCGGCCGCGCATGCGCCGCCAGCGGCGGACGGCGTCGAGGGCGTCGGCGGGCTTGCCGTGGATCTCGCCGTCGAGTTCGAGGACGGAGTCGCAGCCGAGGACGATCATGCCGGCGAACGTCTTGCCGGCGACCCGTTCGGCCTTGGCCCGGCCGAGCAGCAGCGGCACGTCGTGCGGCGGTATGGGGCCTCTGGCGCGGGCCTCGGCCAGGACCGCGTCCTCGTCGACGCCGGAGACCTGGACCACGGGTTCGATGCCGGCCGAGCGCAGGGTCGCCAGCCGGGCGGGGGACTGGGAAGCGAGCAGCAGGCGCACCACGGACCTCACGTTACCGAAAATGATCATCGGCGGTCGATGCCTGTGACTGGATCGACCGCCGACGATCATCGGGTGAGTATGATCACGGAGAGGTTAACGCCAAGTCGGCCGTCTTGTCTCGATCTTCGCCGCCGTCGGCGAACACGTCACCGCGCCGGTCGGAGTTGTAGACGTCGAGGTCCAGCAGGCCCTCACGCTTGGCGACGATGGTCGGGACCAGCGCCTGCCCGGCGACGTTGACCGCCGTGCGGCCCATGTCGAGGATGGGGTCGACGGCGAGCAGCAGGCCCACGCCGGCCAGCGGCAGGCCCAGCGTCGACAGCGTCAGCGTGAGCATGACGGTGGCGCCCGTCGTGCCGGCGGTCGCGGCCGAGCCGACGACGGAGACCAGCGCGATCAGCAGGTAGTCCGACACCGACAGGTCGAGGCCGAAGAACTGCGCCACGAAGATCGCCGAGATCGCCGGGTAGATCGCGGCGCACCCGTCCATCTTCGTCGTCGAGCCGAACGGCACCGCGAACGACGCGTAGGACCGCGAGACGCCGAGGTTGCGCTCGGTGACCTGCTCGGTCACCGGCAGCGTGCCGACCGACGAGCGGGACACGAAGCCCAGCTGGATCGCCGGCCAGGCGCCGGTGAAGAACTTCAGCGGGTTCAGGCCGTGCGCCCGCAGCAGGACCGGGTAGACGACGAACAGCACCAGCGCCAGCCCGACGTAGATGGCCAGCGTGAACCGGCCGAGCGAGCCGATCGCGTCCCAGCCGTAGTCGGCGACGGCGTAGCCGAGCAGGCCGATGGTGCCGATCGGGGCCAGCCGGATGATCCACCAGAGCACCTTCTGGACGATCGACAGCGCGGCCCGGTTGAACGCCAGGAACGGCTCGGCCTTGTCGCCGATCTTCAGCGCGGCGATGCCGATGGCCGCGGATACGACCACGAACTGCAGCACGTTGAACGACAGGCTGGTGGCCGCCGCCCCGGACTCCGGGTCGATCGACGTCGACGCCGTCAGTGCGAGGAAGTTGGTCGGCACCAGGCTGGTGAGGAACGCCCACCAGTCGCCGGTGCGGCCCGGCTCGGCGGCCTGGTCCTGGGTGACGGACGTGTGGTCGCCCGGCTGCAGGATCAGGCCGAGCGCGATGCCGATGGCGACCGCGATCAAGGCGGTGATCGCGAACCACAGCAGCGTCTGCCCGGCCAGCCGGGCCGCGTTGGTGACGTTGCGCAGGTTCGCGATGCTCGCGACGATCGCGGTGAAGATCAGCGGGATGACGGCCGCGCGCAGCAGGTCGACGAACAGCCCGCCGACGGTGTCGAGGGTGCTGGTCAGCCAGTTCGGGTTGCCGTCGGCGGCCGGGCCCAGCTCACGGGCCACGAGGCCGAGGACGACCCCGAGCGCCAGGCCGAGCAGGACCTGGACGGAGAACGAGGGCAGACGCAGCCGGCGGGACGCGGGCGCGCCGGCGGTCGTGGTTTCGGACATGCAGAGACCTTCCGGAACGGGGGGAGGGGACGGGGTGAGGCGGGAGCCGCGCGCGGGCAGACTGCGTCGCCGGGGCAGGGCTACGCCCTGGGCGCGCGCGGGTGCTGCGGACTAGGCCGGACAGGCAGAACTGGCCTGACGTCGCAGATCGACGTGCAGGCGCTGAGTGAGACCCCAGATATTCACCATGTCAGCGTGCTCAACGAGCCGTCATGACCTGGGTATTCCCGATTCCGGGAGATTTTCCGGGACAATTCGGCACGATCATGCCCACGAGTGGCAACATTGGCCCCAGGCGACTGCCGGCTACGCCGGCAGTGTCGACCGAGCCTGTGATCGTGCGATGGGGGGCCATCATGCACGACGTCCATCGTGCCGCCGGGACGCCGGTGTTCCTCGACCCACGCGGCCGGCGGCGCCGCTGGCTGGTCGGCTACGGGCTGGCGGTGGCGGTGCTCTGCATCCTGTACGTCGTGCTGCTGGTCGCGGGCCTGACCGCCGATCCGGTCCGGCCCGGCGGCGCGGAGTCCGTGGAACCGCCGGCCGAGCGGGCACCGCGGCCCGCCGAGGTCGGCGTCTCGCGATGAGACGCGGCCGGCCGCTCGCCCTGCAGGGCCGGCGATCGCGGGTCGTGCGCACGAACCCGGCCGCCGCGCCGCGGCTGCACTGGCTGCTGCTCAGCGTGATCGCCGTCCTCCTCGCCGTCCTGTTGCTGGTGAACGGGCTGGTGATGGCGCAATTCGGCGCCGATCACGAGGTCGAGGCGCCCGGCGGCGCCCACGGCGTGCCGGACCTGGTCCACGCCGGTGGCCCGCTGATCGACCTGCGCGGCGGCGTCGCTCGCACCCACCCGATCCCGGACCGGACCGTGGTGCTCACGTTCGACGACGGGCCTGACCCGGTGTGGACGCCGCAGATCCTCGAGGTGCTGCGCCGGCACGACGTCCCCGCCACGTTCTTCGTCGTCGGCAACCTCGCCGCACGCCGGCCGGACCTGGTCCGCGACATCCGGGCGGCCGGCGGCGAGGTGGGCGTCCACACATTCACCCATCCGGACCTCGCCTACGTGCCGGACTGGCGGCGCGAGCTGGAGCTCTCGCAGACCCAGCTCGCTGTCGCCGGCGCCGCGGGCGTGACGTCGTCGCTGGTGCGGCCGCCGTACTCGTCGGTGGCGGAGGCCGTGGACGACGTCAGCTGGCGGGCCCTGCGCTACCTCGGCCAGGAGGGCTATCTCACCGTCCTGACCACGCACGACACCAAGGACTGGGCCCGTCCCGGCGCGGCGGCGATCGTGCGCGACGCCATCCCGAGCGACGGCGCGGGCGGCGTCATACTGATGCACGACGCCGGTGGCGACCGGTCGCAGACGGTCGAGGCGCTGGACCGGCTGATCCCCGAGCTGCGGGCCCGCGGCTACCGGTTCAGCACGGTCGGTGAGCTGGTCGGGAACGAGGAGGTCAACCCGCCGGCCGGCTGGACGGAGGAACTGCGCGGCGCGACCTTGCTCGTCCTGGTGCGGGCGGCGACGGCGACGACGACCGTCCTGGCCGTGCTGACGGCAGTGGCGGGCGGCCTGGTGATCCTGCGGCTGCTGACGCTGGTGGTCCTGGCCGGCCGGCACGCACGGCGGTGGCGCAGGAGAACGCGGCGGACGGCGGTCCGCGAGCCGGTGTCGGTGATCGTCCCCGCGTACAACGAGGAGGCGTGCATCGCCGCCACGGTCCGGTCGGTGGCCCGCAGCGATCACCCGATCGAGGTGATCGTGGTGGACGACGGCTCCACCGACGCGACGGCGGAGGTGGTGGGCGCGCTGGACCTGCCGGGCGTCACGGTGATCAGGCAGCCCAACGGCGGCAAGCCGGCTGCCCTGAACACCGGCATCGCGCGCGCCCGGCACGACCTCATCGTCATGATGGACGGCGACACCACCTTCGGCCGGGACACCGTCCGCCGGCTCGTGCAGCCGTTCGCCGACCCCGGTGTCGGCGCCGTCGCCGGCAACACCAAGGTCGCGAACCGGTCCGGGGTGCTCGGCGCCTGGCAGCACATCGAGTACGTCGTCGGCTTCAACATCGACCGCCGGGCCTACGACGTGCTGCAATGCATGACGACGGTGCCCGGCGCCGTCGGCGCGTACCGGAGGCGCGCGTTGACCGGTGTCGGCGGCGTCAGCGACGACACGCTGGCCGAGGACACCGACCTGACCATGGCGATCTCGCGGGCCGGCTGGCGGGTCGTCTACGAGCCCGGCGCCATTGCCTGGACCGAGGTGCCCGCCGGCATGGGCGAGCTGTGGCGGCAGCGCTACCGCTGGAGCTACGGGACCATCCAGGCGATGTGGAAGCACCGGCGGGCCGTGGTCGAGCCGGGGCGGTCGGGCCGCTTCGGCCGGGTCGGGCTGCTGCACCTGGCGCTCTACCAGGTGCTGCTGCCGTTGCTGGCGCCGCTGATGGACGTGTTCCTCGTGTACGGCCTGCTCTTCCTCGACCCGGTCCGCACGGTCGTGGCCTGGCTCGCGCTGGTCGTCAGCCAGCTGCTGGCCGGGGCCTACGCGTGCCGGCTCGACGGCGAGCGCATGCGCGGCCTGTGGCTGCTGCCGCTGCAGCAGCTGGTGTACCGGCAGCTGATGTACGCGGTCGTGATCCAGTCGATCGTCACGGCGCTGGCCGGGATCCGGCTGCGCTGGCAGAAGCTGCGCCGGGCCGGCGGCCTGCCGGGACCGGCGGATCGGCCCGGTGCCGTCCCCGCCGCCGCGGAGCCGCCGCGATGACCGGGTCGGCTGTGACGCCTCGCGAGCGGTACCTCGACGTGTACCTGTCGGTGGCGCTGGTGTGCGTGATGGGCGCTCAGCTGGCCGGCACCGCCTGGCGGCCGGTCGTGGTCCCGGCGATGGGTGTGCTGTTCGCCGTGGCGGGCTCGCTGATGGCGCGGTCGCTGGAGCACGGCGGCGGTTTCGACGCGGTCGCCCGGCAGCTGCGCCGGCTGCTGCCGCCGCTGTGGCTGCTGGGCGCGGTGGTCGTGCCCGCGATGTTCTGGCACGGCTGGACCGTCCGCGACGGCGTCGACCCGCTGCGCTGGAACGAGCTCGTCTACTGGATCGTGCCGCTGCTGGACCCGCCCGGCAGCGCGTGGGCGGCCGACGTCACCGAGCCGCTGTGGTACGTCCGTGCCTACCTCTGGTTCGTCGTCCTGTCACCGGTGCTGATGTGGGCGTTCCGCCGCTGGCCGGTGGGTACGGTGCTCGCGCCGCTCGCCCTCGTCGTCGCGATCGGCGCCGGCGGACTGGATCCGGACGCGCTCGGCGCGGCCGCCGGTGGTGTGCGCGACTTCGCCACGTTCGGTGCCTGCTGGCTGCTCGGCTTCGCCGACCGCACCGGGGCGCTGCGCCGGCTGCCCGTCTCGGGCGCCGTGGCCCCAGCCGTCTCCGTCGCGATCTGCGCCGGCCTGGCCTGGGCGCTGACCCATCGCGGCACCGGGTGGGGCGACCTCGACGGCATCCCGCTGGCGCTCTGGTCGGTGGCGATCGTCCTGCTGCTGTTGCGCTGGTCGCCGTCGGCGGATCCGGTCGAGCGTCTGCCAGGGGCGAGCCGGCTGGTCGACTTCACGGCGGCGCGCGCCGTGACGCTCTACCTGTGGCACAGCGTCGCCATCGCCCTGGCGTGGGCGGCCGGCGACGAGTTCGGCGTCGCCCGGCTGGGGCCGGTCGCCGTCGTCGCGGCGGCGCTGACGGTGCTGGCCGCGGTCCTGTTCGGCTGGGTCGAGGTCATCGCCGCCGGGCGGCCGCGCCGTCCGTGGTGGAACCGTGGCGTCGCGGTCGTGTTCAGCCGGACCGGCCTGGCGGCGCTCACCGCCGTGCTGGTGGCCGCCTGGGCGACGGCGCCGGACCCGCCCGCGAACCCCGAGCCGGAGCGGTTCGGCACCGTCGGCGCCTACATCGTCCCGTGGGACCAGGACCGCGGCCTGGCGTCGCTGCCCGACACGGCCGGTGCGCTGAACTCGCTGAGTCCGGTCTGGTACACGCCGACGGACGGCGGCGGCCTCGAGCGCAACCAGTCCTCCGAGATCGAGCCGGTGGTCCGCCGGGCCGAGTCGCTCGGCCTGGAGGTGATCCCGTCGATCAGCAACTACCGCGACGACCACTGGGACGGCGCGCTGGTGCACCGGCTGGTCACCGACCCGCAGCTGCGGGCCGTCCACGTCGCGGCGATCACCAGCACCGTCCGCACGAACGGCTGGGACGGGATCGACATCGACTACGAGGCGCTGACCCCTGTCAGCTACGCCGCCTTCGGCGAGTTCCTCCGCGAGCTCGGCGACGCCCTGCACGCCAGCGGTCACCGGCTGACGGCGGCGCTGCCGGCGGTGACCGCCGACGACCCGCGCGGTGTCGCCGGCCTCTACGCGGTGGCCGGCGAGGCCGTCGACGAGGTGCGCATCATGGCCTACGACCACGCGTGGTCCGGCTCCGACCCGGGCCCGATCGCGCCGGTCGCGTGGGTGGCCGACGTCGTACGGTTCGCCGTCGTGCACGTCCCGCGCGACCGGCTGGTGCTCGGGCTGGCCGCGCACGGCTACGACTGGAACGCCGGCGGCGAGGGACCCGCCCAGAGCGTGATGTTCGCCGACGCCATGGCCGCCGCCGAGCATCACGCCGGCTCCGTCTACTGGGACACCGACGCGCAGGCGCCTTGGTTCGCCTACCTCGACGGCGGCGACCAGCACGCCGTCTGGTTCGAGGACGCGGCCAGCCTCGCCGCCAAGGTCGAGCTCGTCGACGAGCACGGCCTCGGCGGCGTGTTCCTCTGGCGGCTGGGCGGCGAGGACCCGCAGCTCTGGCGCGTCCTGCGGGCGCCGGCGGACGGTGACCGGCGCGGCTAGAGGCGGGCCAGGGCCTCGCGCAGCGGGTCGAGGCCGAGCGAGCCGAGGTCGAGTGCCGCGCGGTGGAACTCGCGCAGGTCGAACGCGTCGCCCTTGCGCCGCCGGGCGTCGTCGCGGGCGGCCAGCCAGATCCGCTCGCCGATCTTGTACGACGGCGCCTGGCCCGGCCAGCCGAGGTAGCGGTCGACCTCGAAGCGGAGGAACTCGGCGGGCATGCGGCAGTGCGCCCGCATGAAGGTGTACGCCGACTCCGGCGTCCACCGGCCGGCCGGCAGCCCGTCCGCCGCGACCAGCGACGCGGGGACGTCCTTGCCCAGGTGGAAGCCGATGTCGACGACGACGCGGGCGGCCCGGAATGTCTGGCTGTCGAGCATGCCGAGGCGGTCGCCGGGGTCGTCGAGGAAGCCGAGATCGGCCATCAGCCGCTCGGCGTACAGCGCCCAGCCCTCGCCGTGGCCGGACACCCAGCAAAGCAGCCGCTGCCAGCGGTTGAGCACCTCGCGCCGGTACATGACCTGGGAGACCTGCAGGTGGTGGCCGGGCACGCCCTCGTGGAACACCGTCGTCGTCTCGCGCCAGGTGGAGAACTCCTCGACGCCTTCGGGGACCGACCACCACATGCGGCCCGGACGGCTGAAGTCGTCGCTCGGGCTGGTGTAGTAGATGCCGCCCTCCTGGGTGGGCGCGATGCGGCACTCCAGCCGGCGGATCGGCTCCGGGATGTCGAAGTGCACGCCGTTCATGGCCTCGATGGTGCGGTCGGACAGTTTCTGCATCCACGACTGCAGCCCGTCGGTCCCGGTGATCTTGCGGGCCGGGTCGGCGTCGAGCGCGGCGACGGCGTCGTCGACGGTGCCGCCGGGGACGATGTCCTGCGCGACCTCGGCCAGCTCGGCCTCGAGGCGGGCCAGCTCGGCGACGCCCCACTCGTAGGTCTCGTCGAGGTCGACGGCCGCGCCGAGGAAGTACCGGGAGGCGACGGCGTAGACGTCACGGCCGACGGCGTCCTGCTCGCGGGCCGCCGGCGCCGCCGTCTCGCCGAGGTAGCCGCCGAACGCCCGGAACGCCTCGGACGCCGCCGCGGCGGCCGCGTCGAGGTCGGCGCGCAGTGCGTCGGGCCCGCCCGCGGCCAGCCCGGTGAAGAACGTGTCGGCGACCCGTGCGGCCTGCTCGGCGACGGCGAGCACCTGGCGGCGGGCCGGCGGGAGGCCCGCGGCGATGTCGGCGTCCATCGTCGCGCGGTACTGCTCCAGCGTGGCCGGCACCGCGCGCATGCGGGCGGCGATGTTCGCCCACTGCTCGTCGGTGTCGGTGGGCATCAGGTCGAACGTCTCGCGGGTCCAGTGCATGGGGCTCTCGATGACGTTGAGGCTGCGGTTCAGCCCGGCCTCATCCATCTCGACGTCGAGCGACAGCCGCTCGCGCATCGCCGCGCCGGCGACCCGCTCGCGCTCGTCGGCCGCGGTGGCCGTCTCGAGCGCGGCGAGGGTCCGCTCCGCGAGCGCCCGGCGCTGCGCGAACCCGTCCGGCGACAGGTCCGTGCTCTGGTCGTCGTAGCCGCTCAGGCCGGCGTAGGTGGCGGTGTACGGGTCGAGGGCGGCGTACTCGTCGACGTAGGCGTCAGCGATCTCGTCGACGGTGCGCGGCGGCTGCGGAGTGGTCACGTGGGTGACCTTATCCGGGCGATCCTGGGGCGAGAAGGACGCTTGACGGGCAGATCTTCGTCAGCGCGGCAGCGCGCTGGCCCGCCACGCTCCGGCGCCCGGCGTCAGAGGCGCCCGCCGCCTCGTCCAGTACGACGCCCACGCCGACCGCGGCGGACCGGACGGCGCGCGCCCACCCGCCGCCTTCGCCGTCAGCACGACGACGAGCGCGGCCAGCTCGTCGTCGGTGGGCGTCCCCTTGACGACCCGGAACAGCGGCGCATCGCTCACGCTGCCGACTCTAACGCGTCAATGCCCCTCAACGTCACTGCCCCTCAACGTCACTGCGACCGGAACGGCAGCAGCCGGTCCGGCTCGCGCCCGTAGCCGTCGACGCGCAGGTGGTCGGGGCGGACGTGGACGATCGAGTAGGCGTTGGTGTCCAGCTCGACCATGCCGCGGAACGTCACGTAGTGGACGCCGTTCCGGAAGCCGTAGTTGCCGGCGTGGTTGTGCCCGTTGAAGTAGCCGATGACGTTGTCGAACTCGTCGATCAGCGCGAGCAGCTCGTCGTCGTTCCACGCGTTGTGGGCGTTCTTCGGGAAGACCGGGTGGTGCGAGCTGAGCACGACCTTCTCGCCGCGCCGCCGGGCCATGGTCAGCACGCCGCGCAGCCAGGCCAGCTGGTCCTCGCCGACGGCGCCGTTCCAGGTCTGCGCGTTGGGCGCGCCCTGCCGCACCAGCTCCGCGTACATGTCCTGTGCCAGCTCGTGCTTCTCCGAGCCGGGCGGGTGCGCGTACGTGCTGACGTCGTTGGTGTCGAGGACGACGAACCGCCAGTCCTGGCGGCGGTAGTGTAATAGGGCGCGGGCGGGTGGTACTTCACCCGCCGCGCCTTCTCGAACGTCGGCAGCAGTTCGGCGAAGCTGCGCTCGAACCGGTCGACGAAGTCGCCCAGGTGCGTGATGAAGTCCAGGTCGGCCTGGTTGAACGTGTCGACGGCCTCGGCCAGCTTGCCGATGGACGAGCGGTAGTAGCGGGTGCCGGTGTCGGGGAAGTCGGCGTACTGGCAATCGGCGATGACGCCGAACCGGAACCCGTCCTCGTCGGCAGCCGCGGCTGTCGCCGTCCCGCCCAGTGCGAGCGGGATCGCCACGGCGCCGGCCGATGCGCCCAGGAAGCCTCGGCGGCTCAGCCTCGCGCGTGCGCTGTCGTCCATGGTGACAGCCAACCCAGCCGACCGGGCGGCCCGCGGAAGCGGCCGCGAACGCGGCGTGAACTCCCGATGACTCCGGCTTCAGAGCGGGATGTTGCCGTGCTTCTTCGGCGGCAGCGTCTCGCGCTTCGTGCGCAAGGCCCGCAGCGCCTGCGTCACCGCGACCCGGGTGCGCGACGGCTCGATGACGGCGTCGACGTAGCCGCGTTCGGCGGCGACATATGGGTTGGCCAGGGTGTCCTCGTACTCGGTGACGAGCTGGGCGCGGCGCTCGGCCGGGTCGTCGGCGTCGGCCAGCTCGCGGCGGTAGAGGATGTTCACCGCTCCCTGGGCGCCCATGACGGCGATCTGTGCGCTCGGCCAGGCGAGGTTGACGTCGGCGCCGAGGTGCTTGGAGCCCATGACGTCGTAGGCGCCGCCGTAGGCCTTGCGGGTGATGGTCGTCACCAGCGGCACGGTCGCCTCGGCATAGGCGTAGATGAGCTTCGCGCCGCGCCGGATGATGCCGTTCCACTCCTGGTCGGTGCCGGGCAGGAAGCCGGGCACGTCGACGAAGGTGAGGACGGGGAGGTTGAACGCGTCGCAGGTGCGGACGAACCGCGCGGCCTTCTCCGACGCGTCGATGTCGAGGGTGCCGGCGAACTGCATCGGCTGGTTCGCGACAACGCCGACGGACTGGCCCTCGACCCGGCCGAAACCGACGATGATGTTGCCGGCGAACAGCGGCTGCACCTCGAGGAAATCGCCGTCGTCGAGCACGGTCTCGATGACCGTGTGCATGTCGTACGGCTGGTTCGCACTGTCCGGCACCAGGGTGTCCAGGGCCAGGTCGGAGTCGGTGACGTCGAGCGAGGCGACGGCGTCGGGGAACGACGGCGCGGGGTCGAGGTTGTTCTGCGGCAGGTACGACAGCAGCGCCTTGACGTAGTCGACGGCGTCGGCCTCGTCGCCGGCCATGTAGTGGGCGTTGCCGCTCTTGGTGTTGTGCGCCCGGGCCCCGCCCAGCTCCTCGAAGCCGACGTCCTCGCCGGTGACGGTCTTGATGACGTCGGGCCCGGTGATGAACATGTGCGACGTCTGGTCGACCATGACGGTGAAGTCGGTGATGGCCGGCGAGTACACGGCGCCGCCGGCGCACGGGCCCATGATCAGCGAGATCTGCGGGATGACGCCCGACGCGTGCACGTTGCGGCGGAAGATCTCGCCGTACAGCCCGAGCGAGACGACCCCCTCCTGGATGCGCGCGCCGCCGGAGTCGTTGATGCCGATCATCGGGCAGCCGGTCCGCAGCGCGAAGTCCATGACCTTGACGATCTTCTCGCCGAAGACCTGGCCGAGGCTGCCGCCGAACACGGTGAAGTCCTGGGCGAACACCGCGACCTGGCGGCCGTCGACGGTGCCGAAGCCGGTGACGACGCCGTCGCCGTAGGGCCGGTTCTTCTCCATCCCGAACGCCGTGGAGCGGTGCCGGGCCAGCTCGTCGAACTCGACGAACGAGCCCTCGTCGAGCAGCATCGCGATGCGCTCGCGGGCGGTCCGCTTGCCCCGCGCGTGCTGCTTCTCGACCGCTCGCTCGGAGCCGGCGTGCACGGCGTCGTCCATCCGCTGCCGCAGGTCGGCGAGCTTGCCCGCGGTCGTGTGGATGTCCGGAACCTCGTCGGTCATCGGGGGCCCTCCGTCAGTCAGTCGAGCCTCTGCAGGGTAAGGCACGCGTGTCTCGCACTGTGGGGCGCGGGCACGGCGTTCCATGTCGGCTGTCTACGCTGAGCGCATGGCCTCCACTGCCACCGGATCCCGCGAAGCCGCGCGCTTCGAGATGCCCGAACGGCTCCGCGCCGACGTCAGGCAGCTCGGCGACGCGCTGGGCCAGGTGCTGCGCGAGTACGGCGGCGACGCCCTGCTGGCCGACGTCGAGCGGCTGCGCGAGCTGACCATCGCCTCGCACCACGAGGACCAGACGGTTGGTGACGACGCCGCCGCTCAGGCCGAGCAGCTGGTGTCGTCGTGGACGCTGGACCGCGCCGACGAGGTCGCCCGCGCGTTCACCGTCTACTTCCACCTGGTCAACGCCGCCGAGGAGTACCACCGCGTCCGCTCGCTGCGGGCCGGCGACCGCGCCGACCACCCGCTGGCCGGCACCGTCGCCAAGGCGGTCGAGGACGTCGCCCGCCTCGCCGGGCACGACAAGGCCAAGCACCTGCTCGACGGACTGGAGTTCCGGCCCGTGCTGACGGCGCACCCGACGGAGGCACGCCGCCGGGCCATTGTCACCGCCATCCGGCGCATCGCCGCCCTGCTGGAGCGCCGCGACGACCCCCGTCTGGGCGCGTCCGAGGACGCCGAGACGCAGCGGATGCTGCTCGAGCAGATCGACGTGCTGTGGCGGACGGCGCCGCTGCGGGTCGACCGCCCCGGCCCGCTCGACGAGGTCCGCACCGCGATGTCCGCGTTCGACGACGTCCTGTTCCACGTCGTGCCGCAGGTGTACCGGCGGGCCGAGATGGCGCTGGCCGGCGGTGCGGCGGTCGTGGCGGCCCCGCAGGTGCCGGCGTTCGTCCGGCTCGGCTCCTGGATCGGCGGCGACCGCGACGGCAACCCGCACGTCACCAGCGCCGTCACCCGTCAGGCCATGGCCATCCAGTCCGACCACGTGCTGCTGGCGCTGGAGGCGGCCTGCACCCGGGTCGGCCGCGGGCTGACGCTCGACGCCACCACCACGCCGGCGGCCACCGAGCTGCGCCGCATCCTGGCCGACGCCGAGGCCGCCCAGCCCGACCTGTACACCGAGCTGGCCTCGCGCTCGCCCAACGAGCCGCACCGCATCGCCGTCCTGTACGCGGCCGCCCGCATCGCCGCCACCCGCCGCCGCGACGCCGACCTCGCCTACGCGGCCGCGGCGGAGCTGCTGGCCGACCTCCGCGCCGTCCAGGCCAGCCTGGCCGAGGCCGGCGCCGCGCGGCAGGCCTACGGCGAGCTGCAGGGCCTCATCTGGCAGGTCGAGTCGTTCGGGTTCCACCTGGCCGAGCTCGAGGTCCGCCAGCACAGCGCCGTGCACCGGGCGGCGCTGGAGGAGATCCGGGCCGGCGGCGTGCTGTCCGACCGCACCGAAGAGGTCCTGGCGACCATCCGCGTGATGGCGCAGATCCAGTCCCGGTTCGGCCCCGACGCCTGCCGCCGCTACGTCGTCTCGTTCACCCAGTCCGCCGCCGACGTCGCCACGGTGTTCGAGCTGGCCCGGCACGCGCTCGACGGCCGGCCGCTCGCGCTCGACGTCGTGCCGCTGTTCGAGACCGGCGCCGACCTCGCGGCCTGCGTCGACATCCTCGACGGCGTCCTGGAGCTGCCCGAGGTGCGGTCGCGGCTCGAGGACACCGGCCGGCGCATGGAGATCATGCTCGGCTACTCCGACTCCGCGAAGGACGTCGGCCCGGTGTCGGCGACGCTCGCGCTGTACGACGCGCAGGACCGACTCACGGTGTGGGCGCGCGAGCACGAGGTCACGCTGACGATGTTCCACGGCCGCGGCGGGGCGCTGGGGCGGGGCGGCGGGCCGGCCAACCGGGCCGTCCTGGCGCAGGCGCCGGGCTCGGTCGACGGGCGGTTCAAGCTGACGGAGCAGGGCGAGGTCATCTTCGCCCGCTACGGCGACCCCGCCATCGCGCGGCGGCACATCGAGCAGGTCGCGTCGGCCGTGCTGCTGGCGTCGACGCCGTCGGTCGAGGAGCGGGCCCACGCGGCCGCCGCCGAGTTCGCCTCGGTCGCGGCGGTCCTCGACACCGCCGCCCGCGAGACCTACCACGCGCTGGTGCGCACCGACGGCTTCCCCGAGTGGTTCGCCCGGGTCACCCCGCTGGAAGAGGTCGGCTCGCTGCCGATCGGCTCGCGCCCGGCCCGGCGCGGGCTGACGGTGTCGTCGCTGGACGACCTGCGGGCCATCCCGTGGGTGTTCTCGTGGTCGCAGACCCGCGTCACGCTGCCCGGCTGGTACGGCCTCGGCTCCGGCCTGGCCGCCGTCGGCGACCTCGACGTCCTGCGCCGCGCGTACGAGGAGTGGCCGCTGTTCACCGTCATGATGGAGAACGCGGAGATGTCGCTGGCCAAGTCCGACCGCCGCATCGCCGCGCGCTACCTCGCGCTCGGCGACCGGCCGGAGCTGACCCGGCAGATCCTCGACGAGCACGCGCTGACCACCCGCTGGGTGCTCGACGTCACCGGGCACAGCCGGCTGCTGGAGGACCGCCACGTGCTCGGCCGGGCGGTCGCGCTGCGCAACCCGTACGTCGACGCGCTCTCGTATCTGCAGGTCCGGGCGCTGCGGGCGCTGCGGCATGCCGACGTCGAGGCCGGCTCGGCGGACGAGGCGGCCACCCGGCGGCTGCTGCAGATCAGCGTCAACGGCGTCGCCGCCGGCCTGCAGAACACCGGCTGAGGGTCGACGATGCTCGCGTGGGACGTCCACCGCGTCGCCACGACGGGGTCGACGAACGCCGACGTCGCCGTCGCGGCCCGCGAGGGCGCGGCTGAGGGGTACGCCGTCGTCGCCGGCCACCAGAGCGCGGGCCGCGGCCGGCTGGACCGGCGCTGGGAGGCCCCGCCCGGCACGTCGCTGGCGATGTCGTTCCTGCTCCGGCCCGACGGCGTCCCGGTGACCCGGTGGGCCTGGCTGCCGCTGCTGGCCGGGGTCGTCGTCGTCGACGCGGTCGCCGCGGCGGCCGGCGCGTCCGCCGTCCTCAAGTGGCCGAACGACGTCCTGCTCGACGGCGGCAAGCTGTCCGGCATCCTCACCGAGCGGATCGAGACGCCGTCCGGCCCGGCCGCCGTCGTCGGCATCGGCCTGAACGTCGCGCAGACGCCTGAGCAGCTGCCGCCCGGCGGGGTGTCGCTGGCGTCGTACGGCGCCGCCGCCGACGCCGTCCTCGACGCCGTCGCGGAACGGCTGGCCGCGCGGTACGCGGACTGGCGCGCGGCCGGCGGCGACCCGGACGCCGCCGGGCTGGCCGCCGACTACGCCAGCCGCTGCGACACGATCGGCCGCGAGGTTCGCGCCATGCTGCCCGGCGGCGACACCGTCGAGGGCCGGGCGGAGGCCGTCGACGGGTCGGGGCGGCTGCTCATCGCACCGGCCGACGGCGGCAAGCCGATCGCCGTCGGGGCCGGTGACGTCGTCCATCTGCGCCCGCGGTGAGAGTGGCGGTTCTCGCAGGCGGTGGTGACGTGCCAGGATGCACGCCATGGGGTTTTCCGACAAGCAGCTCAGTGATGACGAGCAGGTGATCTACCACCTGCATACACATGTCAAGGCGCTGATCGTGCCGGTGCTCGTACTGCTGGTGCTGGCGGCCGGCGTGGGCTTCGGCCTGGGCGCGCTGCCCGACGACGAACTGGTCGGCACGGTGGGCCGCTGGGCCATCGTCATCGTCGCCATCGTGGCGGTGGGCGTATGGGTCATCTGGCCGTTCCTCACCTGGCTGACCACGACGTACACCATCACCAGCGAACGGCTGATCACGCGGCAGGGCGTCATCACCCGCACCGGCCGCGACATCCCGCACACCGTCATCAACGACGTCGCGTACGAGATGCAGCTGACCGACCGCATCCTGCGCTGCGGCACGCTGGTGGTCTCGGCCGCCAGCGAGCAGGGCCAGGTCCGGCTGCACGACGTCCCGCGGGTGCACCAGGTGCAGCTGCGGCTCAGCGAACTCGTGCGCGAGGCGCACGACCTGGACGAGCGCACGTGACCTTGCCGCCCGAACCGCCGCGGAAACCGACTGCGGACGAGCTCGAACGGCTGCTGCTCGGCGCGTCCCGCCGTTACACGCGGGAACAGATCGCCGAGGGCGCCGGGCTCACCGTCGACGAGGTGACGCGGTACTGGCGGGCGCTGGGTTTCCCGGACGTCGGCGAGGAGCAGGCGTTCACCGTCTGGGACATGGAGGCGCTGCGCGGCGTCACCGAGCTGGTGCAGGACGAGGTGGTCGACGAGGCCACCGCGGTGCAGATGGTGCGGGCGCTGGGCCGCATGACCGGCCGCCTGGCGGAGTGGCACGTCGAGACGCTCGCCGAGATCATCGAGGACAACGAGGCCGCCGGGCGCGGCACCGGCAGCCGGCTGACGTCGGCCTACCTGGTGGCGCAGAAGCTGCTGCCCGAGTTCGAGCGGCTGCTCATCTACGCGTGGCGGCGCAAGCTGGCCGCGTCGGTCAGCCGGCTGGTCGTCATCGGCCGCATCGGCGAGGCGCCGCTGCTGGCCGCGCCCGCCTCCGTCGGGTTCGCCGACCTCGTGTCGTTCACCCGGCTGTCCCGCGGCCTGAGCGTCGACGAGCTCGGCGTGCTGGTCGAGCGGTTCGAGGCCACGACCAACGACGTCATCTTCGGCACGGGCGGGCGGGTGATCAAGACCCTCGGCGACGAGGTCGTGTTCACCGCCGACGACTCGGAGACCGCGGCCGCGATCGGCTGCCGGCTGGTCGAGGAGATCGGCGAGAACGACGACCTGCCCGACATCCGGGTCGGCATCGCGACCGGGCCCGTGGTGGCTCGCCTGGGCGACGTGTTCGGGACCCCGACGAATCTCGCCGCCCGGCTCACCGCTCTGGCCGAGCGCAACACTGTCCTCGTCGACGACGTGACGGCGAAGGAGCTGGCCGATGCGCCCGCGTTCGCGCTGCGCGCGCTGCCGCCGACGACGGTGCGCGGCCTCGGCACCGTCAACGCGTTCACCGTGACCCCGCGGCGGGATGTCCCCGGTCCCCTGTAATGTCCGCGACATGACGAGCGGAGCGACCGTGCGCCAGGCCGTGATCCTCGCCGGTGGGCAGGGGTCGCGGCTCAAGCCGTACACCGACACCGTCCCGAAGGTGATGATCGAGATCGACGGCCGGTGCATCATCGATCACCAGTTGGACTGGCTGGCCGAGGCCGGCGTCACCGACGTCGTCGTGTCGGCCGGGCACCTCAGCGAGGTCCTGCTGGCCCACCTCGACTCCCGCGAGCTGCCGGTCCGCGTGCGCACCGTCGTCGAGGACCAGCCGCTGGGCCGCGGCGGCGGGCTGAAGTTCGCCGGCAAGCAGCTGCCCGCGCCCGACGAGGGCTGGTACGCGCTCAACGGCGACATCTGGACCCGCTTCGACCTGCGCGGCATGACGGCCTACCACCGCGAGCGGCAGGCCGTCGCCACCATCGGGCTGGCCCGGCCGCGCCTGCCGTGGGGCGTCGTCGAGCTCGACGAGCTGGGCCGGGTCACCGACTTCGTCGAGTCGCCGCCGTCGCCGTACCCGATCAACGGCGGTGTGTACGTGTTCTCGCCGCAGATCCTCGACCTGCTGCCCGACGTCGGCGACCACGAGCGCACGACGTTCCCGTCGCTGGCCAAGGAGCGGCGGCTGGCCGGGTACCCGATCGAGACGTACTGGCGGGCCATCGACACCGCGAAGGACCTGTCCGAGGCGGCCAAGGAGCTGGCGTCGCTGCGCTCGACGCTGGGCGACTGAGGGACCGCCGTCCTGCGCCGGTAAGTTGGCTGCCATGGGAAGTGTGACGGTCAATCGGCACGATGATGCGCCGGGTGTCACGGAGCTGGTCCTCGACCGGCCCGAGGCGCACAACGCGATCTCCACCGACCACGCGCGGCAGCTGGCCGCGGCGACGGCTGACGTCGCCGCCGACCCGTCCGTCCGCGCCGTCGTGCTGTCGTCGTCGGCGCCGCGCTCGTTCTGTGTGGGTGCGGACCTCAAGGAACGCAACACCATCGACGACGACGGCCTGCGGGCGCAGCGGCTGGTGTTCCGGGCGATGTTCACCGGGCTGCTGGAGCTGCCGGTGCCCGTTGTTGCCGCCGTGCACGGCCACGCGCTCGGCGGCGGGCTGGAGCTGGCGCTGTCCTGCGACCTCGTCGTCATCGACGAGACCGCCGTCCTCGGGCTGCCCGAGGTGTCCGTCGGCGTCATCCCGGGCGGCGGCGGCACGCAGCTGCTGACCCGGCGGCTGGGCTGGAGCCGGGCCGCCGACCTCATCTTCACCGCGCGTCGGCTCGACGCCGCCGAGGCGTACCGGCTGGGGCTGGCCGACCGGCTGGTCGACGCGGGCGCGGCGCGTCCGGCCGCCCTCGAACTGGCCGCGACGATCGCTGCTCATTCGCCGGTCGGGGTCCGCAACGCGAAGCGGGCCATGCGGCAGGGCTTCGACGCGCCGCTCGCGGCCGGACTGGACATCGAGGACGCCGCCTGGCGCGCCACCGCCTTCAGCCGGGATAGAAAGGAGGGCGTCGCGGCGTTCAACGAGAAACGGCGTCCGGATTGGCCAGGTGAGTGACGTGGCGTTCCCAGCGAAGGTGAGCGTGCGCGAGGTCGGCCCGCGCGACGGCCTGCAGAACGAGGACCCGATCTCGACGGCCGCCAAGGTCGAGCTGATCGACGCGCTCGGGAAGACCGGCGTGCGGCGCATCGAGGCGGTGTCGTTCGTCCATCCCAAGGCGATCCCGCAGATGGCCGACGCCGACGAGGTCTGGTCGCGGGTGGTGCGCGACCCGGCGGTCCGCTACTCGGCACTGGTGCCGAACCTGCGCGGCGCCGAGCGGGCCTTGGCGGCCGGGTTCACCGAGCTCGAGGTCGTCGTGTCCGCGTCCGACACGCATAACCGGCGCAACATCAACCGTTCCACCGAGGAGTCTTTGGGGGAATTGCCTGAGCTGTCGACTCTGGTGCACGCGGCGGGCGGGACGTTGCAGCTGATCGTGTCGACGGCGTGGGGCTGCCCGTACGAGGGTGACGTGCCGGTCGACCGGGTGCTGTGGGTGGTCGAGCGGGGCGTCGCGGCCGGCGTCGACTCGCTGGCCTACGGCGACACGACGGGCATGGCGACGCCGCCGCGGGTGACCCGGCTGGTCGAGGCGACGCGGTCGGCGCACCCGGAGCTGCCGCTGGGCCTGCACTTCCACAACACCCGCGGCACCGGGCTGGCCAACGTCTACGCGGCGTTGGAGTTGGGTGTCGACGACTTCGACGCCTCGGTCGGCGGCCTGGGCGGCTGCCCGTACGCGCCCGGGGCGTCGGGCAACATCGCGACGGAGGAGCTGGTGTACCTGCTCGAGGACATGGGCATCGACACCGGCATCGACCTGCCGGCCATGATCGAGGCGGCCGGGCTGGCCGAGCGGCTGGTCGGCCGCAAGCTCGACTCCCAGGTCCTGCGGGCCGGGCCCGCGGTGCGCTGAGACCGCAGCCTTAAGTCGTCTGCTCCTGGACCCGGTGCGCCGGGAACACCCAGGTGCGGTACGACCAGAACCGGAACAGCGTGCCAAGCAGCAGCCCGACGACGTTGGCGGCGATGTTGTCGGCCAGCGGGCCGGACAGGCCCAGCACGTAGCGGGAGAACCCGAGGCAGGCCAGCGCGATGCCCAGCCCGATGCCGTTGAGCACGAAGAACAGCGTGTACTCGCGGGCCAGGCCGGTGCGGGCGCGGTGCCGGAACGTCCAGAGCCGGTTCCCGGTGTAGGTGACCGAGGTGGCGCCGACGACGGCGATGGTCTTGGCCCACAGCGGGGAGTCGTGCAGCGGGCCGACGCCGCCCGGGCCCCAGAACAGCAGCGCGTTGAAGATCGCGAGGTCGACGATGAAGCCGACGCCACCGACGGTGGCGAACTTGGCTGCCTCGCGGATCAGGTGGTGCAGGCCGTACCAGAGTCGGGACACCGCACCCGGCAGACGCGGGGTGCGGCGCTTCGGCGGTGCGGTATCCAGCACGGCCCCAGGGTAAGGCACGCCGCCCGGATAGTCGCATTCTGCTCTTTCGCCGCAGGTCAGGCGTTGATCGTTCGTCTCACGGCGTGGCTGTGCGGCCGGTGCCGTACGCTCGTGGCCCGTGGGTGATGATGCGACGTGGCCCGTGGTGGGCATGGTCGGCGGGGGCCAACTGGCCCGGATGACCCAGCCGGCCGCGGTGGCCCTCGGCGTGCGGCTGAAGGTGCTGGCCGCGACTGCGGAGGAGTCGGCGGCGCAGGTGGTCAACGACCCGGTGATCGCCGACGAGAAGGCGCTGGCCGACCTGCGCGCGTTCGCCGCCGGGTGCGACGTGCTGACGTTCGACCACGAGCACGTGCCGCCTTTCGCTCTGGAGGCGTTGGAGGCCGACGGTGTGCTGGTGCGGCCCGGTTCGGTGGCGCTGCTGCACGCCCAGGACAAGGGCGTGATGCGGTCGCGGCTGACGTCGCTCGGGATCCCCTGCCCGCGCTGGACGATCGTGGCCTCGCCGGCCGACGTCGCGCCGTTCGCCGCCTCGGTGGGCGGCGACGTCGTCCTCAAGACCACGCGTGGCGGGTACGACGGCAAGGGCGTCTGGCTGGTGCCCGCCGGGACGCCGGAGTCTTCCGAGACCGTCGCCGAGCCGTTCCGGGCCGGTGTCCCCGTGCTGGCGGAGGAGCGGGTCGACTACGCACGCGAGCTGTCCGCCGTCGTCGCCCGCTCGCCGCACGGCCAGGCCGTCGCGTACCCCGTCGTCGAGTCCGTGCAGCGCGACGGCATCTGCGTCGAGGTGGTCGCGCCGGCGCCGGGGCTGTCGTCCGAGCTCGCGGTCGAGGCGCAGCGGCTCGCGCTGGCGGTGGCGTCATCGCTGGACGTGGTCGGTGTGCTGGCGGTCGAGCTGTTCGAGACCGTCGACGGGCGGCTGCTGGTCAACGAGCTGGCGATGCGGCCGCACAACTCCGGGCACTGGTCCATCGACGGCGCCGTCACCAGCCAGTTCGAGAACCACCTGCGGGCGGTGCTGGACCTCCCGCTGGGCTCCCCGGTCGCGCGGGCGCCGTACACCGTCATGGTCAACCTGCTGGGCGGCGACCTCCCCGACGTCTACCCGGCGTATCGCCACGTCATGGCGCGCGATCCGGAGCTGAAGGTGCACTGGTACGGCAAGGGCGTGCGACCCGGCCGGAAGGTCGGCCATGTGACGGCGTACGGTTCGGACCTGGCTGAGCTGCGGGAACGGGCCTGGCACGCCGCCGACTACATCCGAGGGGACATCGATGAGTGAGGTCGGGGCCGGCACGGACGTCGGCTCGTTGGTCACGCCCCGCGGTGGGGACGCGCCGCTCGCTGGCATCGTGATGGGCTCGGATTCCGACTGGCCGGTGATGTCCGCCGCCGCCGAGGCGCTGGACGAGCTGGCCGTGCCGTACGAGGTCGGCGTGGTGTCGGCACACCGGATGCCGCAGGCCATGCTCGCCTACGGCGCGGCGGCGGCCGGCCGCGGACTGCGCGTCCTGATCGCCGGCGCCGGCGGGGCCGCGCACCTGCCCGGCATGCTCGCCTCGGTGACGTCGCTGCCCGTCATCGGGGTCCCGGTGCCGCTGAAGTACCTGGACGGCCTGGACTCGCTGCTGTCCATCGTCCAGATGCCCGCCGGCGTCCCCGTCGCCACAGTCTCCGTCGGCGGTGCCCGGAACGCCGGCCTGCTGGCCGCCCGCATCCTGGCGACGGCCGACTCCGCACTACGCGACCGCCTCGACGTCTTCCGCACGTCCCTCGAGGAGGCGGCGACCGAGAAGGGCGCCGCCCTCCGCGCCCGCCTCACGTCCACCGAGTCCTGAGCCGGCGTCGTCCGGCGTCCTTTGCGAGTTCCATAGCCGGCGACGCGCGAAACGGTCCAGTTCGGCCCCGTAGCGTAACTGGCGCTATCGAGGTCGTCCGGCCGGCCGCTCCCAGCCGGCCGGCAGCTCGATTGACGTCGGCGCCGGACTCGGCCAGTCATCGGGCCGGGGTTCTGCCGGACCGATGCCGGGAACGTCCTTCCACCAGCGGACGGGTGCTGACCGCGCATGGTTGGCGGCCAGCAGTGCCTGGAATCTCTGGGCCAGATCGCCCCTGCGCCGGAACGCGAGGTTCCACCCGAACCGGGCGACATCGAGTCCGAGCCGGCGCAGTCGCCACTCCCGTTCGACCTGGCGGGCGACGATGCGCGATGCGTCCGGGCGGTTGTCGTACTTGATCGCGCCGTCCGCCTCGAAGACGGCCCAGTGGAACGGCCACAGACCGTCGACCCGGTACTCCGGCTGGTCAGCTCCGACCCACGCGTTGGCCACCGGCATCGGCAGGCCGAACTCGATGCAGGTGAACCGGCCCAGCGTCTCGATCGGCGTCTCGGCGCATGGGTCGGCGTGGGTGGCGACCCATCGCGCGCGTCCCTTGCCCGGCCACCTGCCCATCTGGCGAAGGGCGTCGTCGAGGTCGGCGCCAGACCTGACAGCGGAATCGGCGGCGATCAGTGCGTCGATGACCGGCGCGGTGGTGGCGAGCGTGCACACAGCCCAGGCCGGACTCATGACGCCGACATCGGCCACCGTCCGGCAGTGTTCCTCAGGCAGGCGCGAGACCAGGATCCGTCCACCTGGCGTGCTCGTCGCCCCTCGCCCAGGAGCGCAAGGACGGGCGACCGCGGGTGGCATGGAGTACTGGTGGGTCGCCGGCAATCGCCACGTCGCCGCGGCCGACCACTCGGTCAGGTAGACGTCGGGGCCGCATCGACGGGCGAACGCGCGGGCGGTGATCGTATGCCGTTCGGCCGGATCGGCTCGGCGAAGCACCTCTGCTGAGGTGTACGACCCGGGGCCGAGGCGTACCAGCAGGCCGGCATCGACCAGACGGGAGAGGCGGCCGGCCGTGACACCGCCCGCCGCGGCCGCAGAGGTGTGGATGAGTCCGGCGCCGGCGCGCAGGAGCTCGGTCACGTCGGGTGGCAGGCACGTCAGTCGCGATCCCATATGGACAGCCTGTCCAGAGAAGATCATCCGGGCCGGGCCGGTCTGGTGATTTGTGGACGACTCGGCCAAGTCGAGGGCCTTGTGGACGACGCGGTGCTCGGCCGGCGGCGGGAAATTGGGTTGCGCTGGGGGTTGCGGAACGGGTTGGCTTGGCGGCGGAGAGATGGGCCGGGGTCGAGGAGACGCCCGGCGAGGCGAAGGGAGGCGTGTCCGATGGCTGCCCACTCGAGGCGGCGCGCTGTCGTCTGCGCGCCATACGGCCCTCACTTCGCCGTTCCCACCGCCTGACACCGGACTACCGGAGCCGACAGCACACGGTGGGGACCTCCTTCGTCAGGAGACCACCGCAGTGCCCAACCACGATGAGTTCCGCCCCATGCGTTCCCGCGGGCGCGCCCGCACCCGCGAAGACCGCGGCGAGGTCGCCCACCGCAGCCTCGACACCACGTTCGCGGAGTACGCCGCGAAGTACGGCCTTACCCCGCCCGGCGAAGAGGCGGTCACCGACGACCCGCCGTACGGGGACCGATGGACCACCTGGCCCGACTCGACGCCGACCCAGCGGGGTCCGCGGCCGCACCCGGACTGGGTCATCACCGAGCTCGGCGCCGTCGACACCGAGCTCGGCATCCTCAAGACCGGCAAGGAGGCCGACGTCTTCCTGGTGGAGCGGTCGGTCCCGGAGGCCACCCGTCGCACGCTCATGGCGGCCAAGCGCTACCGCGACCCGAAGCATCGCATGTTCCACCGCGACGTCGGCTACCGCGAGGGCCGCCGCGACCGGGAGTCGCGCGTCAACCGGGCCATGGCCAAGGGCAGCGCGTTCGGCCGCGAGGCGGTCGCCGGGCAGTGGGCGCACGCCGAGTTCGCCGCACTCTCGACGCTCCATAGCGCGGGCGTCGCCGTCCCCTACCCGGTACAGATCGTCGGCACTGAACTGCTCATGGAGTTCATCGACGACGACGGTGGCGGCGCGGCGCCGCGACTGGCCCAGCTGCGCCCCGACACCGCCGAGCTGCACGACCTGTGGGAGCAGCTGGCGCACAACCTGTCGCTGCTGGCGCTGGCCGGGTACGCGCACGGCGACCTGTCCGCGTACAACCTGCTGGTGCAGCACGGCCGGCTGGTGGTCATCGACGTGCCGCAGATCGTGGATGTGGTCGGGAACCCGCACGGCCGCGAGTTTCTCGACCGCGACGTGCGCAACGTCGGCGGCTGGTTCGTCGCCCGCGGCCTCGACCCGGCCCGCGTCGACCGGCTCGGCAGCGACCTCGCCGCCGACGCCAGGCTGGACTGACGTCAAAACACCGGCGCGGCGGGCCCCGAGAGGAACCCGCCGCGCCGGCGTCAGTGCTGGTCAGATCATCAACGTCCGTCGCTGACGATGTCGACCGTCGCCGCGGCCGGGTCACCGACCACGTACCCCGCACCGTCCGAGACGGTCACCGTCACAGCACGAGGTCGTGGGCTGGGCCCGCGCCTGTCGATCACCCCGACGGTCTCGACCGCGGTGGTCTGGCCGGGGGCGAACGTGACGGTGCCGTCCAGCGGCTCGTAGTCGCGACCCGGCCGGGTGTACCGGTTGTTCTCGACCGAGTACGTGACGGTCAGCTCGCCGGCCGTGGATCCGGCCGGACGGGTGAACGTCAGCGCGCCATCGGTGGCCGGCTCGACCGCGTCGGCCGTCGCCGCGACCGTGATGGCCGGCAGCGACACCGTCACGCTGTCGGAGACGGTGACCTCCTGCGCGCCCGGGTTGTCGTTGACGTGCACCGCCGAGTTCGTCAGCACCGTGCCGTCGGCGACGTCGCCGTCGACGGTGACGTCGTACGTGATGACGACGGGGTCGAGGTCCGGTCCCGCGTAGTCGGCGCACACCACGGTGTCGTTGGCGATGACGCCGGCCGCGCTGCCCGCGTTGACCAGCGACGACGCCGCCGTCCCGGTGAGGTTCTCGGTGCCGACGGTGATCGGGCCCGCCAGCGGCCCGGTGAGGTTGTCGTAGGCGAACACCAGGTCGTTGCTGTTGGTGAAGAGGAACGCCTCCATGTCGTACGTCCCCTGCGCACCGGTCGGGTCGCCGGCCAGCCGCAGGTCGTCGACCTCGATGACGGCGATCCCGGCACCGGCTGTCGCGACCGAGAGGCCGGAGTTGGCCGCCTGGTTGTAGACGATCTCCATGTCCTGCCAGAGCAGCGCCGCCAGGTTGTTCGGCCGGGCCGCCGTCGGCAGCGACTGCGGGGAGTCCGGCCGGAGGCCGTCGTTGTTGGCCCAGTCGTAGATCAGGAAACCGTCGTCGGTCATCCCGACCCCGGCGTACGGCCGGTCGTAGTGCCCGTAGGTGCGGCTGCCGAGCGCGGTGACGACGATGTCGTCGCCCTCGAGGCCGGCCTGCGCCAGAATGCCGAAGTCCTGCAGGTTCGAGTACTCCTGCGTCCCGGAGACGGGGTTGACGCACTGCGGGTTGGTCGCGCTGGTCGTGATCGTGTACGACCCCTCCGCGCCGACCGGCGTGGGCAGGGAGCCGGACCAGGACAGCACGCCGTCCTCGACGGTGGCCCCCTCGGTCGCCGACCCCTCCACGTACGTGGTGCCCTCGGGCAGGGTGTCGGTGATCGTGTAGGCGAGGTCCTCCGGCGTGACGTTCGGCGCGACCGTCAGCGTGTACCTGATCGTGTCGCCCGGCCCGGCGGTGTCGACGGACGCCGTCTTGGTGACGTCGTCGGCGTGCCGCTCGACGGTGACCGGGATGACGCCGATGTTGCCTGGCGTGTCCGGCGACGAGCCCAGCGCGACGGCGCCGAACCAGGTCTCGCCCGGGTCGAGGTCGGGCTCGTCATAGAACGCGCGGACGGTGAACGGCTCGCCCAGCGGCTGCGTCTCCGGCCCCTCGACGGTCAGGTTGCCCTCTCCGGCCGTCACGACCGCGGTGCCGAGTGTGACGGTGTCGGTGCCGCCCGGCGCCGACGCCTGCCAGTTCTGCACCAGGATCCACCACGTGCCGGCCTCCGGGCTGCCGACGTCGCAGAACTCGTCAGCACTGCCGGTGGCGCTGGAACAGACCTGGGTCGCCAGGCTCGGCGTGTCGCCGGTCCCGACGAACAGGTCGAGGTCGGGCGCGGTCGAGTCGGACAGCTGGGCGACCAGCCGCGCGGTGTCGGCCGGCACGTCGACCAGGATCGCCACCGTGCCGTTGCCGTCGTAGGGGTCGGTGTTGGTACTGTCCTCGACGATCGACAGCTGCTGCTCCTCGACCGGGACCAGCCCGCCCACCGTCGCGGTGAAGTCCTCGATCTCGATCGACTCGATCGGGTCGGACTCCTGCGAGCCGGCGTCGCGGCGGGTGTCGATGTCGATGGCGTCGGGCAGCACGCCGTTCGACGGCAGCGCGGCGACCGGCAGGTGGGCGACCGGCGCGGCCGAGCCCTCCGCCGGCGTCAGGACGACGTTGCCGAGCTGGTAGGCGTCGGTCGCCGAGCCGGAGACGTCCGCCGTGATCGTCAGCTCGATGTCCTGGCCCTCGGCGATGGTGAACGTCGACGGCTCCACCGTCACGTCGATGCCGTCGGTGATCGAGTCGGTGCTGACGGTCCAGGTGCCGGCGCCGGTCGAGGTGCCGGTGACGGTCCGGGTCCACTCGCAGGTCTGCAGGCACTGGCGGTCGGCCAGGCTGGCGGTGTTGAGCTCCTTGACGTCGCCGCCCTCGGACGGGTCGGCGGCGGCGTACTCGGCCGGGGTGACGTCCAGGACGAGGCCGGCCATCGCGGCGACGTTGAGGTCGACCCGGCCCGAGCCCATGTCGAACCAGTCCGCCGGCGTGCCGTCGTTGTCGGTGACGTCGGTGATCGACGTCGTCATCAGCGCGGATTGCGCCTCGGCCGGCGTCCAGTCGTCGCCGTGCAGCGCCTTGAGCAGCGTGTACGAGCCGGCGACGTGCGGGCTGGCCATCGAGGTGCCGGAGATGAAGCCCCAGGAGACCTCGTTGCCGAGGCCGTTCGCGGCCAGCACGTCGACGCCGGGTGCGGTGACGGCCGGCGAGATCAGCTCGACGGCGCGGTTCGGGCCGCGGCTGGAGAACGACGCCATGATGTCGCCGAGGTCGTCGGAGATCACCTCGAGGCCGCCGGACAGCGACCCCCGCTCGCCGGTGACCGACGCCATCCACGCCTTCAGCGCGACGCCGTCGTCGAAGCTGATGTGCACCGCCGGGATGACGTGCGCGTCGGCGTTCAGCGACGTGCCGCTGGCGGCGTCGTTGGCGAGGATGAAGCCCGCGGCGCCCAGGTCGCCGACGACCTGGCCCTTCTCGACCCGGCCGTTCCCGCCGCGGTCGCAGACCACGATCTGGCCGGTGAAGTCGGTGCCGGCCGGGAACCCGTTCGCCAGGCACAGCGGGTTGTCGAGGTCACCGGCGTCGACCAGCGGGAGCGTGCCGTCGCTGGCGCCGCTGAAGCCCTGGCCACGGATCGCCGGCAGCGTCGCGCCACCGTCGGCCGTGAGGTTCTGCATCTCGGCCTGCCACTGGCGGTTGTGCTGCGCGGCGCCGACGGCGGTCACCCACGGCACGTCGCCGGGCGAGCCGGTCGTGGCCGCGCCCGGGCCCTCGTTGCCGGCGGACGTGGCGACGTAGATGCCGGTGGCGCGGGCGTTGAGGAACGCGACGGAGTCGGTGTCGCTCCACGGGTCGGGCGAGGCCGACGGGCTGCCGATGGAGTAGTTGATGACGTCGACGCCGTCGATGATGGCCTGGTTGATGCTGGCCAGCGTCGCCGCTCCGGGGCAGCCGGCGGCGCAGGCGTCGTAGGCAATGACGTTCGCGTGCGGCGCGACGCCCTTGATGGTGCGGGTCGCGCTGAACTCGTGCTCGGTGCCCTCGGCGCTGAACGTGGTGGCCGAGACCTGGTTGCCGGCCGACGTGCTGGCCGTGTGGCTGCCGTGGCCGTCGGAGTCGTACGGGTTGGTGCCGTCGACGCTGGTGAAGTCCCAGGCGCCGATCAGCTTGTCGTTGCAGCCCCAGTTCGGGAGGAACGCCGGGTTCGCCGGGTCGCAGACGCCGACGTAGCTGCCCGCGCCGCGGGGGTTGGTGTGGTCGAACCCGTCGCCGCCCTCGGCCGCGGGCACGACGTCGGCGAAGGACGGGTTGGCCGGGTTGATGCCGGTGTCGATGACGCCGACGACGACGCCCTCGCCCTTCGTGCCGGTGTCGCCGGCGTCAGGGGTGGCGGACCCGTCCCACAGCGACGGCGCGCCGATCCACTCCGGGCCGACGTCGGTCTGCAGCTCCTTCAGCGTGTCGACCTGGACGGACGTGACGCCGGGCAGCTCGGCGACGGCCCGCGCCTCGTCGCTGGTCAGCTCGACGGCGATGCCGTTGAGTGCGTACGTGTAGGTGTATGCGACGTCGGGCGCGCGGCCGATCTCGTCGTCGATCCGCGTGACCAGCTCGGCCTGCGCCTCCTCGAGGTGGCCG
Source organism: Jiangella alkaliphila (assembly GCF_900105925.1). Lineage (NCBI taxonomy): Bacteria > Bacillati > Actinomycetota > Actinomycetes > Jiangellales > Jiangellaceae > Jiangella > Jiangella alkaliphila. The sequence goes on along the minus strand of NZ_LT629791.1, from coordinate 7,462,295 downwards.
GCGTACGCCTCGGCCGCCCGGGTGTCCGGGTCGAGCGGCGCGGAGCCGCGGGCCTCGGGGCCGGTGGCCGAGAGGCCGTCGATGCCGCCGCCGTAGGCGGGGACGGCGGCCTGCTCCAGCTGCACGATGTACAGCTCGGGCGCGTCGGCCGTGCCGAGCGTGAGCGCGACGCCCTTCTCCTGGTGCTGGACGGAGACGTCGGTCACCGCCTCGAACTGGTCGGGTAGCGGCGGTTCCGCGGGGGCGGCGCCGGCGGCCTGGGTGAGGCCCAGGGCCAGGGCCACGGCCGCCGGAAGGGTCAAGCTGCGACGCAACATGCGGGCTCCTTCAACGACGAACCCGCCGGCCACTCCGGGGTGTGGTGGCCGGCGGATCTGTAGTACGCGCGAACGGGCGGGCGGGATTGGAGTGGGTGCCGGAGACAACGCGATCGCGTCGGCATCACCGGCCTCCTCCGGAGCGAGGGTTTCCGGGCCGATGGCGTGCGGCGCCATGCATTGCCAGGAGCTGCCCGGTAACGGGTGAAACTAGACGAAGGCTGTCACCACTGTCAATGGTGACACATTAGGGTGAAGCGCATGGACACGTCCGCGAACGTCGCCGGCCTGGTCGACCTGGGCCTGACCAGCTACGAAGCGCGGGCCTACGTCGCGCTCGCCGGCCGCCGCGACGCCACCCCCGCGGAGATCTCGCGCATGGCGTCCGTCCCGCGGCAGCGCGCTTACGACGTCCTGGCGACGCTGGCCGAGCGCGGGCTGGTGGTGCAGGTGCCCGGCCAGGCGGTCCGCTATCGGGCGCAGCCGCCCGACCACGTCACCGAGCTGCTGCTGGCCGTGCGCCGGCGCGAGCTGGACCGGCTGGCGCAGGCCACGACGGACCTCGCCGGCCAGCTGCGGCCGCTGTTCCAGGCCGGCCAGGACCACGGCCACCCCTTCGACTACGTCGAGGTGCTGCGCGACCGCGAGCACGCCGTCGAGCGGGTCCAGCAGCTGTGGACCGAGGCCCGGCACGAGGTGCTGACGTTCGTCCACCCGCCCTACCTGGGCGCGGCGACGCCGACGGTCGCCGCGGTGCCGCCGGGCATCGTGCAGCGCTCCATCTACGAGACGTCCATCCTCGACGACCCGGTCATGGCCGAGCGGGTGCGCACGTGGGCGGCGCTGGGCGAGCAGATCAGGCTGACCACCGACCTGCCGCTGAAGCTGACCATCGTCGACGGCCGGTCGGTGGCGTTCAACATGCCCGACCCCGCCGAGGGTGACGGCTCGGTGACGACCTTGGTCGTGCAGCACGAGGCGCTGGCAGCGACGCTGAAGATCGCGTTCGAGAGCCTGTGGTCGCAGTCGCGGACGCTCGAGGACGTCGCGGCGGCGCGCTCGTACTGACGCGTCAGAGGCCGAGGCGGGGCGCCTCGATGGCCGGGCAGGTGTCCATGACGACCTCCAGCCCGGCCGCCTTCGCCCGCTCCGCCGCCTGTTCGTCGATGACCCCGAGCTGCAGCCAGACGGCCGTGATGCCGAGCCGCTCCTTCTCCGCGATGGCGTCGTCGACCACCTCGCCGACCCGCCGGCTGTTCACGAAGCAGTCCACGACGTCGACCGGTCCCGGCACGTCGGCCAGCGTCTTGTAGCCGGTCTCGCCCAGCGTGTCCTCGCCGCGCAGGTTCACCGGCACGATCGTCATGCCGAGGTGGTCGCGGACGAACCGGGCGACCCCGTACGCCGCGCGCTCCTGGTTCTGCGACAGGCCGACGACCGCCCAGGTGGCAGGGGTGGTCAGGAGGCGGCGGACGGTGCCGGCGTCGTTCACATGCGTGCTCACCCTTGGAGCGTATGTCGGCTCGGCGCCGTCGTCCCGCGGCTGTCAGCCGGCGAGATCGGCGGTGGCGCGGCGCAGCTCGGCGGCCACCGTCCCGCCGGTGGAGGCGTGCCCGCCGTCGGCCACGACGAGCCGCGCGTCGGGCCAGGCCCGGGCCAGCTCCCACGCCGCGCGGATCGGCGTCTGCACGTCGGCGCGGCCGGCCACCAGGACGCCCGGGATGCCGCGCAGCCGGCCGGCGTCGCGCAGCAGCTGGTCCTCCGCGAGCCAGCCGCCGTGGCGGAAGTAGTGCAGGGCCAGCCGCACGAACGTGGCCGCGAACCGCGGGTCGGCGAACGCCTCGGCCGCGTGCGGGTCCGGGTGCAGGCTCAGCGTCGCCGCCTCCCAGGCGCACCAGGCCGCGACGGCACCGTCGCGGACGGCGGGGTCGGGGTCGTGCAGCAGCCGGTGGTAGGCGTCGAAGACCGCGGCGGCTCCAGTCGCCCGCGGCGCTGGGGCGCTGAACCCCGCCCACGCCTCGGGGAAGAACCGGCCGGCGCCGCCGCCGTAGAGCCAGTCGTCGTCGGCCGGACGCAGCAGCGCGACGCTGGTCAGCACCATCGCGGTGACGCGGTCCGGGTGGGCCTGCGCGTACGCCAGCCCCAGCGTGCTGCCCCACGACCCGCCGAGCACCAGCCAGCGGTCGATACCGAGGTGCTCGCGCAGCCGCTCGAGGTCGCCGACCAGCGCCCAGGTGTGGTTCGCGGACAGGTCGGCGTGGTGGTCCAGGACCCGCGGCGTGCTGCGGCCGCAGCCGCGCTGGTCGAGCAGCACGACGCGGTACAGCGCCGGGTCGAACAGGGAACGGTGCGCCGGCGTGCAGCCGCTGCCCGGTCCGCCGTGCAGCACGACCGCGGGCCGGCCGTCGGGGTTGCCGCACTCCTCCCAGTAGACGCGGTGCCCGTCGCCGGCGTCGAGCAGGCCGTGCGCGTACGGCTCCATCAGTCGACGTCGAGGGTGCCGGGGCGGTAGGACGACATCCACGAGCGCAGCAGCTCGACCCGCTCGGAGTTGGCGTCGTTGCCGACGACCACGGGCTCCTCGTTGTAGGCCATCGTGTCCGAGCGGCGCCGCAGCTTGACGTAGAGCCCGGACGCCTCGATGGCGTAGCGCTCCATGTCGTCCTGCAGCGCGCCGACGACGGTGATGTTGTGGTCGTTGCCAATGCGCTCGAACAGCGCGACGGCCTCGCGGCGGTGCTGCTTGCCGAGGTTGCGGCCGAGCTCGTCGAGGATCAGCAGCAGCGGCCGGTCGCCGCCGCGGGCCAGCGCCGCGGCGCAGACCAGCTTGACCGCCTTCTCATCCATCTGGGCGGTGTTGCTGCGCAGCGTGTACGCGGACATCCGCTGGCCCTCGGCCCGCCGCCACTTCGGGCTGACGGTCCACCGCCACGGCTTGTCGGGCTCGGACGGCGGCTCCGGCTCGGGGTAGTCCAGCCCGGCGCCGTAGCCGCCGTATTCCTGGTCGAGGCGGTCGAACTCGGCGGCCACCTTGCGGAGCATGGTCTTGATGCCGGCCGCCAGCGACGTACGGTGCGCGCGGACGGTCTGCTCGGCCTCGCCGTACCCGAGCCGCGCGGCGTCGAGGTCGGCGGTGCGCCGGGCTCGCTGCTCGGCGATCTGCTTGAGCTGGTGCCGGTCGTGGTCCTCGTGGTCGCGCAGGTGGCCGTCCAGCGCCCGGAGCAGCGCCGCGACCAGCGACACCCGCGTCTCCAGCGCCGCGCCGGACCAGTTCGGCGTGACGAGCAGCTCGCGCAGCTCCGCGGTCAGCTCCTCCGGCGGCGTGCCGGGCGGGAAGCAGCGGACGGCGACCTCGTCCGTCAGCCGGGTGGCGTCCTCGTCCCAGGCGGCGGTCGTGCGGGCCTGCAGGTCGTCCGGCAGCTCGACGAGGTAGCGGCGGGCGGCGTCGGGGGAGTCGCCCCAGGCCTTCTCCCGGTCCAGCAGGGCGAGGCCGTCGCGCTCCTCGATCAGCTCCAGCCGCTCGGTCCCCTTGTCGCGCAGCGTCGACGCCAGCCGCTTGCGGGTGTCGCGCAGGCTGGTGATGCGCTCCTCGCGCGAGTTGTGCACGCCCAGCTCGTGGGCGTACGCGGCCTCGGCCTCGGTCAGCTCGGGGGCGAGCGCGTCGCGGTGCTCCTGACGTTCGGCGTTGGCCGCGCGCAGGTCGCCGATCTCGTCCTGCAGACCGTCGGCCCGCTGCGCCGCGTCGGCCGCCTTGGCCCGGGTCTCGGCGCGGGCCAGCGCCGTCCGGGCCTGCTCGACCACGGCGGTCGCGGCGTCGAGGGACGTGGTCAGCTCGCAGTGCGCCTCCTGCGCGGCGGCGACGCGGGCCGGCTGACCGGTGATCGGCTCGGCGAACCCGCCGATGGCCAGCACGCCGGCGGCCTCGTCGACGACGGCGCCCTTGCCGGCCCGGGCGGCGACGGCGTCGAGGAACGTCGTGAGGTCGCGGTCGCCGTCGGCCAGGACCAGCAGCGATCCGGGCAGGCCGGCCAGTGCCTTCGCCGCCTTGGCCGCGTCCTTCCGGCCGACCACGACGGCCTCGCGGTACGGGGACAGCCGCGGCTCCCAGACCTTCCGCTCGGCGGGGTCGACGGCGACGACGTCGACCAGCGCGGCGGCGTCGAGACCGGCCGCGCGCAGCCGTTCGACCTGCTCGGCTGCGACGTCGTCGCCTGACTCGGCCGCCGTCACGCGGCGGGCCGCCTCGGTCGCCGCGGCCCGGGCGACGGCCTGCGCCGCGATGGCCTCCTCCAGCGCGGTCCGCGCCTGCGCCAGCTCCGCGGCTGCGGTGTCGGACGTGCGGCCGTCGGCGGCGCGTGCCTCGTCGAGGAGCTGCCGCTGCGTCGTCGTCAGACGATCGAGGTGCTGGGTGGCGGCCAGCAGGGCCGCCTCCAGCTCGCGGTCGCGGGCGATCAGCTCGTTGCGCTTGCGCTGAGCCGCCTCGAACCGGCGCGCGGACTCGTCGTCGTCGGTCAGCGCCGCCAGCCGGTCCTCGACCGCGTCGAGCTCCTGGCGCAGCGCTGCCTCGGAGTCGTCCAGCTCGGCCAGCGCCTGACGCAGCTCGGCCGTCCGCTCGACGCCGTCGAGCAGGTGCCGCGCGCACCGCGACCGCCACGCCGTCCGGGCGTCGCCGAGCAGCTCGCGGGCCGCGAGCCGGCGGGCGATGCCGGCCTCGATGACGGCGACCTCGCCCTCCCAGTCGGCGATCTGCCGCTCGGTCTCCTCGACCTCGCTGCGGTGCCGGTGCTCGGCCGAGCGCAGCACCTGCTCGTGCTCCAGCTCGCGGTCGAGCCCGGTGAGCGTGGCGATCGCGTCGAAGATCCGGTGCGGCGGGAGGTCGTTGAGCGGCTGGGCCAGCAGGTTCGCCGCCTGGCTGGACCGCACCGACGTCGACAGGAACGACACGCAGCGCGCGTTCTGGCCGAACAGCACCCGCGACAGCTGGCCGGCGTGGAAGTCGGTCCTGCCGTTGCTGCGCGGCAGCTGCGCCCACAGCTCGTCGACGCGCGCGGCCCGCTCGGACTCCGTCGCGCCGTACGGCACGTGCAGCCCGCCGGTCCAGCGCAGGTCGAGGTAGGGCGCCTTACGGTTGATCCGCAGCCAGACGGTGACGGCGTCGTCCTGCGGCGCGCTGCCGGGCGGCGCGAACACGCCGATGACGTAGCCGCGGTCGACGTTGGACCAGCGGCCCTCCTGGGCGGCCAGCTCGGCGGTGAACAGCAGCTCGGCCGCGCCGGCGGCGCCGCTGGCCAGCTTCCACTGCTCGTCGGCGTGCAGCAGGCTCAGCGCGGCGATGAACGAGGACTTCCCGGCGCCGTTGGAGTCCTTCGGGCCCTGTCCGGCGACGGTGACCAGCCCCTGGCCGATCATCGGGACCGGGTGGGTGGACAGCCGGGAGATGTCGACGACCTGGACGCCGACGAGCACCCGCTCGCCGACGACGTCGAAGGCTGCGCTCACGTGTCGCCGTTCCTCTCTGGGGGCCGTTCTGGGGGGCGGCGCGCGCGGATGGCCGCGGCCAGCGGGCTGTCCGGCGCGGCGGCCAGGATCAGCTCGTGCTCCAGCCGCTCGCGAGCGGCCTTCGTCAGCCGGTGCAGCGCGGGTCCGGGCAGGTAGGCGGGGCCGTCGACGACGGCGGACCTCCCGCGCGGCGGCGCGATCTGCACCAGCCCGGCGGCCCGCAGCCGTTGCAGCGCGGGCCGGATCTCGCCGCGCGGCAGCTGCGTGTACCGCGTCAGCTCGTCGACCGACGTCGGGTGCGCCGACGTCCACGAGTCGCCGCTGACCAGCCCCTGGCTGCGCGGGATCGCGACCGAGTGGACCAGCACCAGGACCAGGACGGCGCGGTCGGTGCGCGACTGCGCCGTGGCGCCCTCGGCGGCCAGCTGCTCGGTGACGTCGTCGCGGAACCCGGACGTCCAGTGCGTGCTGCCGACCCGGACCAGCGTGCGGCCGAGCCGGTACAGCAGGCGTTGCAGGTCGCGGCGGACGGTCGCGTCGCGCAGCGCCAGGAGCTGCGCCTCGGCGACCGGCTCGCGGCCGTGCTCCAGCGCGGCGAACGCGGCCAGCACCTCGTCGCGGTGCCGCTCGTTCAGCTCGGCGAGGGCGCTGTCGAAGACCGTGGTCATGTGGCCCCCGCCGGTGGTGCGGGCAGCGACCGCCACAGCTCGCGCAGGGTGCTCAGCTCGGCGGCCGTCCACGACGCGACCCGCGGCCCGAGCCGGACGACGCGGGTGTCCTCGTCGAACAGCACCCAGCCGGCGCCGGCCAGCCGGCGGACCGCGCCCATCGCGGCGGCGTGCAGCGCGCGCTCGTCGCGGCTGCCGGTGATGGCCCGGAACACGCCGATGACGTGGTCGAACGGCGCCGGCACGGCGGGCCAGACCGGCCCGCTCGGCTCCGTCCAGCAGCAGCGCAGGCAGGCCGCGAGCACGCGGGCGGTGTCGTTCGGCTGGTCGACGGCGACGCCCGGCAGCCCGAGCTCGTCGAGCACGTCCGGGCGGGCGTTGTCGGGCAGCCCGGGCAGCAGCCAGACGGCGCTCGCGTCCGGCTCGACCAGGCGGATCATGCCGGTCGGGTGGGCGCTTGCGGGCGGGACGCGCTGCGGTCCGGCCGCGCGGTGCCGCGCCCACCACAGGGCGGTGTCGTCGACGCTCATCAGCCCGCGGCCCGCCGGAAGGTCCCGTCGGACACCCACGACAGGTCGCCGCCGGGGTCGACGCGGAGGCCGTCGGACCAGGTCAGCTCGTACGCGAGGTCGGGATGATGGTGCGCGGCGGTGAGGTCGGCGAGCAGCCGGCGGGCGGCGAGCCAGTCGCCGGCGTCGTCGAGCACGGCCGTCACGGCCACGGCGTCGCCCTCGCGCAGCAGCCGTTCGGCCGTCTCGCGCAGGCTCGCGGCGTCGTCGGCGGGGCGTACGTCGTCGGGCGGCGGCGCCGTGGTGCCCTCGGGGCGGGGCGGCGGCTGCCTGACGGTGTTGGCGCCGCGGCCGCTCTCGACCGCCTCGGTGAGCAGGTTCGGCGAGAACCACGGCGCCGGCGCGTCGAAGACGAACGTGTCGAGCACCCCGGCGAGGTCGTCCTCGTCGGCCGTTCGCGCGTAGCTGAGCCACGTTTCCGCCGACAGCAGCCCGAGCGCCCGCGTCGTCCCGGCCCGCTCGATCAGCCGCCCGGCCGCCTTCTCGACGGCATCGCCGTACGCGGCCAGCGCGACCCGCAGCGCGGTGCACTCGCGGTCCAGCTGCGGCCAGCGGCCCAGCACGACGGTGTGGACCTCTTCGGCCTGGCTGATCAGGCCCTTGTTGCCCCACAGCAGCTGCGCGTGGTCGCCCAGCTGCTCGGCGGTGCTGCCCGCGGCGAGGATGGCCAGCTCGTTGCCGAGATGGCGGAAGATCCTGGTCAGCCTGCTGATCGTGGTCTGCCCGGTCGCGGGCTCGGCGTCGGGCGCGGTGACGCTGACGTGCTCGAGCGTCAGCAGCTGGTGCAGCTCGGCCTGGCCGCCTTGCTCGGCCAGCCGGCGCAGGAACAGCAGCATGACGTACGGCGCGAACGCCGCCCGGTGGAACCGCTCGTTCGGGCGCTCGACGACCTTGCTGATGGCGCCGTACTCGCGCAGCACCTCGAACCGGCGGTGGATCAGGCCCGGGTCGATCGGCCGGCACGCGGCGACCGCCTGGTCGACGGTGAGTCCGTCGCGCCCGGCGTCGGCGAACGCGTCGAGGATCGCCTCGTCGACGTCGAGCAGTTCGAGGTCGCTGATCATCGCGCCGGACTCGCGCGCCAGTACCGCGAAGACCTGCCGGTAGAGCCGCTCGACGGCGGCGTCGCCGGCGAGCTGGTCCAACGTCAGCTCGGGTCCGGCGGTCATCGGGACAGCATGCCATCCGAGATGGGGCGGCTGTCCAACCGACTCAATTCCGCTGGCCGACCGGCCGGACGATGATCTCGTTGACGTCCACGTGCGGCGGCTGCCCGACCGCGTAGAGCACCGCCGCGGCGACGTCGTCGGCGTCCAGTTTCGGGTCGTTCGCGCGGCTCGGCGGGATCGACTCGGTGTCGACGAGCCCCGGTTGCAGCAGCGTGACCCGGATGCCGGTGCCGATGCACTCCGCGCGGATCGCCTGCGCCAGCCCGGTGACCGCCCACTTGGTGGCCGAGTACAGATTGCCGGGCCGGACGCCACGCCCGGCGGCGGATCCGGTGAGCAGCAGGTGGCCTTGCGTTCGGCGCAACGCCGGCAGGGTCGCGCGGGCGGTCAGCGCCGGGCCGTAGACGTTCGTCAGCACGAGGTCGCGCCACTCCTCCGGTGGCGCTCCGCCGTCGCCCAGGAAGGACGTGACGACGCTCGCGCCGGCGTTGGCGAGGACGGCGTCGAGGCGTCCCCACCGCTCCTCGGCCTCCGCGACGACGCTGGTCAGCGCGGTCCAGTCGGTGACGTCGGCGGTGCGGGCGACGGCGCGGGACGGCCCGCCGAGTTCGCCGGCCAGGGCCTCGAGCGGGCCGGGCGTGCGGCCGACCAGGACGAGCCGGTAGCCGGCGGCCGCGGCGCGGCGGGCGACGGCCGCGCCGATGCCGCGCGAGGCGCCGGTGATGAGGAAGACCGGGTCGGTCATGCTGCGACCCTAGAGCGCCGTGTCGCGCGGGCCGGCTCCGGATCGGTAATACTTTTCATCGGAAGGTCTCTTTCCGGATGGAGCGAGCAGACGTGTCGCAACGACCTGGCACCCCGAGCCTGCTGCGGGCGATGAACGACCGCAGCGCGCTCGAGCTGTTGCTCGACGCCGGGCCGCTGACCCGGGTCGACCTCGGCCGCATGACCGGACTGTCCAAGGTGACCGCGTCGCAGCTGCTCGCGCGGCTGCAGGACCGCGACCTCGTCGAGGTCGTCGGCACCCGGTCGGCCGGCCGCGGCCCCAACGCCGAGCTGTACGCCGTCCGGCCCGGCTGCACCTACTCCATCGGCGTCGAGCTCAACCCCGACGTCGCCGAGGCCGCCGTCGCCGACGTCACCGGCGCGGTCATCGGCTCGGTGACGGCCCCGGTGGCGGCCGAGATCACCGCGGTGGGCGGCGCCGACTCGCGCCGGCTCGTGCACGACATGGCGCTGGCCGCGGCCGCCGAGGCCGGCATCACCCTCGCCGAGGTCGACGACGTCGTCATCGGCATGCCCGGTGTCGTCGACCCGTCGACCGGCGACATCGAGCTCTCCTTCGACCTCCCCGGCTGGCACCGCGGCATGCGCGACCTGCTCTCCGCCGACCTCGGCTGCGACGTCACGTTCGAGAACGACGTCAACCTGGCCGCCGTCGCCGAACGCTCGGTCGGCGCTGGTCGCGACGTCGACGACATGGTGCTGCTGTGGATTGGGCGTGGTGTCGGTCTCGCGGTCGTGCTCAGCGGTCACCTGCATCGCGGTGCGACCGGAGCGGCCGGCGAGATCGGCTACCTCCCGATGCCCGGCGTCCCGTCCCCGGCCAGCGTCGAACGGCCGGCGAAGGGCGCGTTCCAGGCGCTCGTCGGCGCCGGCGCGGTCGACGAGCTGGCGGCGGAGTACGGCATTCCGGCCGACGGCGCGGCCGCGGCGGTCCGGGCCGCGCTGGCCGGCGGTGGCGCCGCGGCGGACGGTTTCCTGCAGGCGTTCTCGCACCGGCTGGCGCTCGGTGTGGCGTCCGTGTGCACGGTGGTCGACCCGGCGCTGGTGGTCGTGGCCGGTGAGGTGGGGGCGGCGGGTGGGGTGCGGTTGTGCGAGATGGTCGGCGACGACGTCGCGCGCATCGCCCCGGTCAACCCCCGCGTCGTCCCCACGACCGTCCCCGGCGCCCCCGTCCTCCGCGGTGCCGTCCTGACCGCGGTCGATCACGCTCGTCAGACCCTCTTCGCGTCGACCGAGTAGGTCGTCGCTCCCTCCGCCGTCTGCCGTACCCGAATTGGGTAGCGGGACGTTACGGAAACGTGATCACTGAGACTGGCAAGAAACCTTACAGTAGGCACAATTACTGGAAGGTTAGCTTCCAGTTCAACGTCACGCGCCCTGCTCGGGCCGAACCGGAGGAACCCGCCGTGAACAGAGCACTTCGCCTCACCGCCGGCCTGGCCGCCGCGGCGCTCGCCCTCTCCGCATGCGGCGACGGCGACGACGACACCACCGAACCCGCCGCCGACGGCGAGACCGCCGGCACGCCGGAGCCCGCCGACCTGCGGCTGTGGCTCAACGGCCCGGACACGCCCCAGCCGATGCGCGACTGGCTGATCGCCGAGTTCGAGGAGCAGAACCCCGGCTCGACGTTGACCATCGAGGAGCAGGAGTGGGAGGGCCTGGTCGACCGTCTGACGACGTCGCTGGGCAGCGAGTCGGAGACCCCTGACGTCGTGGAGGTCGGCAACACGCAGGCGCCGACGTTCACCACGGTCGGCGCGTTCACCGACATCACCGAGCTGGTGCCCGACCTGGGCGGCGACGACCTGCTGCAGGGCTTCGTCGAGGCGGGCAGCGCGGACGGCAGCACGTACGCCGTCCCGTTGTATGCCGGCTCGTCCTACATCTTCTACCGCAAGGACCTGTTCGCGGCGTCGGGCATCGAGGTGCCGACGAACATGCAGGAGTTCGTCGATGCGGCAGTGCAGCTGAAGCAGGACAACGCGAGCGTCCCGAACTTCTCCGGCTTCTGGCTGCCCGGCCAGGACTGGCGCGACGGCGCCGCGTTCCTGTGGGACGCCGGCGGCGACTTCGCCGCCGAGGACGGCGGGGAATGGTCCGGCGCGCTGTCGTCGCCTGAGTCGCAGGAGGGCCTGGAGCTGGTGCAGCGGCTGTTCACCGAGGCCTCCGGCGCGCCGAAGGACGGCAACGAGGCCGACGGCCACATCCCGTTCTGCGCCGGCGAGATCGGCATGATGCTGCGTCCGGGCTGGCTGCGCGGCCAGATCGAGGACCCGGAGCTCGGCTGCCCGGACATGATCGGGAACGTCGGCGTCTTCGCCCTGCCCGGCACTGACGGCGAGCCGGCCCCCGTCCTGCTCGGCGGCTCGAACATCGCCATCTCGGCGACGTCGCAGAACCAGGAGCTGTCCGCGAACCTGCTCGAGATCATCCTGAGCGACGAGTTCCAGAGCCAGTACGCCGAGAACGGCCTCACCCCCGCGAAGGTGTCGCTGGCCGAGGGCCTGGGCACCGACGAGTTCGCCGCCGCCACCATCGAGGCGGTCACGAACGCGAAGCTGACCCCGGCCGCCGCGAACTGGGCCACGGTCGAAGGCTCCCGCGTGCTCGAGGACCTGTTCGTCGCCATCGCGAACGGCGGCGACGTGCAGCAGCTGGCCGAGGAAGCCGATGCCACCATCGCCGACCAGCTCGGCTAGTCGGGAGGGGTCGGCCGTCCCGGACCAGGGACCCGGCCGGCCGACCCCTCCCGGCGATGCCGACCGGACCGGCCGGGGGCCGGCGGGTGATGTCGCACCCCGCCGGCCCCAACGGCCTCGACGTTCGCTGTTGCCGTACGTGCTGCTGCTGCCGGCGCTGGCCATCCTGGTCGCCGCCCTCGGCTACCCGCTGTACCGCCAGGCGGTGATGTCGTTCCAGGAGTACGGCCTGGCCCAGCAGTTCGGCCAGCCGCCGGAGTGGGTCGGCCTGGACAACTACGTCACGCTGGTCACCGACTCGTACCTGTGGACGGTCGTCCTCCGGTCGATCCTGTTCTGCTTCGCCAACGCCGCCATCACGATGGTGATCGGCGTGGCGCTGGCGGTCCTGATGACGATGATCAGCCGCGGGCCGCGGCTGATGCTGCAGATCGGCCTGCTGCTGGCGTGGGCGATGCCGCACCTGGCGTCGCTGACGGTGTGGCAGTGGCTGTTCGACTCGCAGTACGGCGTCATCAACTGGCTGCTGGTGAACCTCGGGCTGGACGGGTTCGCCGGGCACTCGTGGCTGATCGACCAGCTGTCGTTCTTCGTCGTCGCGACGGTGATCGTCGTCTGGATGAGCGTGCCGTTCGTCGCGTTCGCCGTCTACGCGGGCCTGACGCAGGTGCCGGACGAGCTGTACGAGGCGGCCGAGATCGACGGCGCGTCGGCGTGGGCGCGGTTCCGCACCGTGACCGTCCCGCTGGTGAAGCCGGTGCTGCTGATCGTCGCGCTGCTGCAGATCATCTGGGACCTGAAGGTGTTCACCCAGATCTTCGTGCTGCAGGACGCGGGCGGCATCACCGCGCAGACGAACCTGATCGGCACGTACATCTACCGGCTCGGGCTGGGCGAGGGCGAGTTCGGGCTGGCGGCGGCCGCGTCGTGGTTCGTGCTGCTGCTGACCGTCGTGCTGAGCCTGTACTACGTGCGGGTCCTGGTCCGCGAGGAGGATTTGTGAGCACCCGTTCCCGCACCCGGCAGCGGACGTTCGGCGGGCTGGCCATCGTCATCGCGCTGATCTGGATGTTCCCGGTCTACTGGATGCTGAACAGCTCCTTCCTGCCGTACAACCGCATCCGCGCGGCCGAGCCGACGTTCCTGCCGCTGAACGGGACGCTGTCCGCGTACGGCCGCGTGTTCGACAGCAACTTCTTCGACACGCTGCGGATCAGCGCGATGGTCACCGGGCTCACCGTGGTCGCGGCGCTGCTGTTCGCGTTCCTGGCGGCGCTGGCGCTGTCGCGGTTCCGGTTCAAGGGCCGGCGCAGCTTCATCCTGGCGGTGCTGATCATCCAGATGATCCCGGCCGAGGGCCTGTTCATCTCGCAGTTCAAGCTGCTGGAGGGCTGGCAGCTGCTGAACAGCGTCGTCGGGCTGTCGCTGCTGTACATCGCGGCGGTCGTGCCGTTCACGATCTGGATGCTGCGCGGGTTCGTCAACGGCGTCCCACGCGAGCTGGAGGAGGCGGCGCTGGTCGACGGCTGCAGCCGGCTGCAGGCCTTCTTCCGCATCACCTTCCCACTGCTGGCGCCGGGTCTGGTCGCCAGCGGGGTGTACGCGTTCCTGCAGGCCTGGAACGAGTTCACCCTCTCCCTAGTGATCATGACGAGACCGGAGAACATGACTCTTCCACTGTGGCTGCGCTCGTTCACCGAGGCGAATCGCGTCAGTGACTGGGCCGGTATCATGGCCGGATCCGTCCTCGTCGCGGTGCCGGTGATGATCTTCTTCCTGGCCGTCCAGCACCGCATGACGTCGGGGCTGGTGTCCGGGGCGGTGAAGGGCTGACATGAACGCCAGTGACCTGCGAGGCCTCGCCCTCGCCACGATCTTCCCGGGCTTCCTCGGCGCGCACGACGTCCCGCCGTGGCTGACCGCCATGGCGGCCGAGGGGCTCGGCGGCGTCGTGCTGTTCGGCCGCAACGTCGACCCCGACCGCGGCGACGCCGGTGTAGCCGCGCTCACGGGCGCGCTGCACGCGACCAACCCGGACCTGCTGGTCGGCATCGACGAGGAGGGCGGCGACGTCACGCGGCTCGACGTCGCGGCCGGGTCCATGCTGCCCGGCAACGCCGCGCTCGGCGCGCTGGACGACCCGGAGGCGACGGAGCGGGTGGCGGCCGAGGTGGCCGCCCGGCTGCGGGCCTGCGGCATCGACCTCAACTTCGCGCCCGTCGCCGACGTCGACTCCAACCCGCTGAACCCCGTCATCGGGGTCCGCTCGTTCGGCTTCGACCCCGACCTCGTCGCACGGCACGTCGCCGCGTACGTCGCCGGGCAGCAGGCGCAGGGCATCGGCGCCACGGCCAAGCACTTCCCGGGCCACGGCGGCACCAGCGAGGACAGCCATCTCACCGTGCCGTCCATCGACGACCCGCTCGACGTCATCCAGGCACGCGACCTGCCGCCGTTCCGGGCGGCGGTGAAGGCCGACGTCAAGATCGTCATGACGGCGCACATCCGGTTCCCGGCAATCGACGCCGACAGCCCGGCCACCCTGTCGCGGCCGGTCATCACCGGCGTGCTGCGCGACGAGCTGGGCTACGACGGCCTGGTCATGACCGACGGCATGGACATGCACGCCATCAGCCAGACCGTCGGGCACGCCGAGGGCGCGGTACTGGCGCTGCTGGCCGGCGTCGACGCGCTGTGCGTCGGCGGCGACACCGTCGGCCCCGAGACGCTCGAGGCCATGGTGGCGGCGCTGATCGACGCCGTGCGGACCGGGCGGCTGCCGGAGGAGCGGCTGGCCGAGGCGGCCGGCCGGGTCCAGGCGCTGCGCCGCTGGGTGCGCGACGTGTCGCCGTCGCCGGTGCTGCACGGGTCGGCGGCCGACGCCGCGCGGCAGGCCGTCACCGTCCACGGCGACGTCACGCTCACCGCGCCGCCGCTGGTCGTCGAGCTCGACGACGAACCGTCCGTCGCCGCCGGCCCGATCCCGTGGGGCGTCGGCCGGCACCTCGTCGACCGCCTGCCCGGCACCGTCCTGGCCCGGGTGACGGAGTCGACGGCGGACCTGCCGGCGGTGCTCGCCGCGCTGCCGGGGCGCCGGCTGGTCGTCGGCGTCCGCGGGGTGCGACGGCGTCCGTGGCAGGTCGCGCTCGTCGAGGCCGCGCGCGCCGCCCGGCCGGACCTCATCGTCGTCGACCACGACGTGAACCCGCTGCCCGAGGTGCTCGGCGAGAACTACCTGCTCACCCACGGCGCCGCCCGGGTCACCGCCGAAGCCGCCGCCGAGCGGCTGGCCGCCGCACTAGCACCACCGGGGTAACGCCCACCACCCTGATCCCTCCTACGGGGGAGTTCCGGCCCGGCCCGGACCGGGAGCATCGTCGGTATGACGACTGTGCGCACCCGGTCCGGGGCGGTCCGGCCTCGGCAACTGGCCGGCGACGTCCTGGCGATCGGCCGGCCATGGTTCTGGTTCGTCTCGCTGGTGCCGTACTACCTGGGCATCGTGCTGGCGACGCGGCAGCTCGTGCCGCCTATGGCGGACTGGCCGGTGCTGGCGCTCGGCGCGGTGGTGATCGGGCCGCTGATGTGGATCTCCGTGCTCGCCGTCAACGACGCGCACGACCTGCGCGGCGACCGGCTGAACCCGCGCAAGGCCGGGTCACCGCTGGTCGGCGGCCGGTTGACGCCGGTCGGAGCGCAGGTCCTGGCGTTGCTGGCCGGCGTGCTGGCGGTCGCCGCTGCGCTGTTCGTGAGCCCGCTGTTCGCCCTCGGGACGGCGATCGTGCTGCTCGTCGGCTGGGCCTACAGCGCGCCGCCGCTGCGGCTCAAGGCCCGCCCCGGCTTCGACGTCGCCGTCAACGCGCTGGCCATCGGCGCCGCCGGACAGCTGGCCGGGTGGTCGCTGCTGCGGCCGCTCGCGGAGTTCCCCTGGCCGATGGCGGTGCTCGGGACGCTCGTCGGCGCCGCTTTGTACGTCCCGACGACCTTGGCCGACCTCGAGGCGGACCGGATCAGCGGCTACACGACGGTCGCTGTGCGGCTCGGCCCGCGGCGGGCGTACCTGCTGGGGCTCGCGCTGTGGCTGGCGGCGGGGACGTTGTCGCTGGTGATGTCCGCCGCCGACGTGGTGATCCCGCGGTCGATGCTGCCGATGGAGATCGTGCTGGTGCCGTCGCTGGTCGTCGCGTACCGGCACCTCGTGCGGGCCGAGCGGAGCTTCCGCGGCATCGTCGCCGTCGCCGTCCTCTTCCTGGTGCCCAGCCTGACCTTCGTCCTCACCTACACCGGCACCCTCCCATGATCATCAAGGATCCGTGGCGTCATCACCCACCGATCCTTGATGATCCCCGTTGTCCACAGATCGCGAATCGGGTCTGGCACGGCGACCGTCGTCCGATCAGGCTGGACGGGTGTCCGATCTCGATCAGTTGGCCGATCTCCAGCACGGCGTGATCAGTCGCGCCCAGGCGCTGGCCGCCGGCTTGACGGTCGACGCGCTGCTCTGGTCGCTGCGGTCGGGACGCTGGCAGCGGGTGCACGCCGGTGTGTACGCCACGCACACCGGGCCGCTGCCGTACGAGGCCCAGGTGTGGGCGGCGATCCTGCGCGCCGGCCGCGGCGCCGTCGCCAGCCACCGCACCGCCGCCCACCTGGACGGACTGTACGACGACCCCGGCCCGGTCATCCACGTGACCGTGCCCGCCGACCGGTACGTGGAGCCTCGCATCGACGGCGTCCGGGTCCACTACGCGCACCGATTGCCACTGACCCGGCATCCGGCGAAGAACCCGCCACGCACGCGCCTCGACGAGACCGTCCTCGATCTCGTCGACGTCGCACCCCACCCACGCGACGCCGAGACCTGGGTCACCGCCGCCTGCCAGCGCCGCCTCACCACGCCGGAACGGTTGGCCGATTCGCTGGGACGGCGCAAGAAGATCCGCTGGCGGCCGATGGTCGAGGCGATGCTGGCCGACGTCGCCGACGGAGCCCAGTCACCGCTCGAACTCCGTCACCTGCGCCGGGTCGAACGCGCCCACGGCCTGCCCACCGGCTGCCGTCAGCGGCGGGTCGCCGGCAGCCGCGTCATCTGGATCGACGTCGACTACCCCGACTACCACCTCCGGGTCGAACTCGACGGCCGCATCGGGCACACCGGCGAAGGCCGCTTCCGCGACCGTCGTCGGGACAACCGCGCCACCGTCGACGGCCACGCCACACTCCGCTACGGCCACGCCGACATCTTCGCCAGCCCCTGCACCGTCGCCGCCGAACAAGCCCGCGTCCTACGAACCCGCGGCTGGACCGGACGCCCCCGGCCGTGCGCGCCGTCATGCCCCGTCCGACCCGTGATCATCAAGGATCGGTGGGGTGATGACGCAATGCCGTTAAGTTAGGGCGGTTTTGCTGGCCCGGCGAACTTTGATCTTGTGGGTGGCGTGGCTGGGTGGGCGGGTCTGGTCTCGTCGTTTGGCTTTGAAGGTGTTCCGGGGTGGTTTCTTGACGCGCTGCGTGACGCGGGCTCGTCGTGGCGGGTTGAGGTCGCTGCTGATGGCGGCGATGGCCAGGACGCGCGTGTTCTGGTCGAGTCGGCCGGCGGTGATGGTGTCTCGGGTGACGCGGATGGTGATGGTGAAGGAGATCCGGCGCGGGTCCACGCCGACGGTGTCCGCGGCGTCGGTTCTCAGGGTGCAGAGGGCTTGGTAGGTGACGAGCAGGGCGTAGATCTCCTGATCGACGAGGTCGGGTGACTTCGAGCGCAGGATGAACCCGGCGCCACGCAGTCGGGTCTTGAGTTCCTGGTAGCTGTTCTCCGATTCCCACCGCTGGTGGTAGGCCTCGGCGACGGCTCGGGCGGGCGCCTCGGCCGGGTCGAGCAGGGTGGTGACGAGCCTGATATCGCTGATGGTGACGGTATCGCCGACGTGGGTGGTGACTCGGTAGTCGACGATACGCACCGGGTGCCGGGCATCGGAGGCTCCGGCCAGCCCCGCCGGGCGGCGGTGCGCCAGCGCTTCTTGTAGCGTTGCGCGGTGATCACTGACAGGTAGGAGCCGTCGTCGAGGATCTTCATGGCGGGGAAGTCGGCGTTGCCCTTGATCCGCCAGATCAGGTCCGCGCCGGTGCTGGTGGCGATCTGGGCGAACAACCGGTGACCGAAGTTGCGGTCGGCGAGCACCAGCATCCCCGGACGCATCGCACCGATCAGCCGCTGGGTCAGTTCCTGCTCGCTGTGCCGGCACGCGTCGAACACCGCGTCGATGATCGCGTGGGTGGCGCATTCGATCAGCGCGACCAGCCGCACCTGTGCGAACCCCGAGGGCGTGCCGATGTGGCCGAACGCGGCCACGTTGGCCGCGGTGTCGGCCAGGTCCAGGGCGGTGCCGTCGAAGGCGACCAGCCGCCGCCCGAACAGCCACGCTCCCGCCGCGTCGGGCGCCGCGCGTGGGCCTCGGACCCGGTCGAACAGCAGCCGCAGCGGCGTGACGCCCAGGCGTTTGCGGGCCTGGCACAGCGCCGACGCGCTCGGCACGACCAGCCCCCGCAGGTACCCGAACGTGCTGGTCAGCCAGCACATCACCATGCGGTATCCCGGCGGGGAATGCGAGTCGGCGCCGCAGAACACGCATAACCCGAGCACGAAGACCATCACCGTCCGGGCCGGCAACAGCCGCCGCCGCTGCTCGCGCACACCGGCCTGCTCGATCACCTCGTCCAGCAGCTCCGGACAAAGATCACTTTCCAGTGCGCCCAGACTCACCTCGCCCGATCGCCACGTGGCAGACTCAGAACTCACAGGGCCCTCCGGCAGACGATGATCTTCGACAATCACCGTTCTAACGGAGGGCCCTGCCCACGAACCCCACCGACACGCCGCTGACCAGCACAAACCGCCCTAACTTAACGGCATTGGGTGATGACGCCACGGATCCTTGATGATCATGGGGTCACGTCGGCGAGGCGGTCCAGCTCGCGCTGGGTGAGGTGCAGGCTCATGGCGCCGGCGCTCTCGTCGGCGTGCCGGGGCTTCGACGCGCCCGGGATCGCGACGACGGTGTCGCCGTAGTAGCTGGTCAGCCAGCTCAGCGCGACCTGGCTCAGCGTGGCCCCGTGTGCGGCGGCGACGGCGCGCAGCTCGTCGATCAGCGGCGCCGTGCGGGTGAGCGTCGCGGACGAGAACCCGGCCAGCCGCCGCCGGATCCGCCGCACGTCGCGGAACAGCGTGGGGTCCTCGTGGAACCTCCCGGTGAGCAGGCCGGTGTGCAGCGGCGCCAGCGCGATCAGCGTCACCCCGAGCCGGCGCGCCGCGGCCAGGACGCCGTCGCGCTCGATGCGCCGCTCCAGCAGGCTGATCTGCACCTGGTTCGACGCGAGCGGGATGCCGTACTCGGCGAGGACGGCGTGCGCCCGCTCCATTTGCGCGGCGGAGAAGTTGCTGACGCCGACCGCGCGGATGCGTCCCTGCCGGTGCAGCTGCGCCATGGCTCGGACCTGGCTGGCGAGGGACGAGAGACTGCCGTGTGGCATGTGGATCTGGTGCAGGCCGAGCGGGTAGCCCTGCAGCGCCGCCAGCCGGTCGCCGACGGTGCGGCCGATGCTGGCCGCGGTGCGGAACCACGGCGTCCACTTGCTGGCGATGACGACGTCGCCGGTGCCGGCGCCGAGCTGGTGCAGCGCCGTCGTCAGCGTTCGTTCGGAGTAGCCCCGGCCGTACATCTCGGCGGTGTCGAACCAGGTCACGCCGCCGTCGAGGGCGGTGCGGACGATCATCGTGGCGGTCGCCTGGTCGAGCGTGGGGTAGTAGCGGTTCGCGATGCCGGGCCCGCCGAACGGCATGCAGCCCAGCCCGATCGGGGTGATCTCGAGGTCGGTGCGGCCGAGCCGCCGGGTCGTCGTGGCCATGTGAGTGACTCCCGTCTAATGATGAGACATCACTATCTCAACACGAGGCTATGCCATCTCGCAATGAGACATCGGCCGTAGGATGGCGCCATGGTCCGGCACCCCGCCATTCGCGACCGCATCGCCGCGGGCATCCTCGACACCGCCGCTTCGGTGCTGGCCGAGCGTGGCGAGTCGGTGAGCATGGCCGACATCGCCCAGGCCGCCGGCGTCGGCCGGGCCACGCTGTACCGCTACTTCCCGACCCGCGAGGCGCTGCTGCTCGGCCTCACCCGGGCCGCGTTCGAGGAGCTGAGCGACCGCATCGCCGCAGCCGAGCTGGACGCCGTCCCGCTGCGCGAGGGCGTGGCCCGGGCGGCGCGCGCCTTCATCGCGGCCGGGCGCCGCTACGCCGCCGTCATCCACGTCGGCAAGACCTACCTCGAGGACCCCGCCGAGTTCGACCGCGCGGTCGCCGAACCGGTGCGCGCCCTGATCCGCCGCGGCGTCGCCGACGGTGAGCTGCGCGCCGATGTGCCGCCCGACGTGCTGTTCGAGATGTTCACCGCGCTGCTCGAGCGGGCGCTACACCTGGTCGGCAGCGAGCGCCTCGGCGTCGAGCAAGCCGGCGCCGTCATCACGACGACCTTCCTCGACGGCGCTGGGCGCCGTTGAACACAGGCGAACGCCTATGCAAATGTCTATACACTGGGCACGAGTAGGGGAGGGCTGCCGTGACCTTGACGTATCCCGCGACTCACGAGCCCATCGGCGTGGTGCTGACCGCCGATGAGTACGACGCCCTGCCTCCGAACAACCTGCGAGAGCTCGTGGATGGAGTGGTCCGGGTGATGGCAACCCCGACGTTCTGGCACCAGGATGTCGCGGACGCTCTGAAGAATGCCCTACGCGGTGCTGGCGAGCATGGCTACCGGGTCAGTGGGCCGATCGAGGTCCGTCTCGGCAACCTCCTGCGTCGCAACCCTGATGTCGTCGTCGTGCGCCGAGAGCACTACGACCGCCGCGCCAGCCGAGTCCTGCCCGAGCACGTCGTTCTCGCGGTCGAGGTGGTGAGCCCGGGTTCGGAGACCGACGATCGGCGGGAGAAGCCGGTCGAGTACGCCGAGGCTGGGATGGAGCACTACTGGCGGGTCGAGATCGACCCGGAGATCGCCATCCACACCTTCCGGCTCGGCGACAACGGTTATCTCGAGACCGGCGTCTGGAAGGCAGGCGACGTCGTCGACGCGCCCGGGGTGCGCTGGGCCAGGATTCTGGTCGACGACATCATCGACGCCTGATCAGTCCGCGGGGGTGCGGCCGGAGAGCTGCTCGACCTGCAGCAGCAGGCCGGCGTGGTCGAGGTCGCCGTGGCCCTGGGCGCGCAGGGCGCCTATCAGCGTCGCCGCGAGGGAGCCGGCCGGGATGGCCACCCCGGCGTCGCGGGCGGCGGCGGTGACGATGCCGAGGTCCTTGTGGTGCAGGTCGACCCGGAAGCCGGGCTGGAAGTTGCGGGCCAGCATGGCCGGCGCCTTGCGGTCCAGGACGGCGCTGCCGGCCAGGCCGCCGGCCAGCACCTCCACCGCCCGCTCGCGGTCCACGCCGTGGGCGGAGAGGAAGACCAGCGCCTCGGCGACCAGCTGCAACGTGCCGGCGACGATGAGCTGGTTGGCCGCCTTGACGGTCTGGCCGGCGCCGGGCGGGCCGACGTGGACGACGGTGCGGCCGAGCGCGTCGAGCACCGGCTTCGCGGCCTCGAAGGTCGAGGCGTCGCCGCCCACCATGATCGACAGCGTGGCGTCGACCGCGCCCTGCTCGCCGCCGCTGACTGGGGCGTCCAGCACCCGCACACCTCGGGCGTCCCCGGCCGCGGCCAGCGAACGGGCGACGTCCGGCCGGATGGTGCTCATGTCGACGACGATCGTGCCGGGCGCCAGCCGCTCCAGCACGCCGCCGTCGCCGAGCAGGACCGCCTCGACGTCGGGGGAGTCGGGCAGCATCGTGACGACGACGTCGGCGCCCTCGGCGGCCGCGGCGGCCGACGATGCGCCGCGCCCGCCCGCCTCGACCAGCCGCTGGACCTTCGCCGGGCTGCGGTTGAACCCGGTGACGTCGAACCCGGCCTGGACCAGGTTCGCCGCCATCGGCGCGCCCATGACCCCCAGACCGATGAAGCCGATGACCGTCATCGCCAGCTCCCTTCCTTGCGCCACGCGAACGGGTCCGCGTCGTCGCTCACGTGTTCCAGCGCCATCCACCCGTCGTACCCGCCGGCGACGAGGTCGTCGATCCAGGCCCGCAGCGGCAGCGTCCCGGTGCCGGGCGCGCCCCGTCCCGGCGCGTCGGCCAGCTGGACGTGCGCGATGCGGTCGCGGTACAGCTCGATCGCGGCCGCGACGTCGTCGCCGTTGACGGCCAGGTGGTAGACGTCGAGCAGCAGGCCGAGGTTGGTGGCGCCCACCCGGTCGGCGACCGCGACCACCTGCGCCGCCGTGCGCAACGGGTAGGCGTCGATACCGCTGACCGGTTCCAGCAGCACCGTCGCGCCGATGCCGGCCAGCCCGTCGGCCGCGGCCGCGAGGGCCTCGACGGCGACGGCGTCCTGCTCGGCGGGGTCGCGGCCGGGCAGCCGGTTGCCGTACAGCGCGTTGAAGTGACGGCAGCCCAGCTCGGCGCCGACGTACGCCGCCACCCGCACGCTGGCCAGCAGCTCGTCCTCGCGGCCGGGCCACGACACGACGCCGCGCTCACCGGCCGGCAGGTCGCCGGCGAACAGGTTCAGCCCGGCCAGCCGCAGCCCGGACGCCCGGACCGCGTCGACGAACGCCTCGACCTCGGCGTCGCCGGGCGTCGCGGTGGCGAACGGCCACCAGAACTCGGCCGCCTCGAACCCCGCCGCACGGACGGCGTCGAGCCGCTCGCGCAGCGGCAGCCGGGTCAGGAGGATCGAGCAGTTGACGGCGAATCGCGGTTCAGGCATAGCACCCCGTCGTAGATTGGTCTGACCACCCATCCGATAGCGACCATAGAAGCGCCATGACGGCGCTGTCAACCGTCGTGCCCCAGCTCGGCCAGCAGGCCGGTCTCGATGGCGCTCATGTGCATCGCCATCAGCTGGCCGGCCCGCCGCGGGTCGCGCTGCCGGATCGCCTCCAGCACCAGCTGGTGGTGCTCGAGGTAGGCCTCCGAGGCGTGCGACCGCGACCGTGAGCGGTGCTTGAGGTCGCTCCACGTCTGCTCGTGCATGAGGTCGTTCAGCGTGCGCTGCAGCGCCACCAGGACGCCGTTGTGCGAAGCCACCGCGACGGCCAGGTGGAAGGCGGCGTCGGCCTCGCTGGGGTCGCCGCCGGCGCGGGTGACGTCGGCCTGCTCGGTCACCGCGTCGTCGATGGCCTGCAGGTCACTGGGGTGGTGCGAGCGCGCCGCGTGCTCGGCGCAGACCGGCTCGATGGCGGCCCGGGCGACCATGAGGTCCAGCGGGCTGTGCTCGCCGATCATCGCCGCCTGGGCGCGCAGGATGGTGGTGTCGGAGCCGCTGTCGAGGGTGACGTAGGTGCCGCTGCCGACGCGGACGTCCAGCACGCCGGCGTGCTCGAGCACCCGGATCGCCTCGCGCAGCGAGCCGCGGCTCACCTGCAGCTGGTTGGCCAGGATGCGCTCGGCCGGCAGCGCGCTGCCCGGCGGCAGCCGGCCGTCGCGGATGCTGGCGAGGATCTGGTCGACGACCGAGGAGTACACCTTCGACCGTTCGACCGCGTGGAACGCGGGGCCGCCTGGCTGAGTCACCTGATGTCGATCCTCTCGTCTCCGGTGAGGCCACTGTAGCCGTCGTTCCGCGCCGAGTGGAGTGACGAACGCACAGGTCAGCGCCGGCGTGACGGCCCTTGCCCGGCCCGGCCTGCCGCGGCGGCCACCCGCGTCACCGCAGCTCAGCGGGCGTCGACAGTGGTGTGGGCACCCCTCAAATCTGGACTGGCTGGGTGGTTGGACCAATCTGCGAACGCGCACCGGAGTGGTGCGTAGACGTGCTCATTGCAAAACGCGGCTATGCTCCGTCCTGCACAGCGGCATCGGACGGGCACTGACGATTCCGCGTCGTCGATCCAGGGAGCCCGTTCGTGAAGCGCACCGCCCGGCTGGCCGCCGCGCTGGCCGTCGCCGCCGCCGTCGCCGCATCCTTCACCGCCCCCGCGCCTGCCGCGGACGTCGTCCCCGTCGCCGACCCGTTGCCGCGCATCGCCGCCGGGCCGGACCGGGCGCTGGTCGACACCGAGACCGGTGCGCCGTTCGAGCCGCGCGGCTTCAACTACGTGCGGCTGACGGCGATGCCGTCGAACGCAGCCAACCCGTACCACTCGACGTTCGAGCCGGGGCTGTACGACGCCGCCCGCGCCGACGCCATGCTCGCCGACGTGACGATGCGCGGCTACAACACCGTCCGCGTGTTCCTCGACCCCGGCAACGGGCAGGACAACCTGATGGGCGAGCCGCACGGGCTGGGTCACGGCGACGCCGACCTGAGCCCGGCGAACGCCGCCTACCTCGACAACGTCGCCGACTTCGTCCGCCGCGCCGCCGGGTACGGCGTGTACGTGCTGCCGTCGATGGACGTGTTCCCGCAGAACGGCTACTACCGCGACATCATCGTGAACAGCCCGCAGCCGGTGAACATCGTGGGCCGCAACCGCAGCTACATGTACGAGGGCTACATCCGCGCGAAGGAGGAGTACCTCCGCGTCTTCACGACGGAGATGACGGCCCGGCTCGGCGACCTGATGAGCACGTTCCTCGCGCTGCAGCTGGACAACGAGGCGTACCTCAACCACACCGAGGCGCCGTTCCACCAGTTCTCCGGCCAGATGACGGTGGCCGGCCGCACCTACCAGATGGCCGACCGCATGCAGCGGCAGGCGGCGGCCGACGCCGCGTTCGTCGCCTACGCCGACCGCGGTGTGGCCGCCGTCAAGGCCGTCGACCCGGATCTCATGGTGACGATGGGCGCGTTCACGAACCTGGCCGTCAAGAAGACCTTCGACGGCCTGTCCGGCGTGTGCGACGGTGCGCCGTGCGGCGATCCGCGGTACCCGGTCCGGGTGTCGACGCTGACCCGCGACTCCGACCTCGACTTCCTCGACATCCACCTCTACCTCGCCACCGGCCGGACGCTGGCGGCGTCGCTGGGCTCGATGGAGTGGTCGCAGGTCACCGGGCCGGTCATCAACGGCGAGTTCGGCACCGAGCGCCGGTGGTTCGGCAACGACATCCAGCAGGCCTGGCCGGCGCTGGTGGACCACCAGGTCGGCAGCTGCACGTACGGCATCACCGGCTGGCTGTACTGGACGTGGGACACGAACGAGGACGCCACGCAGCAGAAGTTCTTCACCGGCGTCGAGGCCGGCGGTGTGATCGCCGGCGCCCTGTCGCCGCGGCAGCGGCCCGACCCGTGCAGTACGACGCAGGTGCGCGTCCGGCACATGACGGTGTACCCGCTGGCCGCCGCCGAGCGCCCGCTCGCGCGCCCGCAGTTCCGCGGCGGCGGCCCGGACGGCACCGTCACCCTGTCGGTGAACGGCGAAGAGGCCGGCCGGACCACGTCCGACGGGCGCGGCTGGCAGCTGCGCCCGGCCCGCGACCTGCCGCTGGGCGAGCCGTTCGACGCGGTCTTCCGGCTCTACCGCGACGGCCGGCTCGCCGACCTCGTCACCATCGAGGACGTCGTCCTCGGCGGGTAGCCGCCCGTGGCCCGGTTGACCCGTCGTCAGGCGGCGGCCGGCGTGAGCGTCTCCTGCGAGCGGAACTGCGTGCGGTAGAGGTCGGCGTACGCGCCGCCCGCGGCCAGCAGTTCGTCGTGCGTGCCCCGCTCGACGATGCGGCCGTCGTCGACGACCAGGATCTGGTCGGCGTCGCGGACGGTGGACAGCCGGTGCGCGATGACCAGCGACGTCCGGCCGGCGAGCGCGGTCTCGAGGGCCCGTTGGACGGCGGCCTCGGACTCGGAGTCGAGGTGCGCCGTGGCCTCGTCGAGTACGACGATGCGGGGCGCCTTGAGCAGCAGCCGGGCGATGGCCAGGCGCTGCTTCTCGCCGCCGGAGAGCCGGTAGCCGCGCTCGCCGACGACGGTGTCGAGACCGTCCGGCAGCGACCGGACCACCGGGGCGATCTGCGCCGCCTCGAGCGCCGCCCAGATCTCGTCGTCGGCGGCGCCGGGCCGGGCGTAGCTCAGGTTGGCGCGCAGCGTGGTGTGGAACAGGTGCGCGTCCTGCGTGACGACGCCGATCGCGTCGCGCAGCGACTGCTGCGTGACGTCGCGGACGTCGTGGCCGCCGACCCGCACGGCGCCGCCGGTGACGTCGTAAAGCCGCGAGACCAGGCTGGTCACCGTGGACTTGCCTGCGCCGGACGGCCCGACCAGCGCGATCATCTCCCCCGGCCGCGCGGTGAAGGTGATGTCGTGCAGCACCTGGCCGCCGGGCGTGCTCGGCAGGCCGGCCGCCGACTCGAGCGAGGCGAGTGAGACGTCGGACGCGGCGGGGTAGCCGAAGTCGGCGTGGTCGAACTCGACCGACGCCGCGCCGGCCGGCAGCGGCTTCGCGTCGGCGGCGTCGCGGACCATCGGCTCCAGGTCGAGGACCTCGAGCACGCGCTCGAAGCTGACCAGCGTCGTCATGATGTCGACCTGCAGGTTCGAGAGCGACGTGATGGGCCCGTACAGGCGGCCGAGGTACGCCGTCAGCGCGACGATGGTGCCGACGCCCAGCGTGCCGGCGATGGCGAGCACGCCGCCGAGGCCGTAGACGAACGCCGTCGCCAGCGCGGCGAGCAGGCCGAGCGACGTCATGAGCACCCGCGAGTAGACCGCGGTCGTCACGCCGATGTCGCGGACCCGGGCGGCCCGCTCGTCGAACTCGGCGGACTCGGCCTCGGGCCGGCCGAAGATCTTGACCAGCAGCGCGCCGGCGACGTTGAACCGCTCGGTCATGGTCTGGCCCATGTCGGCGGTGAGGTCGTAGCGCTCGCGGGTGAGGTCGGCGAGCTTGCGGCCGACCAGCTTGGCGGGCAGCACGAACAGCGGCACGAGGACGAGCGCCGCGACGGTGATCTGCCACGACAGCACGAACATGGCGGCCAGCACGGCCGCCGTCGTCGCGACGTTGCCGACCACCGTCGACAGCGTGGACGTGAACGCCTGCTGCGCGCCCTGGACGTCGCCGTTGAGGCGGCTGACCAGCGCGCCGGTCTGGGTGCGGCTGAAGAACGCGATGGGCATGCGCTGGACGTGCGCGAAGACCTGGCTGCGCAGGTCGTGGACCAGCCCCTGGCCGATGATCGCGGAGACGTAGCGCTGCGTGAGCCCGACGGCCGCCGTGACGACGGCCAGGCCGGCGACCGCGAGGGCCAGGCCGATGACCAGGCCCTGGTCGTCCTTGAGGACGCCCTCGTCGATGATCAGCTTGAACAGCAGCGGCTGGGCGGCGCCCAGCACCGCGTCGACCAGGATCAGCGAGAGGAAGACGGCGAGCTGCTTCTTGTAGGGGCGGGCGAAGGTGAGGATGCGCCGGACGGTGCCGGGCGCGAGCTTGTGGGCGGTGACGGAGCGGTCCTTGACGAAGGAGCGGGTCCGGCCGCGAGTGGAGTCATCCACGGGGACCTCCTAGTGGTGCATCGTAAAGTCTGATACGGAGTTTACCTCGTAAAGAGGTTGAAGCGCAAATCGGTGATAGGCTGGCGTCGTGGAGAGGGAGCCGGCCGCCCGCATCGCCGACCTGCTGAGCAGCGCCAACCGGCGCATGCGCCGGGCGTCGAAACTCGAGCTCGAGCGCGCCGGCGTCACGCACAGTCAGCTGCGCGTGCTCCGGCTGCTGTCCGCCGCCGGCGAGCCGCTGCGGGTGAGCGAGCTGGCCCGCCGGCTCGACGTCATCCCGCGCTCCGCGACGTCGGTGGTCGACCTGCTCGAGGCCGGCGGCCTGGTCGAGCGGCGGCCCGACCCCGCTGATCGCCGGGCCATCCTCGTCGCGCTGACCCCGGCCGGCGACGGCGTCCTCCGGTCGATGCGCGCCCATCGCGCCGCCGGCCTGGCGCAGATGCTCGATCGCCTCACCGACGACGAGCAGGCCGAGCTGATCCGCCTGCTCACCGTCCTCACCGCCGACGACTGAGCGGGCGCAGCCGTGGGCCAGGCCGGGCGCCGGTCAGCCGTTGAGCCCGATGCGGACGGTGTCGAGCAGGTCGGCGGGCTTGCAACGGTCCGCCGCCTGCTCGACGGGGACCCATTCGGACGCGGTGTACTCGGCGTTGAGCTGCACGGGCGTTCCCCAGGGCACCTCGAGCCGGTACACACCGACCTCCTCAGAGGCATCGACGCGGACGGGTCGCGGCTCGGCGACGATGCCGGTCTCTTCCCGCAGCTCACGGGCGGCACAGTCGGCGATCTTCTCGCCCGGCTCGCGGACGCCGCCGGGCGGCACCCAGGACCATTCGCCGTCGAGGGACTCGATGTCGGCGGGGTGCAGCAGGAGCACGTGCTGCCCCTTCGGCCCCTTGCTCGTCACGACGATCGTGGCCACGAACGGGCTCGTCTCGAGCGGCTCGTTGGTCGGGTCGGTCATGGCGGACAAGTGTGACGCATGACGTGGCCGAATGCTGGCGGATCGCCCAGGATGTAGCCGTCCGGGCGAGTCGCGAGCACCTGCCTCGGCTACTCGGCCGCCAGCGCGGCAGCCCGGATCGACGCCGCGGTCGTCGTCGGGTCGTAGCCCTCGGGCACGCCGTCGATCATGATGATGTCGCCGTCGATGTGCCGGGAGCGCAACGGCGCGATCTCCTGGTACTCGGGGGAGTCCCACCAGCTGCGCGCCTCGGCGAGCCCGGGAAAGCCGATCATCACGACACCGCCGGGCCAGCTGCCCTCCTTCACCTCGTGCCGCGTGGCGTGCACGAGGAAGCGGCCGCCGTATGGCTCGAAGGTGCCGGAGATGCGCTCGATGTACTCGGCGATGTCCGGGTGCGGGGCGGCGTCCTGCAGGTGGGCGATGACGTAGGCGGGCATGCCGATCAGCGTAGATCGGCGCACCGTCACCCGAGCGTCGCCCCCGCGCGTCCGGGGCCGGCCTCGAGCGCCGTCCGGTCCCAGCCTCCGAGGTCGGCGCCGGCGCGATAGGTGGTCTCGAAGAACTCGGCGAGCATGCCCTCCGGGTCGGACGCGGAGGCGACGGCCTCGTAGGGCAGCAGGAACTCGCCGTCCGCATAGGTCGTGCCCGCCGGCCCGACGGGGTGCGCCGCGTACCCGTCGGGCTCGGGATAGGCGTAGGCGTAGAACGCGCCCTCGTCACCGCCGCCCGGCCAGAACCCGCAGCTGGCCAGCTCGTGCGAGTAGCCCTCGTGCATGACCGACGGCGGGCAGTTGGGCGCGCCGCCGGGGTGACGTGGCGCCGTGCGGCCGGAGAAGCGAGTGCAGGCGAGGTCCATGGCGCCCCAGAAGAAGTGCACGGGGCTGACCTTGCCGACGTACCCGGAGCGGAACGTGGTCAGCGCCTGGTGCGCCTGGAGCAGCTGACGGCGGTAGAGCTCGACGGCGTGCGGGTCGTACGAGGCGTGCTGGGTGTCCTGGGCGAACGGGATCGCGGGGTCGACCTCGTTCGGAGTGGCGTGGATGCGGGTGCTCAGGCCGAGCCCGTCGAGCGCGTCCATCGTCTCGGCGTAGAAGACGGCGACCGGCTTGGGCTCGAGCGCGACGCTGCTGTGCCTGCCCTCGCTGGTGCGAATCTGCAGCTGGTGGTCGACGAGGTCGAACTCGATCTCGAACGCGCGGTCCCCGTACGGGATCGTCGACGTGGTGAGGCCGCGCGGGGTGACGTACAGGGTGACGTGCCACCAGTGGTTCACCGCCGGCGCGTGGGCCATGCGGATCTTCCCGACGATCTGGGTCCACAGATGCAGCGTGTCCCTGGTGTCGGCCCAGTCCGCCGTGCGCAGCCGAGGCCACGCCAGACCCGGGTCGATGCTCTGCTCGGCCATCGGCTCAGTCTGCGCCGGGGTGGGCCCTGCGGGCGAATCCGATGGCGGCGGTGAGGACGCCGAGGGTCGCGAGGAGGGCGATGAATGCGAAGGCGGCGCGGAAGCCGTCGATGCCGGATCCCGTGACCAGCACGGTCGACACCGCGGCGACGCCGGCGGCGCCGCCGATCTCACGCATGGTCTCCACCAGGCCGGACGCCAGTCCCGATTCCGACCGCGACGTGCCGGACAGCGCGCCGATCTGCAGCGTGGGCGCGAAGAGTCCGGCGCCGATCCCGGCGAGCAGGAAGGCCGGCAGGACGTCGGCGAGATAACTGGCATCCGCGGGAACTCTGGTCAACCACAGCACCCCGACGGTGAAGATCGAAATGCCGGTGATCAACAGCGACCGTACGCCCACGTAGGTGACGAGCCGGGCGGCGGCCATGGCTGCCGCGAAGCAGGTCGTGGTCGTGGCCAGCCACGCCACCCCGGTCGTCGTCGGTGAGTAGCCGAGCGCCTGCTGCATCAGCAAGGATCCGACGAAGATGAACGACAGGAAGGCGCAGGAGGCGAGGAACGCGGTCACGTTGGCCGCGACGAGGGTGCGGTTTCTCAGCGTCGAGGCCGGCACGAGCGGCGCGGCGGCTCGTGCCTCGATCCGCACGAACGCCGCCAGCAGCGCGGCGGCCACCGCCAACATCGCGAGCGTCGATCCGGCGGCCCAGCCGTGGTTCGCGCCGTGGTGCAGCGCGTACACGAAGACCAGCAGCCCGCCCGTCACCGTCGTCGCCCCAGCGATGTCGAGCCGCGTGGTGCGGTCAGCAGCCCGATCCCGAGCCAGGAACACGACGGCGAGCATGATCAGCAACGCGCCGACCGGCACGTTGATCAAGAACGACCAGCGCCAGCCCGGACCCCCGGCGAACAGCCCGCCGGCGACGACGCCGACCGACCCGGCCACCCCGCCCACGGCCCCGAACAGACCGATCGCACGATGGCGTTCGCGTCCCTCCGCGAAGGTGACGGCCAGCAGCGACAAGGCCGCCGGCGCGATCAGCGCGGCGCCGAACCCTTGAACGGCCCGCGCGGCGATCAACAGGCCGCCGCCTTGCGCGGCACCGGCCGAGAACGACGCGACCGTGAAGACCGCGAGGCCGGCCAGGAGGATGCGCCGGCGTCCCAGCTGATCGGCCATTCTGCCGCCGAGCAGGAGAAACCCACCGAGCAGCAGTCCATAGGCCACCACCACCCACTGCACCATGCTCTGACCGACACCGAGATCACGCTGGATCGACGGCAGTGCCACATTCACGATGGCGATGTCGAGTCCGACCATCGCCTGGGCCACACATACCAGCGCCAGTACCAGTCCCTTTCTGATGGGCGTCCGTGTCGACGGGTCGGTGACGGCAGGAGCAACCTGGGCTTCGATGAGCGACATCGTTCGACTCCCTTCTGGTCTGGGGTCAGCCGCGGATCTTCGGCATGGGCTGTCCGGTGCCGGTGGCGATCAGCCTCGGCAGGCTCTCGGTGATGTAGAAGGTCCAGCCGCGCGAGCAGGCCTCGAAGCAGGCGGAGTCCGCGGCGTTCAGGCCCTCGTGGGTGAAGTGGACCGTCGTGCCGTCCGAACCCGCGGAGATGTCGAAGACGACCTGGGTATCGGTCCATTCGTCGTGGTCCTCGATGAAGACGAGGTAGGAGTCCACGACGTGCCAGACGACTCGCCTGCCTGGGACGACCTCCGTGAGACGAAACCGGCTGAAGCGGATGCCGTCGCCGGCCTCGTAGAAGACGAACTCGTCGTCAGCGGCGGCGGTGGCGCCGATGATGTTCTCGCTCCACCAGCCACGCACGTTGGTGATGGCTGCGAAGACTTCGTCCGGGGTGTGGCTGACCGAGATCGTGGCGGTCAGGTGATCGGTGCGCGACATCTGTCGTGCCTCCTTCTTCTTGGTGGCCGTTTGACCGACCGACGAAGAAGGAGGCTGAGGATCGACATCGACGTCGAAGAAATTTCCGCACCGCCGCGATGAGAAGGTGCGGCGCTGCGTCTGACTCGTCCGTCAGCGGGCCTGGGCGCCGGCAGACCAGTCCGGGAGCTGCTGCAGGGCCCAGCCGTTGCCGTCCGGGTCGGAGAAGAAGACGAACCGGCCCCACGGCTGGTCGTCGACCTCGCTGACCTCGATGCCGCGCGCGAGCAGGTCGGCACGGGCGGCGTCGGCGTCGGCCACCACCATCTGCAGGTTGTCCAGCGACCCGGGTTCCATGCCGGTCAGCCCCAGGCCGAGCGCGATCGAGCAGGCCGACCCCGGCGGAGTGAGCTGCACGAACCGGACCGTTTCGCTGACCGCGTGGTCATGGTCGGCGTTGAAGCCGGCCCGCACGTAGAACTCCTTCGCCCGGTCGACGTCGGTCACGGGCACCGCCACGAGCTCCAGTTTCATGTCCATGCCGCGAGCGTAGCCACTCCGAAGGCCACTGCTCAGTCGCTCCAGCGGCCGAGTTGGCCGAGGCGCAGAAGGCGCTCACCGGCCTGGAACGTCTGCGCTGGGCCTCCATCGACAACGCCCGGGGTCCGGAACACGTAGCAGTCGAGTGTGAATGTGCAGCTAAGGGGCGTGCGGACGAGCGTTCGCGACCGTGGAGGCATGACGATTCCGGCGTTCAGCGATCCGGCCATTGTGGTCGCCGCGACGCCCGCCGATCCTGAGCGGGGAACGTGCGGAGTGGCGGGCGTGGTGGTCCACCCTGCCCGCGGTCGAGCGCTATCGGCCGGCGGCTGAGGTGCTCGGCGAGATCCGCGGCGGGGCTAGCCCCGCCGCGAGGCCGTCTCGAACGGGGCGCTAGTCAACGTGCGGGTAACGGCCAGCCAGGTACAGGTCGATCTGCCGCCGCATCGTGGGGTGGATGTCCAGCGTCTCCAGGTCGGCCGGCGCGACCCATCGCACGTCGGACGCCTCGTCATTGGTCGTCGGTGCGCCGCTCACCGGACGAGCCAGCAGCGCGACCTCGTACTCCTGCCGGACCTCGCCGTTGCTGGTGTACTCGATGATGTGCGCGGGGTCGGAGAAGATGCCGAGGATGCCGGTGACCTCGACGGTGACGCCCGTCTCTTCCTGGGTCTCGCGGATCGCGCACTCGGTGATCGTTTCGCCCTTCTCTTGCGCGCCCATGGGCAGCGCCCACTGCCCGGTATCGCGGCGGCGCTGCAGCAGGATCTCGCCGGCGTCGTTGACGGCGAGCACGCCGGCAGCCGGGACCAGGCTGTTCGGCGCCGGCGCGTCGGGATCGTGCCAGTACTCGATGCGACGAGCCATCAGACCTCCTCGCCGTGCCACGAAGCCGCGGTCGTCCAGACCGTCTCGAAGCTCGAGGTGTAGGCGTCGAAGATCCCGCCGTCCTCGCCGCGGCGCAGGTGTAGGGCCGGGTTCGAGCTGGCCGGCTCGCCGAAGACGTGCGGGTTGACGATCAGCTCGTCGTCGTAGCGGAACAGAGACGCGTACACGACGGCGTTGTGCAGGCGGACCTCGACGCCGTCGACGTCGACGAGGTCACGGTAGTACTTCAGCGACGTCCTGATCTTCCCCGCGAGCACGCCCGGGCCGAGCAGGGGTTCCTCGAGCTCGCGGCCGGCGACCGCGGTCCCGGCGGGCTGACCCAGGCACAGCCGCACCCGCACGCCGCGGCCGGCCGCGGCGGCGAGCTGGCGGCCGATGCGCGGCTGTACCTGGTGGAAGAACGTCGCCGCCCACGCCCACAGGTCGACCGACTCGTCTGCGCCGGACAGGAGTCGCGCCCACAGCTCGTGCGGCACGCTGCCCCGGTGCGGGTAGACCTCGACGACCTCGCCGAGCGCCGCCTTGGCGGCCTTCCCACGTCCTAGCGTGGGCCATAGCTGCTTCACGTCCACCTCGAGCATGGTCGCCACTTCGTCGGCGATGCGCGGGTACGGCACGCGGCCCAGGCTGACCCATCTCTGGACGGTCTTCTGGTCGACACCGACCTTCTCGGCCAGCGCCTGGGCGGTGACCCCGCGCTCGATCATCGTGGCCTTCAACTGCCCGTTCTGCATAGCCCTGCTCCTGGACGTCTCACGGGGACGTCTACACCGGAGCAAGACGTCCTTCAGTTGTCCCAATCTGGCGGTACCGACGTCCCTGGTCAACCCGCATGCTGAAGATCCACCCAGACGGGGGCAGGCGACCACGGGCCATCTGGCCGGCGCCTGGCCGGAGCCCCCGTCACTCGCGCCCTGCCGGGCGAGCCTCAGCGCCCCGGCAGGGCGCCGCCTCAACGTCCGAGACCGGGAAGTCGCAGATGCCGACCATCAGCCTCCAGTCGATCGACTGGTCCGTGATCGCCGTGTTCGTGCTCCCCGTTCTGTGGCTCGGTGCGCTGCTCGTGATCCGCCGGCGCCAGAGGCGCGGCCGATGACTGTACGGGTCCAGGACGAGGTCGCGCCGGCCTACCGCGCCCACTGCCCGACCTGCAGGAAGTCCGGGCGCCAGTTCCGCAGCTATGGACTCGCGGAACAAGCCGCCGGTGGGCACACGGACAAGTTCAGACACACGACCTACGTGATTGACCACTACGGCGTGCGGGTCACTGGCTCCACCCAGCGGCCAGAGCCGACCTGATCCCGGGGCGCACAGTTCATCCGCGGATTCGTCGAGGTGTTCGCGCTGCCCAAGGGCGACAAGGAGCGGATCGTCCCCTCTGCCCACTGGGTCGCGCAGTTCCTGCGGCTGCGCATCGTCGCGCACACACCCCGGCCGCGGGCGCTCAGCACCGCGCCTGGCGCGCACGGAGCAGCCACGGAGCATGAGGCCTGTCGTGATCAGCTCGCTGATTGGCTGCGGCGTTTGACCAGTTCAGAAGGCTAGGGTGCCCTTCAACAGCTGGCGGGCCATGACCATGCGCTGGATCTGGTTGGTGCCTTCGTAGATCTGGGTGTTCTGCGGCGTACGGATCTGCGACCTGCGCAATCTTCCGCAAGGAGGCTTTGACCAGCGCATACAGCGTTTGCTTGCGTTGGCAGCAATCGGTTGTATTTGACTGTCTCACGGAACAGGCACGGAACAACGCGGTCCTAGCCGCTTCCGAAACCACACCACCAACAGGTCAGCTCGACGCGGCGAGGCAGGCCCGTGTGGCCGGAGCGGCGCTCTGTTCAGAGTTGGTCTGCCTCTTCGGGAACTGGCGCTATCTGATGCGGGTGGCGAGCCAGTGGTCGGCTCGCCGCTGGTGTTGGGGTGATGCCCGTTATCTACGCGGTCTCAGCTGGTCCAGGTCGGCGCCCCAGGCGTCGAGGTTGGCGCCGTGTCCGGCTGCACGTGCTGCGGCTTCCACGTGGGCGAAGATCGCCTGCTGTGTGGTGGCATCGCCGGTCGTGAGGATCGCATCGAGCTGGGGGATGAGGTGCCGGGCATCCCACTGCGGCGTGCCGAGCGGGTGTGTTTCAAGGTCCCATTGCAGGTACTTGTTATACGGGCATACCCGGTGGTGGAGCGCGAAGATGACGTTGAGCAGGAAGGGGATCGATCCGGCGGCGTCCAGGCGCGCGGCGAAGAGGCGGCCGTCGCGGTGGCTCTTGAGCGACCGGTACATGGAGTTGACGTAGGCGTCGAGGTACTGGCCGATCTTCTCGTCCGCCTCCTGGGGGCTGAGTGACGCCTTCCGCTCCACCAGGTTGGTGATTTCTCCGCCGCGGCGGTCGAGCACGACCTGGGCGCCGACGAAGGAGTAGCGGTTCCAGTCCGTCATGTCCCCGGAGAGCGCATGGGTGTGCCATTCGGACAGAGGGCCGACGGCCAGGTCCAGATGCGCCGAACGGAACCCGTCGAGGCCGGTCAGATCCGTGGATGCCCCGTCCTCGAGGATCACGTACAGGTCGTAGTCCGAGTGCGCGGTGGCCATTCCTTCACGGGCCATGGAGCCGGACAGGACCAGGCCGGCTACGGCCGGCTCCGCGGTGGCGCGTTCCACGAAGGCGGTGAAGGTGGCGTGCGCGCTCGGGCCCAGCACGGGCGGCGTGTTGTCGGGCGAGGCGAAGACGATGTCGTTCACGATGGTGATGGTCGCTTCCATGTCGAGGTGCCCGCAGTCGGGAACGGCGGGCGGGAGTACGTGCTCGACGGTGCGCGGGCCAGGGCACCGCGCTGGAGATCACATCACGCGGTGAGCGTAGCTACCCGCGGATCTGGCGCGCAACCGAATTGTGCGGGGTGCCCTCCGCCGCTCGAGGATCACGGCCAACTGCCTAAGCCTCGATCCGTGGACTGGCTGGCTGGTCGTTCGGTGTGGTGACGAAGAAAGTGCCTTCTGTGCAGGGAGGATCTGGATTGTCTAGGTCCTGATCGCCACTGCTGCGGAAGGCACTCTCGGTGCGACTATCTCACGTCTGGTCGAAGGCGATGCCGAGGTTCGATGACGAGAATCTCGTGTCGTGCGCGGGGCTGGTGCCGGTGATGGCCTTGGCCGAGCAGGCTGGCCTGTCCGAGCTGATCTCGTCCAAGGTCGCGGTCGGCTCGGTGAGGGTGAAGTCGGCCGGCGTGAACCCGGCGGGCAAGATCACCTCGATCGTGGCGGGGATGGCTGCCGGCGCGGACTGCATCGACGATCTGGACGTGGTCCGTTCCGGCGGGATGGGCCGGTTGTTCGGCGGCGTGTATGCGCCGGCCACGCTGGGGCAGTTCCTGCGGGAGTTCACCCATGGCCATGCCCTGCAGTTGGCCTCGGTCGCGCGGGCGCATCTGGTCGGCCTCGTCACGACGACGGGGCTGTTGCCCGGGATCGGGACTCGGGCGTTCGTCGACATCGATTCGCTGCTGCGCCCGGTCTACGGGCACGCCAAGCAGGGCGCCAGCTTCGGGCACACCAAGATCGCCGGGCGGCAGGTGCTCCGCAAGGGCCTGTCGCCGCTGGCCACCAGCATCAGTACCGAGCACGGTGCGCCGGTGGTGGCCGGGATCCGGCTACGGGCCGGGCGGGCCGGTTCCGGGAAGGGCGCGGCGACGATGGTCGCCGAGGCGATCCGGACCGCCCGCGCCGCCGGCGCGGCGGGTGAGATCCTGGTCCGCGGTGATTCGGCCTACGGCAACAGCGTCGTCGTCGGCGCCTGCGTGAGGGCGGGGGCCCGGTTCTCCGTGGCGCTGACCAAGAACCGTGCGGTGAGCAGGGCGATCGCGACCATCCCCGCCGACGCGTGGACACCGGTGCACTACCCCGGCGCGGTCGTCGACCCGGACACCGGGCAGTTGATCTCCGACGCCCACGTCGCCGAAGTACCGTTCACCGCGTTCGGCTCCAAGGCCAAGAAGCACCAGGTCACCGCCCGGCTGATCGTGCGCCGGGTCCGCGACCGCGCCAAGACCGATGAACTGTTCCCGGTCTGGCGGCACCACCCGTTCTTCACCGACAACACCGAACCGACCGCCGACGCGGACATCACCCACCGCGCGCACGCGATCATCGAGACCGTGTTCGCCGACCTCATCGACGGGCCGCTGGCCCACCTGCCGTCTGGCCGGTTCGCCGCGAACGCCGCCTGGGCGACCTGCGCCGCGATGACCCACAACCTGCTCCGCGCCGCCGGCACCCTGACCAGTCCGCGGCATGCCGTCGCGCGCGGCGCGACACTGCGCCGACAGATCGTCACCGTGCCCGCCCGGCTGGCCCGCCCGCAACGCCGCCGCGTGTTGCACCTGCCCACGCACTGGCCCTGGGCCCAGCAGTGGACCCGCCTCTGGAACCACGTGCTCGCCACCGGGCCACCCGCCGCGGCGGCCTGACCGTCGACCACCGCCCGCACCGGGCCCCGACCGGACACCGACACGTGGAAGAGCTGGGCAGACCAGCCGACCAGCCCTGCCCACGACCCCGATCAAGATCAACAGTCAGGAGCGAAGATCACCCGATAGCCCTTCCACGGATCGAGGCTAAGCACGGCGTCGCCGGTCGCCACCGACAGTGACGGTACATCCGCATCACGAATGACGGCCTACAAGCTGCGCCGCCCCTGCCTGACCAAGTGGTGGCCAGGTCGGCACGGGTGACTTACGCCCGCGAACCGCTATTCGCGGCGTAAGGCCCCGACGCCGCGGATCTGCCAGTTGCGGCGGGCGTCGAGGTGGATGGCGGTGGAGGCGCCGGGGGCTTGCGGACGTTCGAGGTAGCCCTCCCGGACGATGCTGCGTTCGACGTAGGCGTCCTGGGTCCAAGGGATGAACTCGACGAGTGGCGGGACGGCGGACAGGCCGACGCCGACGAGGTGCTGGTGGAGCTGCATCATGTCGCCGGCGTGCGGGCTGACGCGCAGGCCGCGGCCGGACGCGAGACTTGCGACCTGCAGCCATTCGGTGACGCCGCCGAGGCGGGTGGCGTCTGGCTGGACGACGCGGATGGCGTCATGTGCGATGAAGCCGCTGAACTGCTGGTAGCTGTAGATGCTCTCGCCGGCGGCGATGTCAAGGTTGGTGGAGCGCTGCAGTGCGACGTGGCCGTCGAGGTCGTCGGCGTGCAAGGGCTCCTCGACCCAGTCCATCTGGGTCTCTTCGAGCACGGGCATGATGCGGTTGGCGGTGGAAAGGTCCCAGCGCTGGTTGGCGTCGCACATGAGGGTCACGTCGTCGCCGAGGGCGGCGCGGACGGCGCGCAGGCGGCGGGCGTCGTCGCGCCAGTCGGGGGTTCCGACCTTGACCTTCACCCGGCGCCAGCCCTGGTCCAGCAGCGAGGTCAGGCTGCGGATGAGCTCGTCGGCGGGGACGTTGAGCCAGCCGCCGTCGGTGTTGTAGGCCTCGACGGGGTCCGGAGTGCCGCCGAGCAGCCGCCAGAGCGGGACGCCGGCCCGCTGGGCGGCGAGGTCCCAGAGGGCGATGTCGACCATCGCGAGCGCCATGTGGACGGCGCCGGCCCGCCCGGGCACAGCGATCCGGGGTTCACGCTCCGGGTCTACGCGCACATGCTGCCGTCGTCGCACGAGCGCGCGCGGGCCGCGATCGACGGCAGGATGTTCCGGCCGCGGCCGGTTTCTCACGGAACAGGGACGGAACAGGCCGCGACAGCATGATCACGGCGAACATGCTCCAGCGTCGCATGCAGAGTGGCATGTCGTGTCTGACCTGGTCAGAAGCTCACAATTCCTTTGAGGAGTTGGCGGGCCATGACCATGCGCTGGATCTGGTTGGTGCCCTCGTAGATCTGGGTGATCTTCGCGTCGCGCATCATGCGTTCCACCGGGTAGTCGCGCGTGTAGCCGTACCCGCCGAACAACTGCACCGCGTCGGTCGTCACGGACATGGCGACGTCGGAGGCGAAGCACTTGGCGGCGGCGCCGAGGAAGCCCAGCGAACTCTCGTCCCGCTCGGAGGCGGCAGCGGCGCGGTAGACCATCTGACGCGCAGCCTCGGTCTTCATGGCCATGTCGGCGAGCATGAACTGGACGCCCTGGAAGTCCGAGATCGGGCGGCCGAACTGCTGGCGTTCCTGGACGTACGCGGTGGCGGCGGCGACCGCGCCGGCGGCGATGCCGACCGCCTGGGCGCCGATGGTGACGCGGGTGTGGTCCAGCGTGCGCAGCGCGATCTTCAGGCCCTGCCCGAGGTCGCCGACCAGGCGGTCGGACGGGATCCGGCACTTGTCAAACAGCAGCTCGCGCGTCGGCGAGCCCTTGATGCCGAGCTTGCGCTCCAGCGCCCCGACGGAGAACCCCTCGTCGGACGCCTCGACGACGAACGAGGAGATGCCCCGCGAGCCCGCGGAGGGGTCGGTGACGGCCATGACGGTGTAGTACTGCGACACCCCGGCGTTGGTGATCCACGACTTCTGCCCGGACAGCACCCAGCCGTCGCCGTCGGGGACGGCGCGGGTCTTCATCGACGCGGTGTCCGAGCCGGCCTCGCGTTCGGACAGGCCGTAGGAGAACATCGCCTCGCCGGCGGCGACCGGCGGCAGGTACTTCTCCTTGACCGCGGGAGAGGCGGCCAGCAGCAGCGGCATCGTGCCCAGCTTGTTGACCGCCGGGATGAGCGAGGACGACGCGCAGGCGCGGGCGATCTCCTCGATGACGATGCAGGTGGCCAGCGCGTCGGCGCCGGCGCCGCCGTACTCCTCCGGGATGTGCGGCGCGTGGAAGTCGGCCGAGCGCAGCGCGTCGTACGAGGCCTGCGGGAACGTGCTGGTCTCGTCAGCCTCGGCGGCGTGCGGCGCCACCTTGTCGGTACACAGCTCGCGCACCGCTAACCGGATCGCCTCGTGCTCGTCGCTGAGCCGGTACAGATCGAAGTCGGCATCCATGCTCCGATGCTACTCGCGAGTAGGGTCGGCACCGCAAGTGCGGCATGGCGGCCCCGCCCGCGGACTTGTAACCTCGACCCCGTCAATCGGGCTTCACGGGTTGGGACTGATCGTGACCTTGCGCATCTCCGTCATCGGCACCGGCTACCTGGGCGCCGTCCACGCGGTCGGCATGGCCGAGCTGGGCTACACGGTCGTCGGCGTCGACGTCGACGCGGACAAGGTGGCGGCGCTGGCCCGCGGCGAGGCGCCGTTCTACGAGCCCGGGCTGGACGAGCTGCTGGCCAAGCACTCCGCCACCGGCCGCCTGACGTTCACGACCGACTTCGCCGCGGTCGCCGGCGCCGACGTCCACTTCGTCTGCGTCGGCACCCCGCAGCGCCGCGACGGCCTGGCCGCCGACATGCGCTACGTCGAGGCGGCCATCGACTCCCTCGCGCCGCACCTCGGCAGCGAGTGCCTGGTGGTGGGGAAGTCGACGGTGCCGGTGGGCACCGCCGCGGCGATGGCCGACCGGCTGGCCAAGACGGCGCCCGTCGGGGCCGGCGCGGAGCTGGCGTGGAACCCGGAGTTCCTGCGCGAGGGGTACGCCGTCGAGGACACACTCCGCCCCGACCGCCTGGTCTTCGGCGTGACGTCCGGCGACGCGGAGCGGCGGCTGCGCGGGGTCTACGCGCGCGCCATCGACGACGACACCCCGGTCATCGTCACCGACCTCCCGACGGCCGAGCTGGTCAAGGTGTCCGCCAACGCGTTCCTGGCGACGAAGATCTCCTTCATCAACGCGATGGCCGAGATCGCCGAGGTGGCCGGCGCCGACGTCACCAAGCTGGCCGACGCCATCGGGCACGACGCCCGCATCGGCCGCAAGTACCTGAACTCCGGCATCGGGTTCGGCGGCGGCTGCCTGCCCAAGGACATCCGTGCGTTCATGGCCCGCGCCGGTGAGCTGGGCGCGTCGCACTCGCTGGCCTTCCTCGCCGAGGTCGACGCCATCAACCTGCGCCGCCGCCAGTACGTCGTTGACCTCACCCGCGAGCTGGTCGGCGGCAGCGTCGCCAACCGGCGCATCGCGGTGCTGGGCGCGGCGTTCAAGCCGCACTCCGACGACGTCCGCGACTCGCCCGCGCTGAACATCGCCGGGCAGCTGCACCTGCAGGGCGCCCGGGTGTCGGTCTACGACCCGAAGGCCATCGCCAACGCCCGCAAGGTCTTCCCGACGCTGCCCTACGCCGAGTCCGCCATGGAGGCGTGCCGCGACGCCAGCGTCGTCCTGCACCTCACCGAGTGGCAGGAGTTCCGCGAGCTCGACCCCGCCGAGTTGGCCGGCATCGTCGAGACCCCCGTGGTG
Organism: Jiangella alkaliphila; assembly: GCF_900105925.1. Lineage (NCBI taxonomy): Bacteria > Bacillati > Actinomycetota > Actinomycetes > Jiangellales > Jiangellaceae > Jiangella > Jiangella alkaliphila. The sequence goes on along the minus strand of NZ_LT629791.1, from coordinate 7,421,064 downwards.
GTCGACGGCCGCAACTGCCTGGACGCCGACGCGTGGCGGGCCGCCGGCTGGACGTACCGGGGTCTCGGCCGCCCCTGACCGATCAGCGGCGGCGCGGCTGACGGGGGCGTGGTGTCGCCTCCAATGCCGCTTGCCAGCCCCGGGCCGCGGCGGCCAGCTCATCGTCGATCGGGCCGGGGGCGAATAGGTAGTTCATGTGCTCGTAGGTCGGGTCACCCTTGATGACATCCTTCTCGGGCAGCGGGTCGGAACCGTTGAGGTGGAAGAAGTGGTACCCCAGGTCTCCGAGCAGCTCGGTGAGCGGCTGCTCGGGTGCCCGGCCGGACAGCACCTCGCAGACGATCCACGGCCGGTGCTCGGCGAGAACGTCACGGGCGCCGCGCAGCACGTGGTGCTCGGTGGTCTCTGTGTCCACCTTCATCACCGCGGGCACTGAGCCGGTGCGCCGCGCATACCGGTCGAGGGGCTCGACGAGCACGTCGAGCTGCCGCTTGGAGACCCTGAAGCCTTCGGCAAGCGAGTTGGACGAGTCGCTGCTCTCGGACAAGTAGAAGGTGGCGGTGCCGGCGGTCTCGCCGGCGGCGATCTGCTCCAGCCGGTAGGGCAGGTCGTTGATCTCTGACAGATGCCGCGCCCAGTGCGCGAGATCCGGCGTCGGCTCGAACGCGACGATGTCGCGGTCGGAATATGCGCGGGCGAGCAGGGCGTAGGGGCCGAGGTTGGCGCCGACATCCCAGACGGCGCCGGCGGGCGCGGTATCGCAGAGCGCGAGGTACCAGGCGATCGTCGAGGGCTCGTAGCCCCCGATGCCGTTCTTCAACAAATGCCGGGCGACCAGGTAGGTGTTCGGGACGGTGATGTGCAGCTCCCGCGGCTGGCCGCGGTCGGGGCCGGGCGGGACCGGCATCGGCACGTAGAAGTTCATGCGCGGAGGGCCGTCCGCCGCGGTCCGCACGGCCGGCCGCGTGGTGCGCCGGGGTGCGGGCGCACGGTGCGACCGCCAGGCGTCGCGGAGGATGCCCGCCGCGCGGCGGGCACCGCGGACCGGGTGCCGTCCGACCGCGACGGCCGCCTGCCCGACGCGCATCGTCGTGGACGAGAGGGTGTTCTCGAGCCTGGCCTCGGCGGTTCGGCGGTGCGCCTCCGCGGACCGCAGCTCGGCCTGGACGTCGTGCAGCGCCTCGAGCGTGGACTCGTACTGCGCGGCCATTTTCCCGAAGGCGGCCCGTGCGCGTTCCCAGTTGGGTTGGCCATCGACGGTGACCGCGTCGAGGTTCGCCCTGGTGAGGCCGGCGTCGCCTGAGGTGCCGACCCGCAGGACCGCCAGCCCGCCGACGGCCTGGATGTCGATGGCGTCGTCGAGGTAGACGGCGTGCAGGATCTCGAAGCCGCGCTTGGTCAGCGCGGTCCTGAGCATGTGGATGGCCGGTTCGACGGGGAGCGCGTCGATGAGTAGCACCGCGCGGTCGCCGACGGTGACGTCATCCAGGTGGTCCAGGCCATCGGGTAGGTCGGCTGTGAGGACGATGGACACCTGAACGGGCCGGCGCTTGTCCACGCCGGCGACCGGAAGCCCCGCCAGTGCCGGATGCGTCGGCAGCGGCGATCCTGTCCAGGCAAGGTCGTTGTGACAGGGTGCTTGCGACGTCAGAAAGTCGCTGATCAGCATCATGCCCTCCGAATTGCACGCTGCCTACGGTTGAGCGTCAATGACCTCGGAGGGTATATCACTACCGTTCTGCAGGGCAGTCCACAGCGCGCCGGACAGTTCCGGGTCCCAGGTGACGGTGTTGCCGATGTTGCCGAGGGGGACGGTGATGGTGTCGCCGGAGCCGCCGGAGACCGAGCCGATGCCACGAATGAACGCGAACATGTCCATCGGGCCGGTGTCGTTGTCGAGCACCAGCGCGTCGCCGCCGGCCAGCGCCGTCCGCGTCAGCTCGATCGGGTTGACCAGCGTGCCGGGGGACAGCGCCTTGTCGGAGATGGCGGAGATCAGCTCACGCTGCCGCTGCACCCGGCCGATGTCGGACGTCGGGTCGAAGTGCCGGGCCCGGGCGTAGCCGAGCGCGTCGGGACCCTGCAGCGTCTGGCAGCCGGCCGGCAGGTCGATGTGCGCCTGCTCGTCCTGGACCGGCTCGTCGAGGCAGATCTCGACGCCGCCGAGGGCATCGACGATGCCGGCGAAGCCGCCGAAGCCGATCTGCACGTAGTCGTCGATGGCGACGCCGGTGGCCCCTTCGATGGTCTCGACCAGCAGCGGCGCGCCGCCGAACGCGAACGCGGCATTGATGCGGTTCTCGCCGTGGCCGGGGATGTCGACGACGGAGTCGCGCGGGAGGCTGATGAGCGCGTTGCGGGCGCCGCCGCCGGGCACGTGCAGCAGCATGATGGTGTCGGTGCGCTGGCCCTCGGTGCTGCCGGTGCCCAGCTCGCTCTGCTCCTCGTCGGAGAGGTCCTCGCGGCTGTCCGAGCCGACCAGCAGGAAGACCCGGCCGTCGGAGACCGCCGAGCCGTGGTCGGACGGGATGGCGTCGACCTTCTCGATGCGGCCCCACACGTACCAGACCAGCGCGACGAGCGCGACGATGACGACCAGCCAGAACGCCAGGAACCAGCGGAGGAAGCGGACGAAGCCGGAGCGCTTCTTCTTCGGCCGGCCGGGTGGCTCGGCGCCGTCGCGGCGACGACGGGTGGGCGGCGACGCGGGTGGTGCGCCGGCGCCGTCGGTGTCGGCCGGTCCGTACTGGTCGGCCGGCATGACGCTGGTGCCGGCGGGCGCGGCCGCGGCCGGCGCGGGCTCGTCGTCGCGCGGGCTGTGCGCCACCCCGCCGCGATAGGACACCCCCGGGACGTTGCCGGTTTGGTACGTGGTGACCTTGACCTCGGTCCCCCGCGCACCGCCGTCAGCCCCGTACGCCGCCATCCCTGCCTCGCCGTCTGCTCGCATCACGTTTGACCATACCGTCGCCGACCGGCTCTGTAACCTGCCGATCTCGCGTGTCAGCCCTGGAGATCGACGGTGTCGCCGGCGCGCAGCCCGAGCTCGTCCGCCGCCGAGCCGCCGCTCACGACCAGCTCCAGGAATCCGGGGCCGGAGCTGCCCGTGACCAGCGCGGCCGTGCCTGCGCGGACGTCGGAGAGCCGCTCGTGGTAGCGCACCTTCCGTGCCTCACCACGTCCGGTGTCGACGGCGACACGGTCGCCCTCCGCCACGCCGGGGTCGGCGGCGGTGCAGGTCAGCTTGCAGTTGCCGAAGTTGTCGACCAGCGCGACGCGGACACCGCCGGGCCGCTCGGGGACGGGCAGCTCCACCGGCGACGACGGCACCGGCCGGTCGTCGAGCACCCACTTCGCCAGCAGGGGCAGGTACCAGAGGCTGCGGAACTGCGTGGCCGCGAGGTCGGCGGCGTCGGACTCGCCGATGGACGCCCACTCGGCCGCCGCCAGCACCGTCCGCGCGTCCGTCACCGAGACCGAGGTCACGCCGAGGTGTCGTCGCACCGGGTCCAGCAGCGCCGGGTCGTACGTGGTGAACACGGTGTGCCGGCCGTGCCGGAACCAGCCGAACGGCGCGCCGTTGGGCCAGCGGCCGTCCCGCGGCGCCACGTTGACCAGCGTCACCGTCGGGTGGCCGTCCTCGCCGAGCAGCCGCGTCGACAGCAGCACGTCCAGCAGCGTCAGCCCGGCCGACTCCACCGGCGCCGGCCCGTCCAGCGGCAGCACCACCGGCGACCGCCCGAACAGCGCCGCCATGCGGGTGGTCAGCCGGGCCCGCGCGTTGGTGTCCGAACAGTCGGTCAGATAGGTGATCGGCGGATACATGGTTCCCCTCGGGGCCGGGCGGACACACAAGTCATGGGCAAAACAAAAGGGCCCCCGCGCAGTGCGGGAGCCCGGTGTCTGACGGTGGACGCGTCAGGCCAGCATCGAACGGCCGCACTTGAAGTGCAGCATTCGCATCATGGCCTGGCCGTGCGTCACGTCACAGACCGTACCGACGCGTGTTCGGCATGGTCAAGCCGTACGGTGTCGAGCATGAGTCCCGAGGGCCGGCCGTCGTCGGCCGCGCATACCAGCCTGTCGCGCATCATGACCGCGCTCGACACGAACCTGCTCGGCACGGTGCACGGTGGCGTGATCATGAAACTGGTCGACGACGTCGCCGGCGCGGTGGCGCAGCGGCACTCCGGCGGGCCGGCCGTCACGGCGTCGATGGACGAGATGACGTTGCTCGAGCCGGTGCACGTCGGCAACCTCGTGCACGCGCACGCGAAGGTGAACTGGACCGGCCGGACGTCGATGGAGGTCGGCGTGCGGGTGCTCGCGGAGCCGTGGAACGAGGTCCGGCCGGCCACGCCCGTCGCCACCGCCTACCTCGTGTTCGTCGCGCTCGGGGCCGACGGCGCGCCGCGCGAGGTGCCGCCGGTGCTCCCGGAGACCGACGAGGACCGCCGCCGGTTCGCCGAGGCCGAGATCCGCCGGACGCACCGGCTGGCCCGGCGCGCGGCCATCCTGCACTCCCGCGAGCAGGGCCACGCCGAGGTCTGACGGCGGCCGAGTCCGAAATGACCCGGTTCCACCTACTCATGTGACAGATGTGACTAGAGAGGCGCCTGGGCTCGGCGTGCCGCCCGTGAATTCGGCCGGCCCTGTGGTGATACTGACGAAGCGGCGAGCACGGGGACTCGCCGGCTCGTCCGGTTCATTGGGGGAAGTGCATGACGACAGCGGCACGGCCGCCGGATCCGCGGCGTGTGCGGGCCCGTCGCGAGGCGATCGCCGCGCTCCGCGCCCAGCGGGCCGAGGCGGCGCGGTTCCGTCGTTCGGTGACGCTCATGGCCATGTCCGTCGTCGCGCCCGGCAGCGCCCAGCTCGTCGCCGGCCACAAGAAGACGGGGAAGATCGCGCTCGGTGTCTACGGCGGCCTGATCGGCGTGGCGCTGCTGGTGTTCTGGCTGGTGCCGCTGCAGGACCTCGCCGGGCTCGCCGTCCGGCCGTGGCTGCTGACGATGTTCAAGCTGCTCGCCTTCGGGGTCGCGGCGGCGTGGGTCGTGCTGCTGCTGGACGCGTGGCGCCTGGGCCACCCACCGGGGCTGAGCCAGAAGCACCGGCTGATCATGATCGGCGCGACGCTCGGGCTGGCGGCGCTGGTGTCGACGCCGTTCGTCGTCGCCGCCCGGTACGCGACGGCCGCGCACGACGCCGTCGTCGAGATGTTCCCGTCCGGCGAGGTCGCCGCGGCCAGCGACGGCCGGCTCAACATCCTGCTGCTCGGCGTCGACGCCGGCGACGGCCGGGTCGGCGTCCGTCCCGACAGCATCAACCTGGTCTCCATCGACGTCCGCACCGGTGAGCCGGCGATGATCAGCCTGCCGCGCAACCTGGAGAACGCCCGGTTCCCCGACGGCACCCCCGCCGACGACGAGTTCCCGCGCGGCTTCGCCGGCGACGACGACAGCGACGAGTCCGACTACATGCTGAACGCGACGTGGACGTTCGGCGAGGAGAACCCGGAGCTGTTCGAGGGCCCGTCCGGTCCCGGCCCCACCGCGGTCAAGCAGGCCGTCGAGGGCACGCTCGGCCTGCCGGTGCACTACTACGTGGCCGTCGACCTGCAGGGGTTCCGCGACATCATCGACGCGATCGGCGGCGTCACGATCCGCGTGAACGAGGAGCTGCCGATCGGCGAGAAGGGCCGCGTCCTCGAGCCCGGGCTGCAGGAGCTCGACGGCTACCACGCGCTCTGGTACGCCCGGTCGCGTGAGGGGTCGTCGGACTACGCCCGCATGGCCCGGCAGCGCTGCGTCATCGGCGCGCTGGTCAACCAGGCCGACCCGCAGACCGTGCTGTCGAACTTCATCGAGCTGACCGACGCGTCGAAGTCGGTCATCACCACCGACATCCCGCGGCAGGACCTCGCCAACCTCGTGAACCTCGCGTCGAAGGCGAAGGACCAGGAGATCACCTCGCTGCAGTTCGTGCCGCCGCTCATCGTGCCGGCCGACCCGGACATCGGGCTCATCCACGACGAGGTCGACGCGCTGTTGTCCGGCGACGCGGAGCCGGCGCCGTCGGAGTCCGCATCCGAGGAGCCGAGCGACGAGGCGAGCGACGAGCCGGCCGCCGACGAGCCGGCCGACGAGCCGACCGAGGAGTCCCGTGACGAAGCGGCCGACGAGCCGTCCGAGCAGCCGGCCTCCGACGAGACCGGCGACCCGGACGACGAGGAGACGGACGAGACGGAGCCGGTCGAGATGTCGTCCGTCTGCTCCTACGAGTAGCCGGAGGTCAGGTCCGGCGGGTGCGCAGCAGCAGCGCGCCGCCGGCCGCCAGCAGCACGGCGCCGGCCAGCAGGACGGGCAGCCGGCCCGCGCCGGTGTCGGCCAGCTCGTCGCCGCCGGTGTTCGGCAGCTCGTTCCCGCCGGCCGTGCCACCGTCGCCGCCGGTCTCCGTGCCGGTCTCGGTGCCGCCCGTCTCCGTGCCGCCGCCCTCGAGCACCGTCAGCACGACCTCGGCGGTGTCGACGGTGTCGTCGCCGCCCTGGTCGCCCGCGCCGCGGACGGTCGCGACGCCCAGCTCGCCGGCCGGCGCGTCGTCGTCGAAGAGCACCTCGACCGTGGCCTCGTAGTAGCCGTCGTAGGCGATCAGCGTCTGCTCCGTGTGGCACTCCAGGCGCCGCGGGGTCACGATCGCGCAGCCCTCGTCCGGGCGCTCGGTGCCGGGCACGAGGTCCGGAACGGTCACGCCGGTGATGGTGGCGCCGTCGGGCACCTCGACGTCGAGGCTCGCGCCGGCGAGGTCGATGCCGCCGTCGTTGCTCACGGTGGTGAGCAGGTCGACGGACTCGGCGGCCGCGCCCTCGGCGGATGCCGGGGCCGTGACCCGCAGGTGGTAGCCGTCGGGCGGGCCGACCTCGAGGATCGACGTGGCGGTGGCCTCACCGCCGTTGTCGCCGGCGACGGTCAGCGTGGCGTCGCCCACGATCGTCTCGGACACGTTGTCGGGCAGCTGGACCTCGAAGGTCGCGGTGGCCGACTCGCCCGCCGCCAGCGCGGCGTCGGTGTGGCACTCCACCCGCTGCGGCGACACCTGCTCGCAGCCGTCGCCGGGCTCGACGCCGACGACGGTGGCGTCGCCGGTCACCTCGAAGTCGGCGCTCCCGCCGGTCATGTCCGCCGTCCCGGTGTTTGTCACCGTCGCCTCGAGCGGGACGACCGAGCCCGGCGACGCGAAGACGTTCCGCGGGTCCAGGGTCGCCTCCAGGACCACCTCGGCCTCGGCCGTGGGCTCCGGGCTCGGCGTGGCCGCGGCGCTCCCGGCGAGCGGGCCGAGAGCGAGCGCGGACGCGGCCAGCAACAGCCCGAGTGGGCGGTGCCGTCGATGGGTATGGGTGCGTGGCATCGTGATCCCCTCCGAGGATTCGCCTTCAAGGGGACGACGCCCGGGCGGCGACGGAGGTTGCCCGGCGCCGGTGAGTGGATCAATGAGCTGCCGGCGACCGGTAGCGGGTAAGGTGCCTGCCGACATGAACGCCGCCGATCACACCCGTACCGACCGGCCGGCCGCGCCCGAGGAGCGGGAGTGGCCGGCCGTCTCGGTGATCATGCCCGTGCTCGACGAGGAACGGCACCTGGCCGAGGCCGTCGCCGGGGTGCTCGCGCAGCAGTACCCGGGCGAGCTCGAGCTGGTGCTCGCGCTCGGCCCGTCGCGCGACCGCACCGACGACCTCGCCCGCGAGCTCGCCGCCGCCGACCCTCGGGTCAGGCTGGTCGCGAACCCGGCCGGCCGCACGCCCGCCGGACTCAACGCCGCGCTCGGCGCCGCCCGGCACGGCGTCGTCGTGCGGGTCGACGGTCACGGCGTGCTGTCCGACCACTACATCCGCACCGCCGTCGCCGAGCTGGAGCGCACCGGTGCGGCCAACGTCGGCGGCATCATGAACGCCGAGGGGCAGACCGACTTCGAGCGCGCCGTCGCCTGGGCGTACACGTCGCCGTTCGGGCTGGGCGGCGCGAAGTTCCACCTCGGCGGGCAGGCCGGCCCCGCTGACACCGTCTATCTCGGGGTGTTCCGGCGCGAGGTGCTCGACCGCCTCGGCGGCTTCGACGAGCACTTCGTCCGGGCCCAGGACTGGGAGCTGAACTACCGCATCCGGGCGGCCGGCGAGACCGTCTGGTTCACGCCCGACCTCGTCGTCAGCTACCGGCCGCGGCCGAACCTGCGCGCACTGGCCCGGCAGTTCCTCAAGACCGGGCAGTGGCGCCGCGAGGTGGTCCGCCGGTACCCCGACACCGCGAACGTCCGCTACCTCGCCGCGCCCGCCGTCACCGTGGCCGTCACCGTGGGCACCGTGGCCGGGCTGGCCGGCCTGGTGGGGCCGTCGTGGCTGCTGATCGGCTGGCTGGCGCCGGCCGGGTACGCCCTCGGCGTGACGGCCGCAGCGGCGCTGGCCGGTCGTGGGCTGCCCGCCCGCGCCCGCGCCTGGCTGCCGCCCGTCCTGGCGACGATGCACCTGACGTGGGGCGCCGGGTTCATCCTCGGGTCACGCGACGCCGCCCGGTCGCGGCGCGGCGCCGCCCGCGACGCCGCGGCCGCGGGAGGACCGGCGACGTGAAGGTCCTGATGCTCGTGCAGTCCCCGGTGGCCGGCGACTCGCGGGTGCTCCGCGAGGCCGCCACGCTGACGGCCGAGGGGCACTCCGTGCACATCGTCGGCCGCGACGTCCCGGACGGCTTCGACCCAGGCGACGACGTCACCGTCGAGTCGGTCACCCGGTCCCGCGGCATGCGCCCGCCCGGCACCCCGCGCGGCGTCGGCGTCGCGCTGGCGTCCTCGTCGGGCCCCAAGGCGCTGGTGCGCCGGGCCGGGCGCTGGCTGCTGCTGCCCGAGCACCGCGAGCGCACCGAGCGGCGCTGGCGCGACGACGCCGCCCGGCTGCTGGCCGGCCGGCCAGCCCACGACGTCGTGCACGCCCACGACTTCAACACGCTGGCGCTCGGCGCCGACCTCGCCCGCCAGTGGTCGGCGAAGCTGGTCTACGACAGCCACGAGCTGTGGTTCGACCGCGGGCTGCCGGGCCGGCCCACCCCGCTCGCGCGGTGGCGCGGCCGGCGCAGCGAGACCCGGCTGGCCGGACAGGCGCGGGTGGTGCTGACCGTCAGCGAGGGCATCGCCGCCCGGCTGCGCGGCCGTGGCCTGCCCGACGTCCGCGTGGTGCGCAACACCTTCCCGCTGGCCGAGCACGAGCCGCCGGAGCTGCCGGACCAGCCGGCCGGGTTCGCCTACGCCGGGCGCATCGGCCCCGGCCGCGACCTCGAGGCGGTCGTCGGTGCGGCCGCCCGGCTGCCGTCGCTGCGCACCGTCGTCGCCGGACCGGCCGACCCCGGCTACCGCCTCGACACCACCGGCGTCGAGGTGCTGCCGCCGATGCCGTTGCCCGAGGTCGACCGGTTGTACCAGGAGGTCGGAGTGGCGGTCGTCACGCTGACCGATACCTGTGCGAACCACCGGCTGGCGCTGCCGAACAAGCTCTTCCACGCCGTGCGTGCGGGCGTTCCGGTCGTGGCGGCCAACCTGCCGGAACTCCACGCATTCGTGCTCCGTTACGGACTCGGCCGCCTGTACGTGCCTGGCGACGCGTCGTCGCTGGCCACGGCCGTAGAGGCGGTCGCGTCCGGCTATACTGGCTACGTCGAGGCGGTGGGCAAGGCTCGGCTGCAACTGGCCTGGGAGCACGACTCCCGTGTGCTCGCCGGCGTGTACGCGGACCTGGGGACGGCGTGAGATGGCATACATCGTCGCGCGTGGCCCACGGGTGCGATATTTCGTCTGTGTGTCGTCTACCCTTGACCCGATCCGGTGCGGATCCACCCGATCCAGCGCCCGGCCGCGGTAGAAAGGCAAGCCTTCGATGAACGCCACTCGTGTCGACGAGGAATTCACCTCGTATGTGCACGTGTACGAGCCGCACAGGGCGGGGCTGCCCAAGCTGCGGACGTACTTCCGCGCGCTGTGGCAGCGCCGGCAGTTCGCCGCCGAGCTCTCACGCACCGGCATGCGGGCGGCCAACACGAACACGACGTTCGGGCAGCTCTGGCTGGTCATCAACCCGCTGCTGCTCGCGATCGTCTACTACCTGCTCGTGACGATCATCGGCGGCGGTGGCGATGCCTCGGAGCGGTTCGTCCACCTGTGCGCCGGGCTTTTCTTCTTCTACTACTTCTCCGGCGCACTGCAGAGTGGAGCGTCCAGTGTGGTGAGCGGCAGCAGCCTGCTGCTCAACATGCCGTTCCCGAAGCTCCTGCTGCCGTTGTCAGCGGTGCGTACGGCGTTCTTCCGGTTCCTTCCGACGCTCATCGTCTACATCCCCATCCACCTGGCCTTCGGTCATCCGCTGCGATGGGAGATGCTGCTCGGGCTCTACTTCCTCATCATGCTGACGGTGTTCGCCGCCGGTATGGCGATGGTGTTCGGAACCCTGCAGGTGTACTTCCGCGACACCGCCAGCTTCCTGCCGTACTTCGTGCGTATCTGGCTCTACCTGTCGCCGGTGCTCTGGTACCCGGAGATGGGGCAGCAACGGCTGGAAGACGCCTTCGGCGATGTCGGCTGGCTCATGTACTTGAACCCGCTGTTCTCCATGATCGGCGGCTGGACCGACCTCATCGTCCGCGGGGTCGTGCCCAGCGTGACGCTCTGGGTCGCCGCAGCCCTGTGGGCGATCGCGGCGTTGCTGCTCGGTGGTTGGTACTTCATGTCGAGGGAGCGGGAATTTGTCGTCCGTCTCTGAGGTGACCCAGGTGCCTGCCGCCAAGCGCCGCGATCTCGCGGTGCGAGTCGAGGACGTCTCGCTCACGTACCGCACGACGTTCGAGCGAGTACCGACCTTCAAGACCGCTCTCGTCCGGTTCGGCCGGGGTGAGCGGGCGGTCAAAGAGGTACACGCGGTCCAGAACGTCTCGTTCGATGTCGAGCACGGCACCACCGTCGGCATCATCGGCGCCAACGGTGCCGGGAAGTCGACGCTGATGCGCATGCTTGCCGGAATCCTCCCGCCGTCCAAGGGTCGCATCGAGGTGCACGGCCGGGTCAGCACCCTGCTCTCGCTCGGTGTCGGCTTCAACCCGACGCTGTCGGGTCGCGAGAACGTCGTCCTCGGCGGCCTCGCCGGCGGGCTGAGCCGCAAGGAGATCCAGGAGAAGTACGAGGAGATCGCGGCGTTCGCCGAACTCGACGACTTCATCGACATGCCGATGCGCACCTACTCCTCAGGCATGTACCAGCGGCTGGCCTTCGCCGTCGCGGTGAACATGGACCCTGACATCCTGCTGATCGACGAGGCGCTCTCAGCCGGTGACGCCAAGTTCAAGCAGAAGGCCGCGGCCAAGATGAAGGAAGTGGTCGGTACCGCACGCACCATGTTCCTGGTCAGCCACTCCGCCGCCAGCATCCGCGACCTCTGCGAGGAGGCCATCTGGCTGCACAAGGGCAAGTTGATGCTGCGGGGGCCGTCGGCGGACGTGAACGCGGCGTACAACAAGTTCCTGAAGGTGGGCGAGGACGCCTTCAGCCTCGAGGATCTCTGACACAGTGGGCGCGCTCCGGTCCGACGTCGGCATCGTCTCCGCGGGTCACGACGTTGCCGACGCGCGGCTGCACAAGATCGCCGCGGCATTGGTCCGGCAGGGACTGTCCGTCGAGGTCTTCGGGCTCGGTGACGTCACCGGTGGGCCGCGCGACGCTCGCGTGGTCACGTCGCCACGAGGGAGCCTCATCCGCCGTGCGTTTCGCGCGGTGAACTCGCCGCTGCGCTGCCGTGCCAAGGTGCTCATCACCCTCGACCCCGACGTCGTGCCAGTCGCACGAGCGGTCGGGGCGCTGCGCGGCCGCAAGGTCGTCGTCGACGTCCACGAGGACTACGCCCGGCTGCTGGCCGACCGCGCCTGGGCGCGCGGCGCGCTGGGTCTGGGTGCCAAGCTCGTGGTGCGGTTGAGCACGAAGCTCGCCGCGTCTGCCGATATCACCTCAGTTGTCGACCACCACATCCCGCCCACCACGGCACGGCACCGGATGGTCGTCGAGAACATGCCTGACCTCGGCCTGTTGAGCTCTGCCGACGGCGTCGACCCGGAGCCGCGGGCGGTCTATGTCGGCGATCTGCGTGAGAGCCGCGGACTGTTCGACATGGTCGAGGCTGTGGCACGGGTGCCAGAATGGACCCTCGACCTCGTGGGGCCGGTCGCGCCGGGCGATGCGGCGCGGCTGCGCGAGCGGTTACTCGAACCCGACGTCGCCGGCCGGGTGCGACTGCACGGCCGCAAGCCGCCGGCCGAGGCGTGGCGCATCGTCGCGGGTGCCTGGGTCGGCCTGGTGTTCCTCCGCGAGACCCCGGCGTTCCGCGAGGCGATGCCGACCAAGCTGTACGAGTACCTCGCCAGCGGCATGCCGGTACTCACCACCCGGCTGCCCCGGCAGGCGGCGCTGGTTGAGCAGACCGGTGCGGGCGTCGTCGTCGACAGCGTCGACGACGCGGCGTCCGCGTTGCGACGGTGGTCCGAGTCCCGGACCGAGCTCGACGTCCTGGCCAAGGCGGCTCATGACTGGGCCACGGCCCAGCAGGGCGCCAGTCCCTACGACGAACTGGCCGTCGCGGTGGCCCGCCTCCTCGGACGGGACGTCCATGCCTGACGTGAAGGCTCCGCTGCGCCGTATTCGGGGGCGCGCGAACCGCCTGGGCAGGCGTGTTGCCGAGCTGCGTGAGCCGGTCGTGCTGCCATCTCGCCCGCCGATGCCGGACACACCGGTCCGACTTCTGGTGGGCCCGGCCAACTTCGCCGGGCAGGGCTGGGCCTGGGCCCGTGCGGCTGAGGACGCCGCACCAGGTGTGACCGCGCAAGCCTTCGCCGTCCTCAACGACCGCATCGACTTCGATGCCGACTATGCGGTGCCGCGCGAGACCTTCCTGTCGCCGCGTTGGCAGCGGCAGCAACGCACCTATGTCACCCGCGCATACACACACGTGCTCATCGAGGCGGCCCGTCCGGTGCTGGGCGCGCGCGACCCGTGGGGCGACCGATGCACCGGCGATCTCCCGATCCTGCGGTCGGCCGGGCTTCGGGTCGCCATGGTGTCCCACGGTTCCGATGTCAGGGTGCCGTCCGACCATATCGACCGCTATCCGTGGTCGCCGTTCACCGACCTACCAGCAGCGCGGCTGCGCAGTCTCCAGATCAACTCCACTGCCAACCGCGACCTCATGCGCGCCCATGACGGCCCGGTGTACGTGTCCACCCCCGACCTGCTGGACGATCTGCCGGATGCCGCGTGGCTGCCGGTCATCGTCGACGTCGGCCGGTGGGCTACCGGCCTGCCCGTGATGGCGCGCGACCGGCCCGTCGTCGCGCACGCCCCCAGCAATTCACCCATGAAGGGATCGGACCTGGTGGACCCGGTGGTCCGCGCGCTGGCTGACAGGGGCGTCGTCGAGTACCGCCGCGTCGAAGGTGTGTCGCCCGCGGACATGCCTGCGGTCTACCAGGATGCCGATGTCGTCCTCGACCAGTTCCGGCTCGGCAGCTACGGTGTCGCCGCGTGCGAGGCGATGGCCGCCGGACGCGTGGTCGTCGGGCACGTCACCGAGGAGGTCCGTGCGCGGGTGCGCGAGTACACCGGCCGCGAGCTGCCCATCGTTGAGTCCACGCCCGAAACTCTGGAACAGGTGTTGCGGGCCCTCGTCGCGGACCGTGACGCGGCGGCCAAGCATGCGGCGGCTGGTGCCGACTTCGCCGCCGAGATCCACGACGGCCGCCGATCCGCCTCCGTCCTCGCCGCCTTCGTGGGCACGGTGCCCGAGCCGGCCGGCTCCGCGCCGCGCCGCGCCTGACCACCGGCGGTCCCATGTCGCCCGAGGTCGTGATGGTGAGCGCGAATGCCGTCGTCCACGACGCCCGCGTGGTGAAGTACGCGACGACGGTGGCCGGTCTCGGCCATCGCGTCACCGCCGTCGGGCTGTCGCCAACAGGCGCCCGGACCGAGACGACGCTCGGTGCCGTGCCCGTCGTCCAAGCCGCCTTGCAGCGGCCAACTGCGGTAGCGCGTATCTGGACCCGCCTGACCGTCCGGCTCGGCCGCGAGCTGCGCACCCGCCGTCGTCGCGACGGCGGGCACGCCCTGCTTCGCGGCAGCGGACGGCGGATCGAGGTCTACCGGCGCCATCCGTGGCTGGTACCCGGCCGCCTGGTGCTGCGCGACGTCCGGCGGCAGGAGCGGGCCATCGCCGTCGAGTTGCGCCGGCTGCGGCCGGGGGTCGTTCACGTCCACGACATCTACCTGCTCGGCGCCGCCGTGCGGTTCGCCCGCGCGTCCGCTCGCGACGGTCGTCCCGTACGAGTCGTGTACGACGCGCACGAGTACGTCCTGGGCCTGGCCAACGTCGCGCCGCGACGGGTCGCCGCGCTGCGCCTGCTCGAGGAGCGGTTCATCAGCGCCGTGGACCGCGTCGTCACCGTCTCCGATCCGCTGGCCGACCTCCTTCAGCGCGACCACGGGCTGGCCGAGCGGCCGCTCGTCGTGCTCAACGCGCCGGTCGAGTCCGCCTCCGGTGCCGCCGTGCGGCCGCTGCGGGAGGTGGCCGGGGTCGCCGCGGGCACGCCACTGCTGGTATATGCCGGCGGCCTCGTCGTCGAACGGGGCGTGCAGACGGTCGTCGACGCTCTGCCGGAGTTGCCTGGTGTGCAGTTGGTGGTCGTCGTCAACCGGCCTGGGTCGATGACCCGCTGGCTGCAGGCCCGCGCGACGGCGCTCGGCGTGGGGGACCAGCTGCACTTCGCGCCATTCGTGCCGCCGGACCAGGTCGCGGCCTACATCTCGTCCGCCACTCTCGGGCTGAGCCCGCTGTTGCGTGCGCCGAACCACGACGTCGCGGTGACGAACAAGTTCTGCGAGTATCTCGCCGCTGGACTGCCGATCGTCACCAGCGACACCCCGGCGCAGGCCGCGCTGGTGCGTGAGCTGGACCTCGGCACTGTGCACCAGGCCGGCGACGCCGCCGACTGCGCCCGTGCGGTGCGTGCCGCGCTGGCTGACCACGACCGGCTCGCGGCGCGGATGCGCGCGGACTCCGAACTACGACACCGCTTCTCCTGGGCCGCTCAGGTCGAGGTGATCCGCGGCCTCTACGAGAGCGTGGCGGGAGCGACGCCGGTCCGTGACATACTCGCAAGCCGACAGGACAAGGTGCGGGCGACAGCACGCGATGAACATGATCGACGAGAGAACTGACACGATGCACAAGGCCGACGAGACCGCGCCCGACCACACTGAGCACGCCGGCGACAGCCGTCCGCACGTGGTGATGATGAGCGCCAATACGGTCGTCGTCGATGCTCGGGTCCTCAAGTACGCCCGGACGGTCGCGCAGTTCGGCGTGCGCGTGACCGCCGTGGGGCTGTCGTCCGGTCGTTCCAGCCGCGACCTGCTCTTCCAGAACCTGGACGTCGTGCAGGTCGCGGTGCCTGCCCGGTACCGCGGGGCGGGTCTCCGCGCGCGGCTGCGGCGGCTAGGGCACGGGTTCGCCGAGATCTACCGGGCGATCCGTCCCTGGTACGTCACACAGGAGGAGTACCGGGTGGGCCTCGCGCCGTGGCAGCGCGCCACTCGCGCGATCCGGTCGGTCCGCGGCCGCACGCAGCGCGACCACGACCGCCCCGCGGGTCCTGCACCGCAGCGCCCGGCGCCGCCCGGCGCGCTGCTGAAACTCAGCTGGCGCTACCGCAAGGTCCAGCGCTACGTGCTCGCGGCCATGGCGACGCCGCTGCGGTTCACCAGCCGGCGCCGTCGCGGAAAGGACCGCACGTCCAGTCTGCGTGGGAACGGCAACCGGCTGGCGCTCTACCAGCGGTTCCCGCGGCTGGCGCGGTGGCGCGACGTCGCGCCGGAGATCGTGGACCAGGAGCTGGCCATCGGGCCTGTTCTCGACTCGCTGCGCCCCGACGTCGTCCATGTCCACGATGTCTATCTCCTCGGCGCCGCGGCCCAGCACGCACACCGGGCGGCTCTCGACGGCCGCATGGTCAAGGTCGTGTACGACGCGCACGAGTACGTCCTGGGCCTGGCCAACGTGAAGCCGCGTCGCGTCGCCGCCATGCGTGCGCTCGAGCAGGAGTACCTGGGCGACACCGATAAGATCATCACCGTGTCGCCGCAGATCGCCGAGGTGCTGCGCACCGACTACCACCTGCGCGAGACCCCTGATGTGGTGCTGAACGCGACGGTGGCCGGCGACCCGGAGGCGGAGGTCCCGTCGGTCCGCGACCTCGCCGAGGTGCCCGAGGACGTGCCGCTGCTCGTGTACGGCGGTGGCGTGGTGTACGAGCGCGGTGTCCACACCGTCGTCGGCGCCCTGCCGCAGCTGCCTGGCGTCCATCTCGTCGTCGTGGTCAAGCGCGCGAACACCGCGACCGTGGCGCTCGAGCATCTCGCCGAGGACCTCGCTGTCCGTGACCGGCTGCACTTCGCGCCCTATGTCGACGCTGAGTCGGTGCCGAGGTACTTCCGCTCCGCCACGGTCGGGGTCAGTCCGCTGCTGCATGCGCCCAACCACGACATGGCCATCACGAACAAGTTCTGCGAGTATCTCGCCGCAGGCATCCCGATCGTGACCAGCGACACCCAGGCGCAGGCGGAACTGGTGCGCGATCTCGACCTCGGCGCGGTCCATCGTGCCGACGACGCCGACGACTGCGCCCGCGCGCTCCGCGAGGTCCTGGACCGGCTGCCGGAGCTGCGCAAGCGGATCGCCGACGACGACAAGCTGCGCCATCGCTTCTCCTGGGCGGCGCAGGCGGAGAAGGTCCGCGAGATCTACGCCGAGCTCATGGGCGGCCTGCCCGACCAGGCCTGGCGGCCGGAGGCCACCGTTGTCCGGCAGCTGCTTGCGCCCGCGGAGGAGACCCCATGAAGACCGGGCAACGACCATGCATCGTCGTGGTGGTCCCGAACCGGATCACCGGCGACTCCAGGGTCATCAAGACCGCGGTGGCGGCGGCGCGCGCGGGCTGGGACGTGACCCTGATCGGCCTCGGCCGGGGACGTCGCCAGGAGACTCGGCTCGGTCCGATCACGGTGCTGCGCATCCCGATTCGGCGGACGAACCACGACGCCTACGAGCGCAGCCTGCGCACCGTGGCCCCTCGCCGGTCGCCGCTGGCCTACCGCGACGATACGCAGGCGAAGGCGGCCGGCGCGGCCCTCGGGCGCTACGTGGCGCGCAAGCGCGCCGCCGCCCCGGGCTGGCGGCGTCCGGTGGTCGAGGCGGAGCTGCAGGCCCGCCGGCTCCTGCACCGGGTCCGTGGCTGGGGACGTGGCCGCGAGACCGTGCGCACCCCCGACGTCCCGGCCGACCAGGTGCAGTGGCGCCGCGACTGGCCGATCCTGCTGGACTGGCAGCAGACCTTCGGGCCGGTGCTCGAGGAGCTCGAGCCGGATCTCATTCACGCCAACGACGCCATCATGATCGGCGTGGTGGCCGAGGCCGTACGGCGCATGCGCGCGGCCGGGCGGACCGTCGCCTGGGCCTACGACGCCCATGAGCACGTGTCGGCCGTCGACTGGGGGGGCGCGGTCACCACCGCGGCCTACTGCGCCTACGAGAAGGAGTACATTCACCAGCCCGACGCCGTGGTCACGGTGAGCGGCGAGATCGCCGGGATGCTCCAGGACGAGTACGGGCTGGCGCAGTTGCCCGCGGTCGTGCGCAACGTCCCCATCCGCGACGTCCAGCTGGCCGATCCGCCGTCCGTACGCGCGGCCGCCGGTGTGCCCGCGGACGCGCCGCTGCTGGTCTACAGCGGGTATCTTGCCCGTGAACGGGGCATCGACACCGTCATCGCCGCGCTCACGCGGCTCCCCGACGTCTGGCTGGCCATCGTCGCCAATCCGTCGGCTCTACTGGACGAGTTCCTCGGACTCGCCGATGAGCTAGGGGTCAGGGACCGCATCGGGGTCGCTCCGTACGTGCCTCCGCATGCGGTCCCCGCCTACCTGTCCACGGCCGACTTCGGTGTGATCGCGTCCCTGCACTCGCCCAACTACGAGGCGTCCACGCCGACCAAGCTGTCGGAGTATCTGCACGCCCGGATCCCGCTGCTGGTCAGCGATCTGCGCGCCAACTCGCAGTTCGTCCGCGACCACGGCGTCGGCGAGGTCTTCGTCGCAGGTGACCCGGACTCGCTGGCGGCCACGTACCGTGCCGCGGTCCCGCGCCGGGACGACCTGCGCGCGAACATCGCCGGGCCGCTTTTGGCCGAGCTGTCGTGGGAGACCCAGACCGAGGTGCTGTTCGAGGTGTACGCCAAGGTCGCCGGCCGGGTACCGGAGCCGTCGGCCGAGCCGGTGGGCTGGGATGTGGTCGAGACGACAGTGACGGGGGAGCCGGTCGTGTCGCTCTGAGCTGTACCGCCTGGGTGCCCCATGGTTGAGCGCCTGCAGGCGCTGCCGGTCAAGACGGCGTAGTCATACAACCCGAAGAGGGCGAAGACGTGGCCGTTCAGGACGCGCAGCGGCTCGGTCCGCCCGGCGTACTCCTCGAACCACGCGAAGCCGTTGTCAACGTACAGCCGCCAAGGAGCGTCGCCGGTGCGCTGCACGGAGGAGCTCCGGATGCCGTCGCCGGTGGCCTGGTATTGCCGGGTGAACAGCGACGGCGCCTGTCCCTGGGCCATCCGGGACCACCACGGCGCCGGGATCACCTCGCCGCCGTGGCCGAGCGGGTAGTCGAAGGGATGGGCGAACCAGAGCGCACCGGCCGACTCCGTCCCGGTCGCGAGCAGCTGAGCGGCGTCGGCATCGGCGACGGCCCGCCGCATGTACTCGTCATCGCCGGTCGGGGTCCAGCCGGCCAGCGCGTTGATGCCGTAGCAGGCCAGCACGACCGGGTGGTCGTAGGCGCGTCCGTCGCGCTCGTAGACCGCAACGCCGTCGGTCCCGACAGGGTGCTCTGGGTCGTCCAGGCGGAGTATGCCGTCCCCGCAGTACGGGCCGTCTGGGGCGGGCCGGACGCGGATGCCCGACGTCCGCAGCCCGGGTGGCAGTTGGGCAGCGAGCGCGCCGCCACCCCCGCCAGCCCGGCCGCTTTCGGCGCGATTTGGTCGGCCGGCCCGGGCATCGCCCGAGGCGTGCCACGAGTGCGGGAACGGTCGCGAGGAGCCGGTTCGGGGCGAGCAGGACGTGCGCCACGAAGCGTCTCGGTACCCTCCCGCGCGTGACCGGTTCGGGTGAATGGCCGGATCCTCGGCCGAGCGCCGGGATGCGGCCGCGCGCCGGGTAGGCTGGCCTCCGTTTCCAGCACATGACCAGATCGATTCAGTGGAGGCTGTGACAGCGTGAGCGTCCGGATCGTCGAGAGCGCCGACGTCGACTCCGAGGCCCAGGTCGGCGACGGCTCCTCGGTGTGGCACCTGGCCCAGGTGCGCGAGGGCGCCGTGCTGGGCCGCAACTGCGTCATCGGCCGCGGCGCCTACGTGGGCCCTGCAGTCCGGCTCGGCGACAATTGCAAGGTGCAGAACTACGCGCTGGTCTACGAGCCCGCGGTGGCCGAGGACGGCGTGTTCATCGGGCCCGCGGTGGTCCTGACCAACGACACCTTCCCGCGTGCGGTCAATCCCGACGGCTCGCTGAAGAGCGGAGCCGACTGGGAGGCGGTGGGTGTCACGTTGCGCGAGGGCTGCTCCGTCGGCGCCCGGGCGGTGTGCGTGGCGCCGGTCACGGTGGGCCGGTGGGCTACCGTGGCCGCGGGGGCGGTCGTCACGCGCGACGTGCCAGATTTCGCGCTGGTGGTCGGTGTGCCGGCGCGGCGGGTCGGCTGGGTGGGCCGGGCGGGCGTGCCTCTCGAGGATGCCGGCGGCGGTCGCTGGCGGTGCCCTCAGACCAAAGATGTCTACGTGGAGCACGACGGGCGGCTGCGAGAGGCCGACCCGGCAACGGAGGAAGCATGAGCACCAGCCCGATCCCCGCCGCGAAGCCGATCATCGGCGACGAGGAGCGGGAGGCGGTCGACCGCGTGCTGCGCAGCGGCATGATGGCGCAGGGACCCGAGGTCGCGGCGTTCGAGCAGGAGTTCGCGGCCGAGCTGGTCGCCGGGCGCGCCTGCGTCGCCGTCAACTCCGGCACCTCCGGCCTGCACCTGGGCCTGCTGGCCGCCGGCGTCGGGCCCGGCGACGAGGTCATCGTCCCGTCGTTCACGTTCGCCGCCACGGCCAACTCCGTCGCACTCACCGGCGCCACCCCGGTGTTCGCCGACATCGAGCCGCGCTACTTCGGCCTCGACCCGGCCGCCGTCGAGGCCGCCGTCACCGAGCGGACCGTCGGCGTCATGCCGGTGCACCTGTACGGCCACCCGGCCGACCTGACGGGGCTCGGCGAGGTCGCCGAGCGGCGCGGCCTGCAGGTGTTCGAGGACGCCGCGCAGGCGCACGCCGCCACCTGGAATGGCGCGCCGGTCGGCTCGTTCGGCACGTTCGCCATGTTCAGCCTGTACCCGACCAAGAACATGACGTCGGGCGAGGGCGGCATGGTCAGCACCGCCGACCTCGACCTCGAGCGCCGGCTGCGGCTGCTGCGCAACCAGGGCATGCTGCGCCAGTACGAGAACGAGCTGGTCGGCGTCAACAACCGCATGACCGACATCCACGCCGCCATCGGCCGGGTGCAGCTGACCAAGCTGGCCGGCTGGACGAAGCAGCGGCAGGAGAACGCCGCGTTCCTCGACGCCAACCTCGAGGGCGTCGTGGTGCCGCCGGTCTCCGAGCACGCGACGCACGTCTACCACCAGTACACGATCCGGGTGGCCGGCGACCGCGACCGCTTCGCGGCGGCGCTGCGCGAGGAGTACGGCGTCGGCTGCGGCGTCTACTACCCGATCCCCAACCACCGGCTGCCGTCGTTCGCCCGCGACCTCGACCTCCCCGAGACCGAGCGGGCCGCGGCCGAGGTCATCTCGCTGCCGGTCCATCCGTCGCTGAGCGCGGACGATCTCGACCGCATCGTGACGGCCGTCAACACCCTGGCGAAGGCGGGAGCCTGATGACCAACCTGCGAGCCGGGCTGATCGGCCTGGGCATGATGGGCCGGCACCACGCGCGGGTCCTGCGCTCCCTCGACGGCGTCGACCTCGTGGGCGTGGCCGACCCGGCCGGCGACCCGCACAAGGTGGCCGGCGGGCTGACCGTGCAGCCCGACATCGAGGCGCTCATCGAGACCGGCCTCGACTACTGCGTCGTCGCCACGCCGACCGCGTACCACGAGGAGATCGGCCTGGCGCTGGCGTCGGCCGGCGTGCACGCGCTGATCGAGAAGCCGCTGTCCAAGGACAGCGAGGGCTCGGCCAAGCTGGCCGCGGCGTTCCAGGCGGCCGGCCTGGTCGGCGCCGTCGGCCACATCGAGCGGTATAACCCGGCGCTGCAGAGCCTGCGCTCGCGGCTGCTCGACGGCGAGCTCGGCGACATCTACCAGATCATCACCCGCCGGCAGGGCCCGTTCCCGGCCCGCATCGCCGACGTCGGCGTCGTCAAGGACCTCGCCACCCACGACATCGACCTCACCGCCTGGGTGGTGGGCTCGCCGTTCGTGTCCGTGGCGGCCCGGACGGTGCACAAGAGCGGCCGCGACCACGAGGACCTCGTCGCCGTCACCGGCCAGCTCGCCGACGGCACCGTCACCAGCCACCTCGTCAACTGGCTGTCGCCGATGAAGGAGCGGGTCACCATCGTCACCGGTGACCGCGGCGCCTACATCGCCGACACCCTGCACGCCGACCTCACGTTCCACGCCAACGGGTCCATCCCGACGGCCTGGGACGACCTCGCCCAGTTTCGCGGCGTGTCCGAGGGCGACGTCGTGCGGTACGCCATCGCCAAGCCTGAGCCGCTGCGCACCGAGCACGAGGCGTTCCGCGACGCCATTCTGGGCAAAGAGGAGACCGACATCGTCACCATGCTGCAGGGCCTGGCGACCGTCGAGGTTGCCGAGGCCGTCCTCGACTCCGCCAGAGACGGCACCACAGTGCGCCTGGAACGTCAGCGACAGGTGGAAGAGTAGAGCAAGTATCGGATAGACCGAGACGCCGGGTAGCGCGGCCGCAGTTCCTTGACTCCCGCCGGTGCTGAAGGCCAAGCCTCAGCACCAGCGGGAATGATCGTGGTGGATAGGCTTCGGACTAACTGACGATCAAAGAAACCTGTGCCGTTGCGGAAATCACGACGACTGGGACAAAGATTCCTGCGCAGTCACCGCCGCCTTCCGACGGCGATCCGATGTGTTGGCCGAAGGCGTAGATGTTCCCGTTGGTGTAGGTGCTGAAGACGGGAGCGCCTGAGTCGCCACCTCGGCCCAGGTCGTAGACAGAGGCAACGCAGGTCAGGTTGCGGATCGTATAGAATCCACCTTCCCCGTTGCTGAATCTGATAGTCTGATTTACGGCGCTGATCTCTCCACAAGACATCGGGAACTCACTTACTGTTCGCGCCCCACTGATGCAAACGCGAGTTCCGATGATGCTCTGATCGTTGGCATTGTCGGCACTAACCACACGTCGCAGAACGTCCTGGTAGTCGATGACGTTCCACATCGAGTTGTCGACGGAACCAACTCGAGGCTGGATCAACTCGAAGTCCATAGGCCCGTTGTCGGTATACCATCGGGCTACAGTGACGCCTATTCTCTGGGTCGCGTTGTTGCCGTTGTAGACGCTCGTGTTCCTACTGAAACAGTGGCCTGCAGTCCCCATGAACCTTGCGTTGTCAGACCAGCGGCGCCAGTTAAAGCCCTGTGTGCAATAGATCTCAATCGAGTTTGGGGCGTGTGTTAACGCATTGCCGGCCGTCCAGGGCGACGTGTCATCATACCGATTAGCCTCGTTCTCGTACTCGGCGCCGAGCGTCTCGAATATGAAGTCTTCTGAGAACGTGGACGTTGCTCGCTGCTGAAGCTCGGGGGAGTGCTCAGTGGACTCGACAAGAATGCTCTGAGCATCGTAGTCGGGCCCGATGCGCACGACTATTGAAGCGAGGTCGCCCGCCCAGTCGTCGAGCGTTGCTGCCACTTCGTTGGCCGCCGCTGTGAGTTGGTCGTCGGAGAACTCCGCCTGAACAATCTCTATGTCGGCTTCGTACCCGAGAGATTCGGCGAGCCGCTCGAATTGCGTTTCGAGGTCAGTGGCCGAGGCCTGCGAGCTGCCCGTCACAACAATATCAAGCGACTTATCCGTCTCAGCGTCTCGTGAAACATGTTGAAAATCGACGCCCGTAGGCAGTTGGAAATCCTGCGCGGCATCGCGGAACGCGAGATACTTCTGATCGCCGGGCGAGAGCTCGGCTGGTGCCGGTCTTGGGCCGCCGGGTCCGATGTCATCCGCGACGGCGCGCGGAGAATCTGGCTCGGAGGAATTGCTGACGGCGGGCATGCTAACTAGGGCCGTCACCATAGCGATGGTCGCTGCGGCGAGAACCTGACGCCGGCGGGCTCTGCTCATGGCTGCTCCCCATGTGTTGGCCAAAGGCAAGGGAGATCGTAACCTGGTATGTCCAGATTGTCACGGGTGTCTGTGATGGGAGGATCTTGGGTGCACCTGGGTGACGTAGGTGCCCAATCTGCTGTGGGCGCCGGGCGATTGGACGGTCAAACGACCTGGTGGCCGGACACTGGCCGGCTCGGCTACGTTGCCGGCCGGGTGCACTGATCGCGGCCCGCCGGGCCTTCGACCAGGGCAGCAAGGTGGAAACCGCGTATATGTCGCCGCACCAGGGGTAGTCGGAAGGCCGATCCGACCGGTGTGCGCCACGGCCGCTTACGGAAACGTCACCCGTTTCGTGCGTCGGGGCCTGGAGTTGGTCTGTCCATCATCACGAACGTGGGAGTGTTTCGAACGCCGCACACCATTTCGGGCGTGGGCGAGAGGCCGCCGCGGACGGTGAATGTGTCGCCTTCGCCGAGGGCGGGTTCTCCATCCTCGTCCAAGACGTAGGTCCTGCCGTTTATCTGTTGCGTGGACCAGCCTCGAGGCCATGCCAAACCGGTGATGGAATAGCTGCCATTCTCATCTCGGTCGGACACCGCGTAGACGCAGCCGTCGGGCGTGGCGCGGAGGATGCCGCCCAGTTGGGCATCGAGGCCGAATTCGCCTTGGGTCCATGCGGATGTGGGTAGAGGTTCACGGTTCTCAAGTGGGTCTTCGTAGGAGCTGTACGTGGTTGCCAAGATTGTCGACGCTGCTAGGACGCCGATGAGGACGTGGATGACTTGCCGACGTTGGCGTGGCCGTCCCGGCGGTAGGTAGTCGGAGCGGCGATAGCGGTTGAGATCGCGTCCGCTGTGCAATCGCTCCATGTCTGGAAACATTGGTCCTCCCGCCGGCATCTGGACCATTGCTTGAACCACTTCGACGTTTCTCGGCCCGTGCGGGTTCCGTCAAGCGCTTCGATCGAGTCGCGGTTGTGGTGGTAGATCGGGCGGTCGGCGAGGTCGGACTTGGACATGCGGAAGGATTCTCGACCTGCAGCAGGCGGCTGTAGGCGGCGATGACCTGCTCGGAGTCCGGGTTTGGCAGGTTGGTGACGTAGCCCTTGATCCCGGCCAGCGCGCGGCCTTGGTCTCCAACGCACGATTTACGCTCTTGACCACCGGTCGGACGCACGTTCCGGCGACGTGCTCGAGTCTCGCGATCCGCAGTGCTGGGAGTGCAAGATCTGCAGCGCCCGCGCCCCCGACCCACGGCCGACAGGACAGGACCCGCCCGTTTAGTGCGTGCCGACGACACCAACACCGCAGGTCACAGCATTGCGAGCCCCGAAATCAGCCAACCGTGAGCCAAGTCGGGTCTGTGTTGTCGCCTCTAACGGCTCGTTCAGCCGCTCAGCGCGCATGAGCGACTGCGTCAAGCCGATGCCGAGGGTAGGTGGATACACGTGGCGGGACGGGACTGGGATCAGTGTCCGCTCTTGGTACCTGTGTCGCACTGACATCGGCCGTTCCGACCATGCGGCACGGCGCCTGGCGACGTCATCCGAATGACCACGCTGGTGAAGAGGCAACGTCTGACATCTGGTCTGCTGGCCGGTAGTAGAACAAGCGACCGGGGTACTCGAGCTGCCGGCAACAGCTCCGTCACGGTCACGTTCCTTCGACTGCTTGGACGATCAATTCGTTGCGAGCGTCTTGGCCGAGCGGCACAGTCGTGTGGACGCCGTCGCTGAGGTACGCAGTAAGGCGACTGAGCTTGGCTGCAAGAAACTCTGCCCATCTAACGATCCTGAGTTGTGGATACGTCCGCTGGGCGTCCGCCAATTGAAGATTGACCCATGCGCTGTTTCGTTGATCTGCCAACCGCATGCTCTCGGACACGCGCGTCCGCGCGGCCTGGGTGTTGACCCAGAAAACAGTCCTGTTCGGTCCGACGATCGACATCGTGCGAGCGATCTGAGGGCCGAACGCTGGCGGATTGAAGATGTCGTTGCTACCCGTTGCCATAATGATCCGACGAGGGAGACCGTAAGTACTCGCCCATTGCTGAAGGGCGTCAACGGCCGGCGCCGTCGGCCGGCCGGACCAGTTGTGGACAGCGATGAGATCGCCTGTCCGATCTTGGAGCCGAAGCGCCAGCGCGTAACCATCTTGTACGGCAATGCTGTCGCCGAACATGAAGAACCCATCGTTGGCCAGCACCGGGTTGATCTGCTTCTCGGTCGAAATTGCGCGAGACAGGTCTTGCCACGGCCCGAGTTGGCCGGACCCGTAGTCGTCCGCCATCGCCTCTTGCGTCCCGGCAAAGGTCACGGTCGCAGTGGCCAGCCCAGCAGCGGTGAGGAAGCGTCGACGGGTTGTGGTGGAGGTGAGCGCTTGCCGTGCCGTCATCTTCTTTGTCGCCTTTCGTGGCGTCCGAGCAGATCAGGTCGATGACGCGAGGCTAGCCGACGTCGGCGATGTTGGGCAGTGCCGTCACCGTGCCTGAGCACGCCCCTGATCGCGTCACCGGACGGCGTCGCCGGCTCTAGCTCTGAGCGCTCGCGTGGACCTTCCGCCTATGGTCGTCCGTCCGTGCAGTCCACTCCCGCGGTTCGAGGGCGCTAGCCGATTCATGGTTGTCGTCAGATGGTCGAGCTGGCACGGCGTTCGTGGTCAGGATGCCCAGTCGCTTGGCTCAGCTGCGGCGAGCGAACAGCCTCGTGGGTCGGCAGCCGATCGGCCCGTTGAGACGCACGGCAATCAATCAGGGTATCGCTCATCGGAACTAGTGATTCGTGCAGCGGATCACCTCAACTCGCAGCGCGCGATGCCCGTGGTTGACACACAGTGTCGCTATGTGAATAATTGTTGGTTCTTGTCCCTTTCGCTCCTCGTAATTCCCCGGATCGGAGATCGAAATGCGGCGAAGTCTTCCTGTTCTGGCCTCGGTTGCCTTAGTTCTGGCGGCGGCTGGTGCAGGCGCCCAAGCGGCTGAATTCGAACCAGATCAGGTTCCCGAGCCAGCAGAGACCTTCGGCGAACCGATTACGCCGGTCGCCGCCCAGTACGTCAATGCGACCTTCGAGGCACTTCAGGCAACGCTTGAGGCAGCTCCTGACGTCTATGGCGGGTCATATTGGCATCCCCGGACGGAGTCGCTACGTATACAGATTCGGCCAGGTGCCGATTCTGTCCAGGTGGCTCAACTGGAGCGCGAAGTGGATGATGTCCTGGCGGCGTTGGCGGAATCTTCCAAGGTGACCTTTGCTGTCGAATCCGAGTCCGTCGTCGACGGTCAAGCAATGGCGGAGGACCTCGGCCTGGATACGGCGTGGGCCGGCGCGGAGTCGCAGGCAGTCAAGGGCGCTTACTATGACATGAGCGCCGCCACCGTCAAGGTATTGGTGGACGCTTCGGCGGAGTCTCGGCTTGAAGGGGCGCTGCGAGGTCTCCGCACCGCTGTGCCGGTTCGCATCGAGCCCGTCACCGAACCTGGGTCAGGCGATGCTGCAAGTGACACAGTGGGCTCTGCGGCAGCCCTGCTGGCGGGCAGCAGGTTTAATGACAGGGGCGGTTGGACCGGCGGGAACCTGATCAGGGGATCACTTACTAATTTTTATTGCACCCAAGGTTTCACCTGGAGGCTTTGGAGTAACAATCGCCTGTATGGCGGGATCGCAGAGTACTGTAGCGATCGGGACAATTCTTGGCTTCACGCTGGCCGCAGTGTCGGTGCGGTAGGGGTAGTAGAACCCACTGTGGACGCTGGGCTAATGGGCGCCGCCTCGGGGACGTCCTACAATGCGGACGTCTGGGTCGGTGCGACGAACACGGCCGACGTGCGGCCGGTTCGATCCGCTGCCGGATCGGTCGTGGTAGGTACTCATATCGCCATTAGCGGTGCCTATGCGGGGCTGGACGAGGGGCTCATCACAGGGCCGGTATACGGGCCTGGTTGGCCAAACGGATTGGTGCGAGTGACTGGTATCGACTGTGAGTCTGACTTTGGCGCGCCGTACCTGACAACCTATTCGGACGGCGCGGTGATGGCGCACGGTCAAGCATGGCAAGAGTCTGATGATGATCCCGACTGCTATTACGTCAATGTGACCGCTATTTCCAGCGCCTTGAACGCGTCGATCGCGGTCGTGCCCTGATTGATTCCTTCAAGCGAAAGGCGCGCATCGGATACCTTACCTTTGTATCGTGGTCAGCTTACGATCCTGGTCAATAGTTGAGCGGATTTCGAGCACGTGGTCGATCAAATGCGTAACCCTCTTGATTTCGCGCATGCGTCGGCCGGGTCCGCGCCTTCCGGTCGTGCCGGAGTCTCCGGTCGCCTCAATGCCCGTCCGAGTGAGTGTGGCTCTCCTCTGGGGCAGGCCGCAGGCTGCGAGCTGGTGGTGGCGAGTGTGAGCGGATGTCCCTGTTCGACACACAGTGCCGCTATTTGGATAATTGTTGGTTCTTGTCCTTCTCGCTCCTTGTAATTTCCCGGATTGGAGATCGAAATGCGGCGAAGTCTTCCCGTCCTGGCTTCTGTGGCCTTGGTTCTAGCGGCGGCGAGTGGAGGCGCCCAAGCGGCCGAATTCGAACCAGATCAGGTTCCCGAGCCGGCGGAGACGTTCGGTGAGCCTATTACGCCCGTCGCTGCCCAGTACGTCAATGAGACGTACGAGGCACTTCAAGGCACGCTCGAGGCAGCCCCTGACGTCTATGGCGGCTCCTATTGGCACACCGAGACCGAGTCGCTGCGAATTCAGCTCCGACCAGGTGCTGATCCTAGCCAGTCAGCGCAGTTGGAAAGCGACGTCAAGGACGTCTTGGCCGGTCTGAAAGAGTCTGCTGAAGTGACCTTCGCTGTTGAATCCGCCTCCGTCGTCGACGGTCAAGCAATGGCGGAGGATCTTGGGCTGTCTACGGCATGGGCAGGTGCGCAGTCGCATGCGATTAAGGGTGCCTACTACGATGTGCGTGCGTCGGCAGTTACAGTCCTGGTCGACAATGCCGCCGCAGGGCAGGTTGAAGGTTCGTTGCAGCATCTTCGTACTAGTGTGCCCGTTCGTATCGAGCCCATCGTCGAAGCTGCGGCGAGTGATGAGCTGAGTGGCGAGGCGACGGACGCTGAATTTGGCGTGCTGTCGGGCAGCAGGATGATCGACAGGGGCGGATGGACCGCCGGGAATACGCTGAAATCATACTACACGGGAAGCCATGTCTGCAGTCAGGGCTTCACTTGGAGGCTCTGGAGTAACAACCGCCTGTATGGTGGAATTTCGGAAGACTGCAGCAATAGGTGGAGCACCTGGGAAAATGATGGTCGAACCGTAGGCACGGTTGGGAACGTGGAAACCAGTGTCGCCGCTGGGCTCATGGGGCCGGCGGCGGGCACATCATTCAATGCAGACGTCTGGGTCGGTGGAACGTCCACGAATCCTAATACGACCGACGTGCGACCGGTACGATCTGCGGCCGGCTCGGTCGTACGAAATGCTCCCATTGCCATTAGTGGTGCCAGGGCAGGGCTGGATTCCGGGTATATCACTGGACCGGTAAGTGCGACCGGATGGCCAAATGGGCTAGTGCTCGTAAATGGCATTAACTGCGACAATGACTGGGGTGCGCCGTTCCTGACCACCTATTCAGATGGTGCAGTGATGGCGCATGGCCAGGCATGGAGGGAGCCTCAGTTAAATTCCAACTGCTACTATGTGAACGTGACTGCCATTTCCAGTGCGCTGAGCGCCTCGATCGCGGTCGTACCCTGATCGGCTTCAAGTGAAAGTTGCGCTGCCGCCGCGCTGGTGACTTGCTTGATCCTGCATATTTGGTCAATAGCGTCGCGGCCTTATGTGCATCTTGTTGTTCATGCGTGGCCGCCGGGACCTCGTGCCATCCCCACCGTCCGGGATGGCACGAGGTCTGGGCGAACCTGAGCGTCGGTGTGCTCATGCCGCTCCGCCGCGCAGCAGTGCCTCGACCACCTGCCCAGCCGCGTGCCCGTCACCGTACGGTGTGCCCTGGGGCGCGGCCGGCGTCGGCCGGGTGACGGCGGCGGCGAGGTCGGCCGGCTCAGGGACCAGCACGTTCCAGCCGTCGTGCAGGGTCTCCGGCCACTCCGTCTCGGTGCGCAGCGTGCCGCACGGCTGGCCGAGCAGGTAGGCCCACTTCTGTAGGGGGCCTGAGTTGGTCACCACGCCCGCGAAGTGCAGACGGCCGCGACTATGAGCGAGTCGGGCAGCGGTAACACCTGCAGGCACAGTGCCGCCCAACCAGCCGAGGTCGTCCAGACCGCGGCGCAGCGTGGCGAGACGGTTATCCTTGGGCCGAACGGGCGATAATCCGGCGATGAGAGCCATGAACTCCGACGAGACCACGGCGTACTGGGACCAGCGACACCGCCGGTTCTCGCCGCTGAGCTCGGGAGGCGTGGTCGGCATCGACGCCGGCGCCAACGAGATCTTCTACGCCATGCGGCTGGGCAGGCTGCTCGACCTGGTCGGCGATGTGTCCGAGAGCAGGGCGCCACTGCGTGTCCTCGACGCCGGGTGCGGGAAGGGCTGGTTCGCCCGTGCCATGGCGCGGTTCGGCCATCGCGTCGACGGCATCGACATCAGCCAGGCCGCCATCGAGGAGTGCCGGGCACAGGCCGCGGACCAGGACGAGTACGCGGTCAGCGCCCTCGCGGACTGGCACCCGCCGTACATGTACGACGTCGTATACAGCGTCGACGTCTTGTTCCACGTCATGGACGACGATGCCTGGGCCGACTCGGTGCGCAACCTCGCGTCGCTGGTTCGCCTAGGGGCAGGCTCATCCTGTCCGACCACGGGGCCGAGGCCGACCACACCTGGTCCACCTACCAGCGGACCCGGGGGCTGTCCCGGTACCGTGCGCTGGTGCAGCCGTTGGGCTACGGTTCCGACCAGTTCCGCTCCTACGGCTTCCGCAACACGCCGGTCGGATTCATCGTCTTCGACAGGGTGAGCTGATGCGACGCAACGACATCCTCCGAACCTTGGTGGCGCGGTACGGTCCGGTGCTGGACCGTACCGGTGGCGCGCTCTCGTTCCCGGCTGACATCAGTATGGTCACCGAGCTGTCCGACGGCCCCGCGGCTCCGGCCGCCGCGGTCGACCTCGTCGCCGCCGATGACCCCGCCGCCGGCCTCGGCCGCCGGCTGTCAGAGGCCGGGGTCGCGACTGTGGTCCTTCTGCTGCCTTGGGACGGCGGCTCGCTGCCTACCGGTGAACTCGTGCAGGGCGTCGGCGCGTCCGGCTACCAGGTCACCGGCATGCTGCCCCTCGATGAGGCGGACACGCCGACGGCCTTGATCGCGGGCCGGGTCGATGCGGGCGGGCCGATGTTGCATCCGTATCTGCGATGGGACGGCGACGCGGCGCCCGTCGATCCTCCGGCCGTGCTGCGGCTGGTCAACGAGCATCACGTCGAGGGCTTCGTCTGGCGGGTGCTCGACCAGCGTGTCCGCGAACTCGACGAGCGAGCTCGCGACCTCGAGAGCCGGCGAGCCGAGGCGGAGAAGGCCGGCGCCGAGGCGACTGCCGAGAACGAGCGCCTGACCGCGGAGAACGAACGGCTGATCGCGGACAACGCCACTGCTCTGAAGCGGTTGTCCGACGCCACGGCGAGCCTGGCCCAGGCGCACGCGGAGCGCGATGCCGTCCAGGCCCGCATGTCCCGAATCGAGGGCAGTTCCTCCTACCGGCTCGCACGACGGCTGGCCGCAGGCAAGCAGGCGATGGCTCGACTGGTGGGCGCTGGGCGTTGACTCAACCGTGGCCGGCGAGGGCGGCGATCACGCGCGCAGCTGCGTGCCCGTCGCCGTAGGGCGTGCCCTGCTCGGCGACGGGCACCGGTCGGCGCACCACTTGGTCGAGGTCGTTCAGGTCCGCGGCCAGGACGTTCCAGCCGTCCTCGAGCGTCTCGACCCACTCGGTCTCGGTGCGAAGCGTCGTGCAGGTGCGGCCGAGGAGATACGCCTCCTTCTGCAGGCCGCCGGAGTCGGTGACCACGCCGGCCGAGCCGAGCACTGCGGCCACCATCTGCGGGTATGCGAGCGGCTCGGCGACCCGCAGCGACCCGCCATTGCGCTCCAGCTTGATGCCGAACTCGTGGCAGCGCGCCACCAGACGCGGGTGCGCCAGCAGCAGCACGTCGGCGGAGAGGCCGTCGAGAGCATCGACGATGGCCGTCAGCCGGTCGGGGTCGTCGGTGTTCTCGGCACGGTGGATGGTCGAGACCACGTACTCACCGGCGGTCAGCCCGAGCGGGACCTGCGGCGCCCCGGCCAGAACGGCATCGCGCACGCGGAAGCAGACGTCGGTCATGACGTCGCCGACCAGCACGGACCGTTCCCGCAGGCCCTCGGCGGCCAGTTGCCCCATGGCGACCTCGGTGGGCGCCAGCAGTAGGTCGGCGGCGTGGTCGGTGAGGACGCGGTTGTGCTCCTCGGGCATCCGCCGGTTGAACGAGCGCAGGCCGGCCTCGAGGTGGGCGACGGGAAGGTGCAGCTTCACCGCCGCCAGCGCGCCGGCCAGCGTCGAGTTGGTGTCGCCGTAGACCAGCACCCAGTCGGGCCGGTGCTCGTCGAGCACGGCGTCCAGAGCGGACAGCATGGAGCCGGTCTGCACGCCGTGGCTGCCGGAGCCGACGCCCAGGTGGACGTCCGGGTCCGGGATGCGGAGGTCGGCGAAGAAGACATCGGACATGCGAGTGTCGTAGTGCTGCCCGGTGTGCACGATGACGTGGTCGTGCACGGTGGCGGCGAAGGCCTCGGCGACCGGCGCGAGCTTCACGAACTGCGGGCGCGCTCCGACGATGCTGAGCACTCTCATCGGTGTGACCGACCTCCGGCTGGGTACATCAGATGGAACGTGCGAAGCATGGGCCGACCCGCGTTACCCTATACGGCGGTCCGCCAAGTCCACGCAACGTCACCGAAGGTCACTCCGTGAAAATCACCGTCGTCGCCCTGGGGAAGATCGGGCTTCCGCTCGCCGTCCAGTTCGCCAGCAAGGGCCACGAGGTCGTCGGGGTGGACATCAACGCCGCCGTCGTCGACCTCGTCAACCGCGGCCAGGAACCGTTCCCCGGTGAGGCGCAGCTGGCCGAGAAGCTGGCCGAACTGGTCCCAGCGGGCCGGCTTCGCGCCACCACAGACTACGCCGACGCGGTCCCCGGCAGTGACGCTGTCGTGGTGGTCGTCCCGCTGTTCGTGAACGACGACACCTGGGAGCCTGACTTCGGCTGGATGGACGCCGCCACCCGTTCGCTCGCCGAGCACCTCACTCCCGGCACGCTCGTGTCCTACGAGACGACGCTGCCGGTGGGCACCACCCGCACCCGCTGGACGCCGCTCATCGAGGAGGTCTCCGGCCTCACCGAGGGTACCGACTTCCACCTGGTGTTCTCGCCGGAGCGGGTGCTGACCGGTCGGGTCTTCGCCGACCTGCGCAAGTACCCGAAGCTCGTCGGCGGACTGACTGCCGAGGGTGCCAAGCGCGCCACCGAGTTCTACGAGGCCGTCCTCGACTTCGACGACCGGCCCGACCTCGACCGTGCGAACGGCGTGTGGGACCTCGGCAGCGCCGAGGCGGCAGAGATGGCCAAGCTCGCCGAAACGACGTATCGCGACGTCAACATCGGCCTGGCCAACCAGTTCGGGCGGTTCGCCGCGCAGCACGGCATCGACGTCTACGAGGTCATCGCGGCGTCGAACTCGCAGCCCTACAGCCACATCCATCGGCCCGGCATCGCCGTGGGCGGCCACTGCATCCCTGTGTACCCGCGGCTGTACCTGTGGACCGATCCCGAAGCCACCATCGTCCGGGCCGCCCGAGAGGCCAACGCGGGCATGCCGTCGTACACGGTCGGGCTGGTCGAGGCCGCCTACGGCGGCTCGCTGGCCGGCGCGCGGGTGGTCGTGCTCGGCGCCTCCTACCGCGGCAAGGTCAAGGAGACCGCGTTCTCCGGTGTCTTCCCGGCAGTCGCGGCGCTGCGCGAGCGCGGCGCCGCCGTCCTGGTGCACGACCCCATGTACACCGACGAAGAGCTGGCGAAGTACGGCTTCGAGGCCTACCACGTAGGCGAGCCGGCCGACGCCGCCGTCGTGCAGGCCGACCACCCGGAGTACCGCGAGCTCGGCGCCGCTGATCTCCCTGGTGTCAAGGTGC